>JACBFI010000003.1 GCA_013391385.1 Sediminibacterium sp. Gen4 | reverse complement strand
GATTGTCTTTTGACTATTTCATTCATCCTCCGTGCAACTCCGTGTTTAAACTCTGCGTCACTCTGTGGTAAAAAAATAAAACCACAAAGTTTCACGGAGTTTGGCGCAGAGTTTCACGGAGTTTTTATTTTGATTGTCGCTTGACCATTTCGTTGATCCAAATGGGTGCGAATGGAGAAGTACATCCTTTAGAAACAGGATAATCGCGATAAATTCCTAACTCCTCGCCTATACTTAATGCCTTTTTACGATAGGCAGGATGATGAATACCGATGTATGCCAATGCAAAGTTCATCGTCCACTGAACTTCGGGTACTGCTTTGGGCATTTCTTTTTGTAATTGTTTTAATAAAGCATCTAAATCTAATTCACCGGCATCTCTGGCGATCTTACCGGCCATCAGACTCCAACCGGCACGCAAAGCCCATTTGTTTTTCGACTTCAGCCATTGTATTCTCAATTCTTCTTTATCAGGATGATCTTTCAAAATATAAGAACTGAACCAATCAGCCACATGGGTAAAATCAATTTGTTGAACCATCGTATCCAACTGCTTCGCGGTGAGTAGATCAGGTTTCATGATGAGTATCGCCAGAAACTGCGCTTCAATATTACCGGCATTCCACAGCTGTAAACCCAATTCATGATTGGTCTTTAGCTTTTTGGCAATATTTCTGATATCACCCATCTTCACTCCAAACTGGTTCTTACCTGCACCGGCTTTGGTATTGATGGCCATCATTTTTTCGTTACTGAGTGATTCTAGCTGAGTGAGCACTTCTTGGACTGTCATTGGTTAGATTTGATACATCCTAATGTAAAGACTTTAGTTATTTTATCGAAAAGAATTAAAGAAATACTTCTGTGTTTTACTTAAGAAGTTGAGTTGACAACTTTTACGTCTATATCTATTTCTTTAACTTTTTAATGATCTTCAACAGCCCTTCTCTGTTTTTTGATTCATGGTAAAATTTGGGAAGCTTTTCAAGAAGAGTAAAATGTGTACGGTCTTTATGTTCCCTCAAGGTAGCCTCAATGTATTGTTCCAAATAATTAAGATGATCATCATTGAACGCAAAAAAAACATCATCTTTAAAAGGGTATTGCAACCAAAGTTCGGCCCCAAAATATTCATGCGCTGCCAATTGCCAGTACCCTTTTACGCCTAAAACGGTTGTTTCGGTAGTCACTTCCTTATTATAGCTACATTCCGGACAAAATAGTCTTGCTTTTTTCAGGGTGTAATCCACTTTGGCCATTGCTTTCTTGCTACAGGCAATGCACCGGACCAACACTTGGGTCTGAAAATCGTTAATACGCTTATTTTCATCCTGAAAGCGTTTGGGTTCCATATTGGAGGTTTGTGTGGCAAGAATAATCAAATATTCATTTTAAACCCTGAATTTTCGAGTTTTGCAGATAATAACCTTTTGGAAAGTTTCGGAACTTTCCAAAAGGTATCATTCAATACAACCATCCGATGTTTGGTAAAACGGTTTGGCCGTTTACTATAGAGAATGGAGAAGTCAAAAGTTTAGTGTTATCTGTACATCCGTTTTTAGAGTTTACGGATTATAAGTTTTTGAAGATGAACGAATAGGTAATAAACTTTTGGGAAGTTTCGGAGCTTTATAAAGGTTTCCATTCAATGTAGCTTTACTTTTGCTTTGTCGTTGATTAACGATTGATTATTGAAAATAGCACTTCAGCCATGCTTTTGTAAATACTATGTTGTGTGTTTGTCCTTTCGATTTTATTATTTAATATCCCAAAGGTCTAACCTAACAATATCATCTAAAGTTCCACCGAACATTCTCATGTGTCCTTTCTCATTTACATTGAACGTTCCGATGATAATTACATACTTGTCATTAAATTTATTGAGGTCTCTCTTTTTTGTCAGCTTGCTTGAAAATTCTACCCAAAAGCTGTTTGCACTTATTCTCCGTTTAAAATCTTCTTCATGTAAATAAATAGCATTGCCTTCAAATTCCAGATGTAAGTATCCGATTACTTGTATTCGCTTACCATTATATTTTTCAGGGTTAGCAATTAATTTAACCAAAGAGACATTTTCCTGAATGTCCAGAAGTTGATAGGGCTTCATTTCAGTCTCATCAACACTATCTTTCTTTTTCTGTCCACATGCATTCAATGAAATTGTCAGAAGCAAAATCGGTAATAGAAACCATTTCCTTGTCATAAACATTAGGGTCGGAAGTTTTGGATGACGCACAACGTTTCGCGGCTTTGAGCTGTGCCGGAATGGTTAGTATTATTTGTCAGGCTAAGATAGAAAAAAATTGGTAACGAGGGTTACAATTTAAGAGGATGGCCGGCATGGCTCAAAACCGCTGTTAGCAACAGTGCATTATTCCTTTAGTCGTTAAGTGAAATTCCTAATAGTGCGACCGCATGATGGGAGACAAATCCACAGTTGTTACACACAACTTGGGCCATAGGAATGAAAGGTCCACCCATTACAGTTGATCCACCTAAAGAGACACTTGTCGCGCTTACAATTTCGTCACCTATTGTCCAGTTCTTTTGAGAACAAATAGGGCAAGCTCCATTAATTCTTTTGAGCTTGTCAGCAATCATTTCTTTTTGTCGTGTTGTTAGTGCCATGATTTGTTATTTTATTGAATTAATAATGAATTCTTCTATTTCTGATAAATATGATTTGTCAATTCTGGAATCTTCGTCTACGACTATTTTTACAACGGAGTCTTGGTCGATATCAATCCATTCCGCATTTTTTACAATTTGACATAAGATTATGTTTGTAAATGGAGTATTCGATAAAATTGAAATGCCTATTTTCTTTTCTTGTTTCGGAAGATTTATCAGTATTTCAATCTTCACTAATGATTGTTTTCGTCCAACATCAGTAAGTGGTTCTATACCATAGTTAGATTTAACCCCAACGCCTTCTAATGTTTCTCTCAGATTTGCATTTTCGATTATTTGAACCTTCTCTGATTCTCCGAATTCTGTCATTAAATTATCAAGGAAACTAAGTGCACCGCATTTTTTGATAAATGTTAGCACTTCATCTTTGATATCATCAGGATGTATAGGTGATTTGCTAGATGTAGCGTCCAGTTTTTTTGATTTGTTAAGATAAATGTCTCTGAGCTTTTTTGCAGTTGATTCGTCTATGTCTTGAGATTCAAATGGTGGACTTAGCACGTGCTCCAATTCCGATGGAAACTTCGCCCAATAAGAAACGAGAGCATCTAGGTCGCTTGACAGCAAGTTTTTTATTGAGCGAAGCATTTTGTTTGCTATATATGAATCTTGGATTGTTCCTTTAAATTCTTCAGCGCTTTTTGGTTCACTGAAACCATAAAGTGGATTTCCAGTTAAAATTTCATATAACATTTTCCCAAATGAATATCCATCGAAGCCAATATGAAGTCTCTTTTCAATTTGTTTTGCCTCAAACGCCTTGGGATGAATGTAATGTGTCGAACCTAATGGCTCACCTGATTTTGTGTATCCGGTTTCTTCATCAGTATTGTGACTTAGTCCAAAATCTGCGATTACAGGGTTATATTCATCATCTAAAAGAATATTTGCAGGTTTTAAGTCGCGATGAACATATCCAGCACTATTAAGTTTTCTAATTTCTGCACAAAGTTTTTTAGCGAATTCTATTCTATCAATATTCTTACATCCATTTTTAAGTTCTTCCTCTAAACTTCCATTTGGATAGTAGATTGTAACAAAATAGGGCCTTCCAGCTTTATACTCTCCACTATCAATTATTTCTGGAACATTAACTCCTAAGGATTTTAAAGACTTCATATTTAATATTTCCGTCTTGCTGCGTTCCTCTCTTTTGGGGTTTTTAAATCTCTTTATTGCATAAATAGTTGCATCTCCCTTAAGTGTCGCTTTATGAACCTGGGCCTGTCCTCCTTCACCGATTAGTTCGCCTATTTTCCAGTCGTTAATAGTCATAGGTAATTTTGTTTGCATTGTTGCTAACTCTTATATTTCAGCACTACGCAAATTCATTAAATAAAGAATGATTTACGCACTCCCCCCACACATTAATAAAAATACATATCTTTCTTCATTCCTGCAACCCCACCCATTTCTTGTTTCTTGTTTCCTTTTCCTTATTCCTTATTTGTGCCCCCCTGTCAGGTTTACCCTGCCCTAACGTCATTAATAACAGCCGTGGAAAAGTCAAAGGGGCAGAGATGGGGGTTTGGGCTTAAATTTGTCTTTTGGTCCATAGTCCATAGCAAATTGTCCATGGCAAAGCAGAGATTGCTAACTATGGACCATCGACCATGGACGATGGACTTTTCAAAAAATTAAACATCTAAAAAATAAAAACAATGGCTTTAGAATTAACAGACGCGAATTTCCAGTCTACCGTGCTGGATAGTGATAAACTGACCGTAGTAGATTTCTGGGCAGAGTGGTGCGGACCTTGCCGTGCTATCGGACCCGTTATTGAAGAACTGGCGAAAGATTATGACGGTAAGATCAATGTAGGTAAAGTAAATGTTGACCATAACCCGAACCTCAGTGTGAATTATGGTATCACTTCTATCCCTGCCATCCTTTTCATAAAAGGTGGACAGATCGTCGACAAACAAATTGGTGCAGTTCCTAAATCTGTGTTGGATAAGAAGATTCAGGCGCATATTTAAGCTGTGAGCTTCGAGCTACGAGCTACGAGCTTATTAGATAAAAAAAATCCACTGATCAAACTAAATCAGTGGATTTTTTTATCTCATATCGAATATTAATTCGACAAAAAGCTCACGGCTCGTAGCTCACGGCTCGAAGCTCAATGCCTCGCATGCTCAACCACCGCCGGATTATGCTTATGACGGAAGAGTATTCCAAAAAAGACGGCGATGAACAATGCATAAATGGCAAATACCATCCAGATACCTGACCAGTCTTTACTTCCATCCGGCAACAAATAATATCCATCAATCATCCAGCCACTGAGTACACTGCCCATGATGGCTCCGAAACCATTGGTCATCATCATGAATAAACCTTGGGCTGATGAGCGTATCTCGGGATCAATAGAAGTTTCTACGAATAAGGAACCGGAAATATTAAAGAAATCGAATGCCATTCCATAGACGATGTTCGACAGGATGATCATCCAGAACAATCCTTCGGGATTGCCAAAAGAGAATAAGCCAAATCTTAATACCCAGGCAAACATGGAAATGAGCATCACTTTTTTGATACCAAATCTTTTCATAAAGAATGGAATCGCCAGGATAAAGAGTGTTTCTGATATCTGAGAAATAGAAATGATGATGGTTGAATATTTTACCACAAATGAATCGGCATACTGCTCTATTTTTTCAAAGTCTTTGAGATACGTATCTCCATACATATTGGTCAATTGCAAAGCCGCACCCAAGAACATAGAGAACAAGAAGAAAATAGCCATCTTATAATTACCCAATAATTTGAAGGCTTTCAAACCTAAATTATCCATCCAAGAACCTGCTCCTCTCCCTTTGTTTTCCGGAGGACACTTGGGTAAAAAGAAAGAATAGATTCCTAATACGATCGCAAAAACACCTGCGATATAAAACTGATTGGCATTGATGGCATGTCCGGTCAATGATGCAATTTGTTCTCCCAAGGCTTTACCCGTTTCCCAAGGTGATTGCGGATCACTCAATAGATTGGTAGTCCACATGGCTGCAATAAAACCTATAGTACCCCATACCCTGATGGGTGGAAATACTTTTACCACATCTAACCGGTTATCGATCAGAATTCGATAGGAAAGTGAATTGGATAAAGAGATCGTTGGCATATAAAAACACATGCTCACCAACAATACCCAAAAAAAGGTGTTGGGCTCATCAATATAGGGTAATACAAAAAGTGTGAGTCCGTAGAAAATATGCAATAAGGCATAGAGTTTTTCTGCGTTCATCCAACGATCTGCTATAATACCAATGAGAGCAGGCATGATTAATGAACCAAGTCCTAAAGTAGAGAAAACAGCTCCAAACTGGGCTCCTGTCCAGTTTTTAAACCCAAATCCGTAGGATCCTAATGTTGTGAGCCAGGCACCCCAAACAAAAAACTGAAAAAAACTTAAAAAAGTTAGCCTTAGTTTAATAGACATAGATTATGCGATTAGAGATGAACCATCTATCTGTTCTGCTGTTTATTCAGCATGACCAACGAATCTATATAAAATTCATGAACTTGAGGAAGAAAGCTGCAAGTTACAAGCTGCAAGCTTCAGGCTTGTATGTTTGAGGAAAGTTGTATTACCCATAATAGCGATATATCTCTAGAAACTTGCAGCTTGTGACTTGCAGCTTGCAGCTAAATGAATAATCGTACTTTTGTAATCAAATAAAGTGAAGATGAGCGCGAGAATTTCAGACCCATTTGTTTTGGTAGCTACACAGGCAGATCATGACTTGAAAAATATTGGTGAAAAAATCCTTAGAAAAGAGCGTATCAGTTTTGAGGATGGCGTTACCCTTTTCGAAAAAGGGTCATTATCATACTTAGGCGCCCTGGCCAATTGGGTAAGAGAAGAAAAACATGGAAATAAAACTTACTTCAATCGAAACTTCCATATTGAACCCACGAATGTTTGTGTGTTCTCCTGCAAGTTCTGTTCTTACTCTCGTCTCTACGCACATCGTGAAGAAGGTTGGGAATTGAGCATTGAACAAATGATGCATATCGTTAAAAGTTATGATGGCAAGCCGGTAACAGAAGTGCATATTGTGGGTGGTGTTCACCCCAAAATGAATCTTGATTTTTTCCTTGAATTATTGAGAACCATCAAAGCGCATCGTCCCGATTTGCACGTAAAAGCTTTCACACCTGTTGAGCTTGATTATATGTTCCGAAAAGCCAAAGTAAGTGTGGAAGAAGGTATGCGATTGGCACATGAGGCAGGTCTTGACTCCTTGCCCGGTGGTGGTGCAGAAATATTTCACCCGGAAATCCGCAAGCAGATCTGTGAAGATAAAGTCGATGCTGATGGCTGGTTGCACATTCATAAAACAGCACATCAATTAGGCATGCATAGTAATGCCACTTTATTGTATGGACATATCGAACAGTTCTGGCATCGTATTGATCATATGGAAAGATTGCGTCAGTTGCAGGATGAGACAGGAGGATTCAATACGTTTATCCCACTTAAGTTCCGTAATAAGGATAATGATATGAGCCATATTCCGGAATCTTCAGTTGTAGAAGATATGCGGATGTATGCCGTATCTCGTTTATACATGGATAACTTCCCGCACATCAAAGCTTATTGGCCAATGCTGGGCAGACAAAATGCGCAACTGACTTTATCTTTTGGCGTGAATGATATTGATGGAACCATTGATGACTCCACTAAGATTTATGCAATGGCAGGCAGTGAAGAACAAACGCCTACCATGTCTACAGAGGAACTGGTTCGTTTGATCAAACAAGTGAACAGACAACCGGTGGAGAGAGGAACTTTGTATAATGAGATTAAAGACTATTCAGAATCTTTGATTTTTTGATCTGTGATTTCTTGATCTGTGATTTCTTGATTAATCATTGTAAATAAGCAGTTCAATCACAAATCAAAAAATCAAGAAATCAAAGATCTAAACTAAAGATGGTGCATCCGCTCCTCAAGTGGTAATGGTACTTCTTTATATGACTCTGTTTGCTGTTTTGTTGGTAGAAGTATTAAACGTAATGTCGTATCGTTGGTAAAATAACTGATAGCCCAGTTGATAAAGATGAAAAGTTTATTTTTCACACTGAGTATCAGCATTAGATGCAAGAACATCCATACAAACCAAGCGAAACGTCCTTGAAAACTCATGAAGGGTAAATCCACTACTGCTTTTCTTTTACCAACCGTAGCCATGGTTCCGGGACTTGTGTAAACAAATGGTTGCAGTACTTTTCCATGCTCTATTCGCTTTAAGTTTTGTACCAGATTTTTAGCCTGTGCAATGGCTACATTGGCTAATTGCGGATGTCCTTTCGGAAACCCTTCGGTTTCCATATAAGCAATATCGCCCAGAACAAAAATATTATCTGCTCCCTCCATCCTGTTAAAAAGATCTACTTTAATTCGATTCCCTCTAACCAATAATGAAGCATCGATACCTTGCGGTACATTTCCTGTAACACCCGCAGCCCATATCAATGTTTTGGTTGGTATATGGGTTCCGTCTGCCAGCAAAACAGATTGTCCGTTATAATCTTTTACCTGCGTATTTAGTTTTACCTGAACACCCATCGACTCGAGATAGGTCTTTGATGTTTCTTGTGACACTTTAGTCATTGGACCTAATAAAGCCGGGCCTGCTTCCAGCAAATACACATTAAGGCTGGAAAAATCCATATCAGGATAATCACGTGGTAGAATATTTTTTTTAAGTTCAGCCAAAGACCCTGATAACTCAACACCTGTTGGTCCACCTCCCACTACCACAATATTCATGATAGCGTTCAACTCTTCACCGGAAGCGTTCAATGCATTTTCAAAATTGAGGAGTATATGATTTCGTAAAGCAATGGCTTCTGTAGTGGACTTCATTGGAAAAGCCAATCGTTCAATATTTTCATTGCCAAAGTAATTGGTAGAACAGCCGGTAGCGATGACAAGATAATCGTAGTGAAAAATACCTGCATCGGTATATACATCTTTTGTAACCCTATCTATTTTTTTAATAGTTGCAATACGTACATGCACATTGGTTTTATTCTGAAAAACTTTGCGAAGGGGAAAAGAGATAGAACTGGGTTCTAATCTGGCAGTAGCTACCTGATAAAACAGCGGTTGAAACTGATGAAAATTGTACTGGTCAATCAGGGTAATATCAAAATCAGTTCCCTTCAGTCTGCGTGCTAACTGTAAGCCTGCAAATCCGGCACCGAGAATGATGATTTGTTTCGCCATGGTGCATTTCTGGTAAAGTTACAGCTTACAAATCAGTTTCGTGAAGTCATTTTATCTGCGATTTTTTGATCTGTGATTTCTTGATCTTTTCAAATCAAAAAATCACAGATCAAGAAATCAAACTTAGCACTCCGGCAGACTAATCGGAATATGTATCGCCAATCCCCCGTCTGCGGTTTCTTTGTACTTGCTGCTCATGTCCAATGCAGTATCCCACATGGTTTTGATGACTTTATCCAGACTCACTTTGGCATAATCGGGAGAGCTTTGTAATGCCAATTGTGAAGCAGTAATGGCTTTAATTGCTCCCATGGTATTTCTCTCGATACAAGGTACTTGCACCAATCCGCCGATCGGATCGCAAGTCAATCCTAAATGATGTTCCATGGCAATTTCAGCAGCCATCAGGGTTTGACGCTGTGTACCACCTAAAGATTCGGTAAGTGCAGCGGCAGCCATAGCAGAGGATACCCCAATTTCAGCCTGACAACCACCCATTGCAGCAGAAATGGTGGCTCCTTTTTTGAAAATACAGCCAATTTCAGAAGCAGTGAGTAAGAAACGAATGATTTTCTCATCATCTAATCCGTCACAGAATGCAATAAAATATTGTAATACAGCCGGAATCACACCTGCTGCCCCATTGGTAGGTGCAGTCACTACTCTTCCAAATGAGGCATTCTCTTCATTCACTGCCAATGCAAAACAACTCACCCAATCGAGAATGTATTTGAAATCATGTCCACCCTTTCTAATCGCCTCAATCCAAGAGGAATAATCCGTGTAGGTATTTTGTTGTATCAGTTTT
The DNA here is from genome assembly GCA_013391385.1 of Sediminibacterium sp. Gen4. Taxonomy (GTDB): domain Bacteria; phylum Bacteroidota; class Bacteroidia; order Chitinophagales; family Chitinophagaceae; genus Sediminibacterium. Next base: position 188,766 of record JACBFI010000003.1, on the reverse strand, counting down.
TTATTCAGATCAAATGCTCTTCTTCTTACTTGTAGTCCTCCGGGCAGTTCGCCTTTGGTATGACAACCTCGATAAATACAATCGCGCATGGTATTCCAAATATTCAACACGCCTGAACGGGTGGCTTCTTCTGAACGCCATGCCTGTTCATTTTCCATCACCACTTCATTCACCGACATGCCTGTCTTCATACACCAATGCAGTAAATCATCTGCTGTATTTACCGGAAATGGAAGATCAACTTGCTGTTGTGCATTTTTATCTTCACCCTCTTTTACTACAAATCCTCCACCAATAGAATAGTATGTCTCACTCCAATGTTCGCCATTCTTTAGTTCAATCAAAAAGGAAAGTCCATTAGGGTGAAATGGCATTGTTTCATTGAACAAAAACTGAAGATGATCCGGTAATACAAATCGAATAGTATGCTCCCCTCCCAATGTCAATTGTTGTACACTTTGTATTTGTTGAATTTTGGGTGTAATGCTATTGACATCTATTGTTACCGGATCTTCACCACACAAACCAAGCATTACTGCAATATCAGTTCCATGTCCTTTCCCTGTTTTTGCTAAAGAGCCATAAAGTAAAACAGTTATAGAAAGTACTTGATCCAATCCCCCTTTGGCTTTTATCGTATCAACACAGCGCATAGCAGCTCTCCATGGACCCAGGGTATGGGAACTGGAGGGCCCAACACCAATTTTAAACATATCAAATACCGAAATTGCTTCGTGTGGCATGCATAAAAATTATAGCCAAATGTAAGACATATAGTGATAGTCCATTTGTTATAAAACTGCTCCTTTATATAATATCAATATCCCAACACAGACATTTCTAAGTCATTTATTACATTTGATCATGCGCTTACTATTGTTATCCATTCTTTCCTTCACACTATCTGCTGCATTTGGGCAGTCTAAACAAGTATCGAACATGAACACGGTTTTTCTGGAACAATTGATGCAAACCAAACCCGATCAGTTCGGAGAAGCACTTAAGCATTATAAAGATTGGATAATACAAATCAAGTATACGCAAATAGATAGAGACCGAAAGAATAGACCGCAGTTTACCGACTATTCTTTCAACCTTCAACCAGACCAATATTTTTATCCGGCCAGCACTGTGAAAATGCCGCTAGCTTTTCTGGCATTGGAAAAACTCAATGAGCTGAATATTGAAGGGGTGGATATGCATACCACCATGATTACAGATAGCCATGATTCATCAAAATATATAGGCAAAACATTAGAGGATTCGCCGGATAGACCTTGTATTGCCTTATTCATCAGGAAAATATTTTTGGTGAGTGATAATGATGCTTATAACAGATTGTATGAGTTTCTTGGACAGGAATACATCCAAAAAAAATTAACAGAAAAACGGTATCCGGATGCAGTGATCAGACATTGGCTGAGTGTGAGCAGAACTGAACAACAAAATCGAACGACCCATCCCGTTTTTTTTCTTGATCGAGATGGTAAAGTTGTATATGAACAGCCATCTTTAAAAAGTGAAGTGATCTTTCCTTCTTTTGAATGCAAATTGGGTAAGGGATATATGTCTGGTAATAAGCTGATTGAAGAGCCTTTCAACTTCTCTGAAAAGAATCGCATCCATTTAAATGATCTTCATAACATGTTACAATCTGTTTTGTTTCCGGAATCATTCCCTGAAAAATCCAGATTTAAATTGAAAAAAACGGATACTGATTTTCTGTATGCAGCCATGAGTTGTTTTCCACCGGAAAGTAAATATCCATTGTACCCAAAAGATGAGGTTTGGGATGCATCTGTAAAATTTTTATTGTACGGTGCTGCAAAAGGCGACAGACCCAAACATATTCGCATCTTCAATAAAATTGGAGGAGCATACGGATTCTTAACAGACATCGCGTATATCGTAGACTTTGAAAACAAGATCGAATTCATGTTGAGTGCTACCATTCACTGTAACAGTGATGGCATTTTCAATGATGATCGTTATGATTATGATAGCATTGGTTATCCATTTCTCCGAGATCTTGGGCAATTGATCTATGAACACGAGATCAAGCGAAAGAAAAAGCGACTACCTAATTTAGATAAGTTCGTGCTCAGTTATTGAATAAAAAGCGCTACTGCCAACCTAGAAAAGCGTATTGATAAACAAATACTGCACATTTTTTAACCAAAACAGTGCATTTGCTTTAAAACTTACAGGCGTTTGCATAGTTTTTACGAACTTTCGCTCGCAAAAATTCATGTATAGATTTTAGTTAATGCAAAGAATCATGGAATTATCATCGCTTCTCAATCGTTTTAATGAACCGGAAACCCTTAAGATGGCCAAGCTTGGTCGTGAACTCAGAGCCAAAGGCATTGATGTGATTGATCTCAGTTTAGGTGAACCCGATTTTGATACACCCCAGCATATCAAAGACGCTGCTATCAAAGCCATCAATGATAACTGGAGTCACTATACACCTGTTCCCGGTTTTCTTGATTTGAGAGAAGCCGTTTGCACCAAACTCAAACGCGATAATCATCTTGATTATGCACCCGAAAATATTGTTACTTCAACAGGTGCCAAACAAAGTTTGGCCAATGCCATTTTAGCGTTGGTAGATGAAGGTGATGAAGTGATCATCCCTACACCCTATTGGGTTACTTATTCTGAATTGGTGAAAATTGCCAGAGGTAAAGTAGTTGAGATCAGAACCAGTGTTGAGAATCATTTCAAAGCCACTGCCGCAGAAGTAGAAGCTGCGATAACGCCGAGAAGCAAAGTATTCATGTTCTCTTCACCTTGTAATCCATCCGGTGCCGTATACAACAAAGCCGAATTAGAAGCATTGGCAGCAGTATTTCGTAAGCATCCCCATATTGCCATCATTTCTGATGAGATCTATGAGTACATCAATTTTGTGGGCAAACATGAAAGCATCGCACAGTTTGAAGATTTAAAAGACCGTGTGGTATTGATCAATGGATTGAGCAAAGGTTTTGCCATGACCGGATGGCGTTTAGGATATATCGCTGCCAGCGCACAGATCGCTAAAGCCTGTGAAAAATTACAAGGACAGTTTACCAGCGGCACCAACTCTATCACCCAAAAAGCTGCAGTAGCTGCATTGACGGGAGATCTTCGTCCATCCATGGAAATGACCGAAGAATTTACAAGAAGAAGAGCGAGAACCTTGCAATTAGTGAGTGAAATACCCGGATTCAAATGTTTTGAACCTGAAGGTGCTTTTTATGTGTTTCCGGATGTAAGTGCTTACTATGGCAAATCAGATGGAACACAAACCATACAAAACGCAGCTGATCTTAGCATGTATATTCTCAACAATGCACATGTATCTTCTGTAATGGGGGATGCATTTGGAGAACCAAAATGTGTACGCTTCTCCTTTGCAAATAGTATGGGGAATATTGAGAAAGCTTGGGGAAGAATTAAAGAAGCATTGGCAAAACTGAAATAAAATCTGTGAATCTGTGGCTTTCATATTAGCCACAGATTCACAGATTACTTTATTTTGAGGCAGAAGCAGTACCGCCTTTTTTACTGTCTACATTCACCGTGTATTTTCCTCCTCCCTGCACAATCCATTTCACCGTCACCGACCCCAATCCGGGAATATTGGGTACTTCAATGGTTTGAGGATTGTTGGTTTGCTCCTTACTCAAATTCAAATCTCTATTCTCCACCTGCATGCCACTCAGTATTTTACCGGATGTAGTGAGTGTAATATAATCTGGACGTTCAATTTTATTCTTGGCATCCTGACTACTATGCGTAGGCATTAATCTGCCATTATAAATAACAGCCGTTACTTCTTTCAATCCATCACCCAAATCTTTTTCAGTGATCTCAGAGACTTCCAATTTAGGCGTGTGGAAGCAATGATAAATGCTGAAAGCCATATTGCGATGTGCATCAGACTCTAATAAGAAACCCGGATGCGCACGGCCAAAATTTTTCTTCATACCACCCACTTCAATTTTACCGTATTGCGGATGGTCATATTCTTTCCAGGGTACAAATGCATCCTGAAACAACAGATAACGATCAAAGCTAAAACTAGCATTATCAAAAGGATCACGAGTAGCATCACGCATGTACATCAGATACGGCGTCCATAATTCATTGGAATAAGTATAAATTCCTCTTCCTGCATAAAACCAATCCAATTCACCACCATAGGCAGAATATAAATCTTTATAGACTACTAAATATTTGTATCCCGGAATCAACTCCTCTCCTTTTTTAGCAATGGCATCATACACAGCAATATCCTGTGCATTATAAGTACCAATGTCTTCTTGTCCACCCGGACCCCGAAGGATCATACCCCCTGCATTGTGAAATGATTGAGCAGCTGCGATATTCGGATGCTTCATCACAAACTCCATCACCGCTCTGTTTTCAGGCAAAGAGAAAGGATATTTGTAAGCGCCATTTTGAATATAGTTCGGCTGCCATCCCCAACCCCAATCACGGTTAGGATCATATTCAAAAGTGTAGCCGTCTTCATTCACTCTTCCATCACCATCATTATCGATTCCTTCAATACCCAATAACTCATATTCTCCTTTTTCATCCGGACCCACTTGAATCATATTGCGCGAATCTTTAGGATCTAATTTCCAACGACCATTGGGATTTTTTCTGCGCATCATGGTGATATGTCCATCATTATTGATATCATCATAACTGTCTTCATTCACTTGCCCATCTCCATCATTGTCTACGGGTATTACACCAGAACGTGGAGAGCTACCGGTATTGGGTTTATGCATGTAACTATCTCTTGCATCAGGATTGATGGTTGGAACGATATAAAACACTTTATCCTCCAGTAGTTCTTGAATAAATTTAGTATCCCCAAAAGATTCCGTTAAGTACCAGGCAGTATACAATGCAAACTCTGCACCCTGAATTTCATTCGAGTGAATATTCCCATCGATATACATACCGGGTTTACGATCAGGATTGCCTTTTTTGAAATCGGTGATGGTTAAACACCAAAGATCTCTGCCTTCGAATGATTTACCAATGGATTGTAGTTTAGCCAGATCAGGATACGCAGCGGCAATCTTTTTACAGATCTCACTAATACCGGCATGATCGTAATAACGATTCCAGGTTACCGTCACTTTCGGATTAACAGGAGATCCGGCCGCTTTAAATACCTGATTAGGTAATTGTGCATGAACGGTCATGCCGGTAATAAGCACCAGCAGACTTGTTAATATTTTTTTACTAAAACGTTTCATAATTGAATGATTTGTGATGATCAAAGATTGACTTCAATAGATGTATTGCCTGCTGTTGGACAACCGGCCTCTATCACCAGTTTTCCGGTTCCTTTGATAACCCAACTGAATGATTCAGATCCGTTCGCATCAATACTATTCAGCAGATGAATTTTTCTTCCACCCACTACTTCTTGTTTCCCTGAAGTTTGAACAGCTAGTTTTATCTTCTTAATGAAATAACTTCTTTCCCCCAGTTTGCTATGGGTAGACAATCCACCTTTATTGATCAAATCCAAACTCACACGTGTTAAGCCGTTTGCGAGTTTTTCTGTTTTCAAATTTTCAATACTGATTTCCGGTTGATGTGAGGCAAGCTTTACTAGAAACTCTGTATGCTTTTTTACAACCGGCTCTACCATTTTATAGGGTGGGTTCATCATCACATATGGATCGATGCCTCCTACTTCCACTTTTTGTCCGGGGAAATCAGGATGCTGAATGGTTTTCCATTCTGTGAATGTATTGGTGATTCCTTGTTGAGAAGCCCAACGTAAATAATTGGCAGTTACATCTTCTACCGTAAAGGCTTTTTCTTTTTTAGCGGTATCAGGTCTAGCCTTAGGCACCCACCAACCCGGTGTACTGAAACTATAACGACCATAATGGAAATAGCCCCAAGACAGAACATCACCACCGGTTACATTACTTCTGGGAGCATCTTTGGTACCGGTTACTTTGTTGTACAAATCACTTACCATCCCGTTAACCTTTGCATCCGGTTCTAATAATCCCGCCACAATTCTTTGTGCGGCTGCTTGTGGGTTGTAGGGAATGGGATTGGAAAGATTATTATTAGTTCCAAAGCTTACAACCGCATATACATTGAATGCATCATATAGAAAATCAAGCATGGCTCTGGTTTCTTTTTCTGATGCCGGGTAATCACCTGCTCCGGGAGCAAAGGTTTTATGATTATAAGTAAGGTTTTTATTGAAAGCCATTCCGCCTTCCCCATCTTCATTGAAATGACCATCCTTATCATTGTCAATTCCCTCTGTCAGTAATTTATATTTCCCTTTTTCTCCTTTGCTGATGTCTGCTTTGATCAATACACGAGCATCGTCAGGATGAACTTTGTAATCACCTGTTACAGATTCTACACGCAGGAAGGTAATTTTACCATCCCCATCCAGATCATCCCATCCATCTTCATCGGTTTTACCATCACGATCATCATCGGTAGCTGTAGCATTGCCTGTGCGACCATTCCGCAACTTGGAGAAATATTGTTCCATCGCATCCGGACTCATATTCGGGAACACATAATAAGTGGTTCTGGACAGGAGATTTTTAATACTGTCTGTACCGGAAGCTTTCAGCAGTTGTTCTGCAAAGCCAATGGCCAATTCAGTGCCCAACAAATGATTGCCTTCTACACCTCCTATGACTGCAATGGCGGGTTTATTCTCTGTTTTTCCGCTACCAATGGTTAGTAGCCAAATGTCTTTTCCGCCATTGGTTTTGGTCAGAGATTTGAGAGAAGCTGATTGTGGGTAGGCTTTTACCAAGGCATTCAGCCTGTTTGCCTGTTCGGCGGTATTGCTGTAATCCTGTGCAAGTACAGAACCTGCAGCGCAGCATACCAGTGCCGTAAACAATAGTTTTCGCATGCAATTAAGTTTTGGGTACTAAATATACTGTAAAGCCCGACTCATAAAACTCATTTTACGTGAATGGAGGAAGGGATGTCGAATAGTATCTTTGCGCCATGTCAGAGAATCCGAAACTGGAAATGTTTTACAATCGCTTGCTGAAAGTCTATAAACACAGACATAAGCAGGCCAAGCGAATGCATATCTCCTGTTACCGTGTGTACGACCATGATCTTCCTGAATTTCCTTTTGCCATAGAATTTTATGAAGACAGGATATATTTGGCAGAATATTTACGCAGACATGGAATGACAGATGAAGAACATGATGCATGGTTGGATACCTGTATTGACGTGATCAGTGAGATTACCGGTATTAAAAAAGAACATGTCTTTGTTCGACAGAGAAAAAAAATGTCGCACAGAGATGAGCAATACGAAAAAATAGACAGCAAAAAAGAATTCTTCACAGTAGAAGAAAACGGATTGAAGTTTTTAGTGAATTTAACTGATTACTTAGATACAGGTTTATTTCTAGATCATCGTACCACCAGACAAATGGCCAGAGAGATGGCTGCCGGAAAAAGGGTACTGAATCTTTTTTGTTATACCGGATCATTTTCAGTGTACACAGCTGCGGGAGGTGCATCTTCGGTAACTTCTGTTGATTTGTCGAAGACTTATTTGAACTGGGCTGAAGATCATATGGTCATTAATCGTTTCAAGGATAAGGATAAATATTTCTTTGTGCATGCAGATGTAAAGCAGTATTTGAAAACGCTGAAACCCGAAAGTTTTGATCTGGTGATTATGGATCCTCCTACTTTCAGTAACAGTAAGCGCATGAAAGATTTTCTGGATATCCAAAGAGATCATGTGGAACTCATCAATGATGTATTGGCAGCCATGACATCAGGAGGAACACTTTTCTTCAGTACCAATTTTACCAAATTCATTTTGGCGACAGAAGAAATCAAAGCCGTAGAGATTAAAGATATTACTAAAGCTACAACGCCTTTTGATTTTGAAGGTAAGTTGAAAAGATGGTGTTACAGGATTACTAAATAGAACCTTGATCACTGGTATACATCTTTTTATGGGACGCAGATTGTCATGATTTTTTATGATTGGCGCGGATATAGAAAAACAATCATAACTTATCATATCCAAAGGATTACTGTGGAAAAAATCTGCGTTCCATCAAGTATAACTACGCGTATTTACACCTGTTTTTCCCATCCAAACATCAAATCACAATCAAAGAAAATAGTTTTGGGAAAACATTGAACATGTACACTTACAAACATCCATCTTCATACAAACCTTATCGAGAGGTTAGGATCTTTTCTACCAGTGAATTGCTATTTATGGAGATCAAAGCGTTGATCTTATTTGGAGAAACTGCTAAAGATTGGTGGAAGCGTTTGAGTCCGATCGAGAAATATCGAATTCTCCATTCCAAAGAACATGCTACCGTAGTCAACGAAATACAGGGCAACAATAAAATGATTCAGCAGATATAAAAAAGCCCTGTTCCGAATCATCGAAACAGGGCTTATATCGTTTTCAGTTCAGCTTATTTCACTTCTTCAAACTGCGCATCTTCTACAGTATCATTCTTAGTGCTACTATTAGATTGATCAGCAGTGGCTCCTTGAGCAGCATCTGCTCCTGTAAGCTTCCCTAAACTCCGGCCATTTGAAAGTTAGCAAAACTGTTAACCGGCTGCTTGCTGCGCCTTGTAAATTTCTTCACTGGCCGCAGTCCATGCAGTATTCATTTCAGCCATAGCAGCATCAATTGCCGGAATATCCTGATTTTTATGTGCTTCTTTCAGTTTAGTGAGTGCTTCTTCGATCGGTGCTTTTTTATCTCATTTTTTTGTTGTAATATGTCATAAATTTTGCGGTAGTGTAATGGACAACACGCGACTCTTACGAAGTTCGAGATGAGGGTTCGAATCCCTCCTGCTATTTTTATTAATTATTTTTTTTGGGGGGCTACTGACCCTTACATGAGCTTAATAGGTACAATCTATCAATAGATGAAATATTCAATTTTAATTTTTTCTACCTTATTGTGTATATCTGATTTATTTTCTCAAATTAAATCAACCACAAAATTTAATATTAAACTTGAAATTGTCAACCACATAAATGATAGTTTACTTAGATATCCATCAACCCCTAAGGTATTATACTTTTCAGTTTTGCAATACAACAACAAAACAATAGACGTTCAGGTTATTCCCAAAAATGTCTACATGAAAAATTATGATCTTATAGACCTGACTCATTTCGTTAAATATGATAATTTTTCAACCAAAGATCAGCTAATTCTTTTTGAAAGATACAAGGATGGGGTTGGTGCTTTAGATAAAGAAAAAATGTTCGTGTTTCAATTAATAAATATTAATAATATATCACATTTTTCAGACGATTTAAAATTAGATACCACTATTGAGAAAGAATCGTTTTTCAGCTTAGATCATGGAACTATTCCTAAATTCTTAAATCATATAATTATAAGATGTGAGTTTAATTCTATTAAGAATAACGTTGACTTATTTAAACACATTTTTCCTAACGGAATACAATTATCAGAAGTATATTCTGACTGCAAAAATTTTTCATGTAAATTACCTAATGAAAACAGAACTGTTTATTTATCGCTATTAAAGCATAACAATGCCAATAAAATTATTGACGCTAACAGTATTTTTGACGACCCAGTTTACGCTTTTGAATTTGATCCAAGAATAGAAAGCAAAATTTCATTTGTCACAAGTCACTATATACCCCAAACAGAGTTTTCGGATGATGAAAAATTAGTTTTGTTTAGAAGTGCTTGCGAGTACGGCGACAATTTTCATATCAAAATATTTAATAACTTTAATTCACACCTAAAAGAGTACTCGTGGGAAATGTGTCGAAAAGAATTACCTAGTTTCTTATCCAGAATTCTATATAAGCTAAAGTATTAATCTCCCTTAAATATAATTATGACAAATTCTAAAATCAAAATAACTTGGAGTGAAAAAATATTATTGATTGGAGATAAGTTTAAATCTACTGAAACTGGGGAAATATTAGAATTTATAAATTTTGATGGCAGCCCCTTTCAAAAGGAACTGAGGTTGTTATTTAAAACTAAGGATGGGAAAATTGTTACGATTAAACATTCGGACGTTGAAAAGTTAGACTAGCCAATAATTATAAATTCTCGATTAAGATAGTATTCAATATGATATCTTCATTACCTATAAATTATTGTATATCATTTTCTTTGTCTTGAACAATTAAACATATTGGAACAACTCTTTTATAAGCTTCTTTAATAAGCCCATTTATCACAAACTATCATTTTATAACTATTTGACAAAGCTTGCAATGGTGGAATCGGCTTAGCTCAGTAGAAAAATACAAAGTACTCAATGAGTCTGTGGGAAATATTATAGTCTATAATATCTACTCAACAACAGGAAAAAAATACCCCCATGAAAGATCATGAGGGTATTAACAAGTAGGGGGCTAAATCTGTACCCGGTACGGGAATCGAACCCGTGTTCTAAGATTAAAATTCTTTACCCCCTACTCAAATGTCTTAAGTCCTAACCACTAGACGAACCGGGTAAAGAAATTATTTATAATGCTTATTTTACTTCTTCAAACTGAGCATCTTCTACTGTATCATTCTTTGCACTTCCGTTAGACTGATCAGCAGCACCTTGAGCAGTATCTGCTCCCGGTTGAGCACCGGCTGCTTGCTGCGCCTTGTAAATTTCTTCACTGGCCGCAGTCCATGCAGTATTCATCTCATTCATTGCAGCATCAATAGCAGCAATATCCTGATTTTTATGTGCTTCTTTCAGTTTGGTAAGAGCTTCTTCGATCGGCGCTTTTTTATCAGCAGGGATCTTATCACCAAACTCTTTGAATTGCTTCTCAGTTTGGAAGATCAGACTATCTGCCTGATTCAGCTTCTCAACTTTTTCACGCGCTTCTTTATCACTCGCTTCATTGGCTTTTGCTTCTGCCTTCATCTTTTCGATTTCTTCTTTGCTTAAGCCGCTACCTGCTTCAATACGGATCTTTTGTTCTTTACCGGTGCCTTTGTCTTTTGCACTTACATGCAGAATACCATTCGCATCAATATCAAAAGTTACTTCGATCTGAGGAACCCCTCTTGGTGCTGGCGGAATACCATCCAAGTTGAAAATACCTAAGCTCTTATTCTGATTCGCCATCGGACGCTCTCCCTGTAATACATGGATTTGTACACCGGGTTGATTATCGCTGGCAGTAGAGAACACTTCTGTTTTCTTGGTAGGAATCGTTGTATTCGATGGAATCATGGTGGTCATCACACTACCCATGGTTTCAATACCCAATCCTAATGGAGTTACATCCAACAACAATACATCTTTTACCTCTCCGGTTAATACCGCACCCTGAATAGCAGCACCAACAGCTACCACTTCATCCGGATTCACACCACGGTTAGGTTTCTTACCAAAAAATTTCTCTACGATCTCCTGTACTTTAGGAATACGAGTAGAACCACCTACGAGGATCACTTCATCAATCTGAGAAGTAGAATATCCTGCATCTTTTAGCGCAGCCTCACAAGGTTTCAAACAACGTGCGAAAAGATTATCCGCTAAAGCTTCAAACTTAGCACGTGTTAATTTCAACACGAGGTGTTTGGGTACGCCATCCACCGCAGTGATATAAGGCAGGTTAATTTCTGTTTCTGCAGAAGAACTCAGTTCAATTTTTGCTTTTTCAGCTGCTTCTTTCAAACGCTGTAAAGCCATTGGGTCTTTACGCAGATCAATGGCTTCCTGAGATTTGAACTCATCAGCCAACCAGTCCATGATCACTTTATCAAAGTCATCACCACCGAGGTGAGTATCACCATTGGTAGATTTTACTTCAAATACGCCATCACCCAATTCCAAAATAGAAATATCGAATGTACCACCACCCAAGTCGAACACAGCGATCTTCTGATCAGTATGCTTTTTATCCAATCCATAAGCCAGCGCCGCAGCAGTTGGCTCATTCACAATTCTGCGAACATTCAATCCGGCAATTTCACCGGCTTCTTTGGTAGCCTGACGCTGCGCATCATTAAAATAAGCAGGTACGGTAATTACCGCATCTGTTACTTCCTGACCCAGGTAGTCTTCAGCCGTTTTCTTCATTTTCTGAAGTACCATGGCTGAAATTTCCTGTGGGGTATATAAACGATCATCGATCGCTACACGAACGGTATTATTGTCACCTTTTGCTACTTGATAGCTCCAATGGCTGATTTCTTCGGTCACTTCGTCGTGACGACGACCCATAAAACGCTTCACACTGGTGATGGTGTTCTGCGGATTGGTAATGGCCTGACGCTTAGCAGGATCACCTACTTTACGCTCTCCGTTTTTCAGGAATGCCACTACGGAAGGGGTTGTTCTACGACCTTCGTCGTTTGCAATCACTACCGGCTCGTTACCTTCCATAACGGCCACACAACTATTCGTTGTTCCAAGGTCAATGCCTATTATTTTGCCCATAACTATTGATTTCTGGTGAATAATCGGCTTTCTAATGTCAATCATTATGCCACGACAGGAATAAATGAAAAAATGTCAGAATCCGCTCTTCTACCCTGCTGGCTTTACCGAAAACCTTGCCAATCAATGCGTTTCTGGCAGTAGCATATGTAAAAATGAACGCAATGCATCTCTAATAAGAGAAAATCTTAGTTTTAAGCATGCGAATCCAATGGACGGCTTTTCTACTATTCATCCTATCTTTTTTTGCTGCCTCGGCTCAGGAACTTCCCTTGATCACCCCCAAAAAGGGTCTTATCATCAGCAGTTCAGGCAGATTGACGCCGGGTGTTTATCAAATAAGTGCTGAAGAAGATCAGCCATTGATCCAGGTATCCGGTGAAAACATCCAATTGGATTTTACCGGTGTTATCCTAAAAGGAAATACGGATCAACAACGACCGGATGAATTTGAAGGTATTGCCATCAAGATCATGCCCGGTTCGAAAAATATACAGATCAACAACGCATTTATCAATGGCTATAAAATTGCCATACTGGCCGACAGCGTTGCCGGTCTTTCCATTCAGCATTGCGATCTGAGTTTTAATTATCGACAACATCTGAAAAGCAATCTCGACAGAGAAGATATCAGCGATTGGATGAGCTACCATAAAAATGATCAGGATGAATGGATGCGATATGGAGCCGGTATCTATTTGCGGAAATGTAATAATGCAAAAATTGCAGGAAATACCGTCACTAATGGACAATGCGGATTGATGATGACATTGTGTGACAGCGTCACAGTATCTGACAACAATTTTTCATTCAATTCCGGTATTGGTATCGGTTTATACAGGAGTAGTTATAACCTCATTTATCATAACCGTGTAGATTGGAATGTGCGGGGTTATAGTCATGGTAAGTATAAACGCGGACAAGACAGTGCCGGCTTTCTGGTTTTTGAACAATGCAACCACAACATTTTTGCTTTTAACAGTGCTACACATAGTGGTGATGGATTTTTCCTTTGGGCCGGACAACATACCATGGATACGGGTGAAGGCGGCTGTAATGATAACTTTGTATATGGGAATGACTTTTCTTATGCTCCCACCAATGGCGTAGAAGTGACGTTTAGCCGAAACCTGATCATGAAAAATGTAATGCGTGATTGTGATCATGGTATTTGGGGTGGGTATAGTTATGAGAGTGATTTTACAGACAATGATTTTGCATTTAATAGAATTGGCATTGCCATTGAACATGGACAAAACAATAATATCGCTCTGAATCGTTTTTTGTATGACAAAACAGCCATCAAGTTATGGTCTAGGGAGCAGCAGCCTGCTGATTGGAAATATGCACAGGTAAGGGATACCAAAAGCAAGAATTACTGGATAGCGGTAAATCAGTTTACAGCCACTGAAACGGTGTATGATATTATGGGAACAGATACAGTAGCGTTCAGCGGTAACCTGAAAATGGCTCATACTACCGGTCTGAAGTTAGGCGATAGAACGAATGATATTGATACTTCAAGAGAAGATGATCCATTGGATATGGATTATGTTCCGGATGAACGGCTTAAAAAAATTCCTGTAACGAAAAGACCTATCCATGAATACCCCAAAGGGAAAGAAAATATTCGCATAACACAATGGGGCCCCTATAACTTTAATTATCCATTGTTATGGTTGAAACAAATAGACAGTACTGGCAGCTATCACTTTGAAGTATTAGGGTCAATCGGCAATTGGAAAATAAAGAATATAACAGGATTTGAGATCACAGAAAAAGGAGCTGATAGTTTCCCTTCATTTCTGGTGGCAAAACCAATACCCAATATTGTTTTCAAAGAGATCAGACTTGAATATGAGGGTGATGTATTTATAGATCAATTTGGGAAAATTAGTAGTAGTGGCAGCTTATTCGGCTATGAACAATACCACCCCCAACAAAATTGGAAGCTGCAGTGGTTTTCATGGAATGAAGAAACAGACCCCACAACAAACCAAGATGCTTTTATGAACTTACTTTCTTCCGTACCCATTCATCAAGGCGAATTCAACAAATTGGATTTTACCTGGTGGGGGGCCATTGGAAAAAATTTACCTGCTGATTCATTTGCAACAGTTGCAACCACAACCATTGAAACAGAAGCAGGTTTTTATGATATAGGTATTACTGCTGATGATTATGTGAAAGTATATGTAGATGGCAAACTGCTCATTGATGCATGGGATCCGAAATATACTGCATTGGATGAATTAACACACCACAGAAGATTATTGGAATTAAGTAAGGGTGCACATGACATCAAAGTGATTCATGCTGAACGTACGGGTATTGCTACATTGATGTTTTATATCCATCCACAGAAAAAACAAGAAGAAAAAATCATGTTTCAACAGAAGATCACTAACTATTAGCTTTAAACGTAAAGTTCTTTTGTGAAAAATAGCTAAAAGCGACCACAAAAAAAGTAGTGATGATCTTTGACAGGGTTGGATACCATCCGAACACTTCTACAAAAAGTTTCAGAAACACATAATTCAGTAATAAACAGCCCAGTACTACCAAAAAATATTTACTGATCTGTTTTCTTTTGGCAACAGATGTTTCCTGAAAAACCACATATCGACTCAGGTAGAAACCCACCGGAAAAGTGATGGTAAAAGCGGCTAAAAATGCAGCGATATGGGCACTGATGGATATAAAGGGCAGATGAATGACTTGCTTTTCAAATACATAATTATAAGCTATAAAGAAAAGTGTAATATCCAGCAACGTATTAAAGCCACCACAGGCCGCATAACGGTAGGTCTGATGTGGCATGAACTTTCGAAAAATTGGATAGAAAAAATCAACCACGGATAGGATCAATGTCCGGATATGTTCGTGCAAGTTTCGCATGAAGCCGCTAAGGTAGGTGTTAATTAATTACTTTTGCGCCCGAAACCGTTAAGAAAATGAGTGTTGTAGAACAGATTAAAAAGGCAGCTGCAAGTACCATAACAGCATTATATGAAATCCCTGTACAACCAACCGACGTACTGGTGAATGCTACCAAACCTGAATTTGAAGGTGATTATACAGTGGTACTTTTTGCATTGGTGAAACAACTCAAAAAATCACCTGACGCCTTAGGCGAAGAAATCGGCAATGCCTTGATCGAAAAATTTCCAACATTATTCAGCAGCTATAATATCATCAAAGGTTTTTTGAATCTTTCTGTAACAGATGCTTATTGGTTCCAGTTTTTATCTGATCAACATTCCAATGAAAAATTTGGATTCAACAATAACACACAGGAAAAAGTAATGGTAGAGTACTCCTCTCCTAATACCAATAAGCCATTGCACCTGGGCCATCTTCGCAATAACTTTTTAGGATGGAGTATCGCAGCAATATTAAAAGCAACAGGTCATGATGTAGCGAAAACCTGTATCGTTAATGATCGCGGTGTTCACATTTGTAAGAGCATGATTGCCTGGCAACGATTTGCCAATGGAGCTACTCCTGCCAGCACCGGCATGAAGGGTGATCATTTTGTGGGCGATTATTATGTGAAATTCAATGACGCTTATAAAAAAGAAATCGACGAACTGGTGGCTTCCGGCATGAGCAAAGAGCTGGCTGAAAAAGAAGCGCCGATCATGAAAGATACCCAACAGATGTTGATCGATTGGGAAGCCGGCAAACCTGAAGTCATGGAATTATGGCGAACCATGAATGGCTGGGTGTATGAAGGTTTCAACCAAACCTATCAGCGTATCGGAAGTGATTTTGATAAGACCTATTATGAAAGCAACACCTATTTGCTGGGAAAAGACCTGGTAGAAACCGGCTTGGCAAAAGGCGTCTTTTTTCAAAAAGAAGATGGTAGTGTTTGGATCGATTTAACAGCTGATGGATTGGATGAAAAACTGGTTCGAAGAAAAGATGGTACATCCGTATACATCACGCAGGATATCGGACTAGCAGAGCAAAAACAAAAAGAGTTCAATGCGCAGCAAAGTATTTATGTGGTAGGTGATGAACAGAACTATCATTTCAAAGTACTGAAACTAATTTGT
The DNA here is from genome assembly GCA_013391385.1 of Sediminibacterium sp. Gen4. GTDB lineage: Bacteria > Bacteroidota > Bacteroidia > Chitinophagales > Chitinophagaceae > Sediminibacterium. The sequence goes on along the minus strand of JACBFI010000003.1, from coordinate 172,242 downwards.
CAGAAATTACAATTGCCTTCAGCCGATGGTATTTATCATTTGAGTTATGGCATGGTGGAACTGCCATCCGGTAAAATGAAAAGCCGGGAAGGAACGGTTGTGGATGCGGATGACCTCGTTGAGGAAATGGTGAGTATAGCCAGACAAAAAACCGAAGAGCTCGGTAAAGTAAAAGATTTCACAACAGAAGAATTAAAAGATCTCTACGATATCATTGGATTAGGTGCGCTTAAGTTTTTCCTGCTGCGTGTAGACCCTAAAAAGAAAATGATCTTCAATCCCGAAGAAAGCATCGATTTCCATGGATTCACGGGGCCGTTTATTCAGTATACACATGCGAGGATCAAGAGCATTATGAGAAAAGCTGATGTGAATGGTGAATTGTCAATTGTCAATCATTCACCTTTCACTTTTCACCTTTCACTATTGCCTTTAGAAAAAGAACTCCTCCTCACCCTCGAACAGTTCCCAACCGTACTCAAAGAATCCGCCTCAGAACATGATCCTTCTAAAGTGGCGATTTATGTGTTCAATTTGGCGAAAACATTCAATTCATTTTATACGGAACATTCTATTGCCAATGCAGAGAATGAAGAGAAAAAAAGACTGCGACTTGCTTTATCTCAGTTAACGGCACAGACGCTGAAAAATGGGATGTCTGTATTGGGAATTAGGGTGCCGGAAAGAATGTAACCGTAAATTTATATAGCAATTAAAAAACCCAGATTTAAGTCTGGGTTTTTTGTGCGGAAGAGGAGATTCGAACTCCCACGCCCGGTAAAAGGCGCTACCACCTCAAGGTAGTGCGTCTACCAATTTCGCCACCTCCGCGGGTATTAGGGTCGCAAATATACAGGTAATAAAGAAAATAGAAAGCCTATAGTCTTAAGAATTTTTAAGCATTTACAAAGAAGTAGAGGGCTCCGATCACTTCTTTTGGACTTTCTTTTCTATTACTCTCCAACAAACAAAAGGGAGGTTAATTTTGTAGCTTCACCTTATATTGTAAAAAAATAAGTATGCAATCTGATATAAAATGTCCGAATTGTGGACATGAGTTCGATATAGAAAACGTGTTATCTGCCGAATTAGAACAGAAGTACCAAAAGGAATTTCAGGAAAAACTCAATTCTTCATTACAAAACATCGAGGAAGAAAAGAAACGTCTTGCAGAAGAGCAAAAACAATTTGAGGAAAAGAGAAAAAGAGAAAATGAAATTTTTGCTCAGAAATTGGCTCAGGAAAAACTTAGAATTACTACAGAAGTACAGGAAACAGTAAAAAAAGATATTGCAAATGAATATGAAAACAGATTAAAACTATTACAAGAGGCAGACAAAGAAAAAGAAGAAAAACTCAAAGAAGCCCGAAAAAAGGAATTGGAATTTTTGCAAAAAGAACAGGCACTCAAAACCAAAGAAGAAGAATTAGAGCTTTCATTACAAAGACAACTGATCGAAGAAAGAGAAAAACTCAAAGAACAACTTTCTAAAGAAGAAGCAGAAAAAATTAGCATAAAGGAACAGGAATACCAGCTTCGCATGAAGGAGATGGAAAAACAGATTGAGGACCAGAAAAAGCTGGTAGAAGAAATGCGTCGCAAATCTGAGCAAGGAAGTATGCAACTACAAGGTGAGGTTCAGGAACTGATGCTGGAATCATTATTACAAACCACTTTCCCTTTTGATAAGATTGAAGAAGTAGGCAAAGGCGTTCGTGGAGCAGATTGTATTCAAACGGTTAGAAATCAATTCGGGAATGAAGCGGGTAAGATCATCTATGAGAGTAAACGCACCAAAGACTTTGCCAATGACTGGATTGAAAAACTAAAGACCGATATGCGTAATCTGGGTGCAGATGTTGCGATAATTGTTACTCAAACACTGCCCAAAGACATGGACCGTTTTGGAGAAAAAGATGGCGTCTATATCTGCACATTCAACGAAGTAAGAAGTGTAGCGCTTTTATTGAGAAATGCTTTACTCAAAATTGCAGACGCTAAGAAAAGTCAAGAAAATAAAGGTGACAAAATGGTGATGCTGTACGACTACCTGATCGGTTCTGAATTCAGTGAACAATGGAAAGCCATTCGAGAAGGTTTTATGACCATGAAACTGAGCATCCAAAAAGAAAGAGATGCTATGGAAAAACTTTGGAAAGCCAGAGAAAAGCAACTGGAGAAAGTATTACTGAATGCTGCACATATCAAAGGCTCTATTGAAGGCATTGCCGGTGCCGATGCCGTGAATCTTAATTTATTGGAAGATAACGATCCATTGATACTTGAGTAACTTATTCGGACATATCAGCAAAACAGGAGAAGCAGAAAAGCCTTCCAAAAAGAAACCCATCTTTCCCGTCAATGATGAATTGAGACGCTATCTCACGCAATACAGCAGAGAAGTAAAACTGCCGGTTAGTTATCGAGACTTACAACGATATACCTACTCAGTTCCTTTAAAAGACAGACAAGGCAATGATACTTCATGGGAAAAAGTTTCTTATGATATGCGTGAGTGGAATCATCTCCGTGAAAACCTGGTTCGTATCTATGCCATTCTGAAAACAGAAGGTGATATGAGCTATATCAATCACTTGGATGTTGCCAGAATTGATTTTTGTTATTTCGGCAATAGTCAACCGTTTCGAATTCGTATTGTCAATAAATTCAATGACAACTACGATCACTACTATATCAAACAAGCAGATGCTAGTCGCGTATATGGTTTGGAATTGGAACATCTCCTCTCTCCCAACCGCATGACCTATTTTACAGATAGAGACACTTTAATCGAAGAGCATATTCCCGGTATCCCCGGAGATATTTTCATCCAGGAACATTTACACAGCAACAATACCAATCTCATTCGTTTGGCAAAAGAGTTTGTCAAATTCAATGAACGATGCTTTGTACAATTATTGGGTGATATGCGCTCTTATAATTTTGTAGTAAACATCATTCCCGATATTGAAGATTTCCAATACCGAATTCGTGCGATTGATTTTGACCAACAATCGTATGAGGGAAGAAAAAATTTATACCTGCCACAATTTTTCAAAGAGAATCGCGCCTTGGTAGACATTGTATTAAAACATCTGAATACAGACTCTATCGCACAATACCAAGCTGAGGAAAGAACCATGATGACCTATAGATTGGTCTCGTCCCGCTATCGTATCAAAGAGTTGTTGGATATCATGAGTAAAGACACGATATCTACACCCGAAAAATTACTGCAGCTAAAAACAGAGTTATCTTTTCATTTCAAAGCAGGTGCATCCTTTTCCAAAGCGCGTACCATGGGACAATTGGTAAAAAGACAATTGAAACAGACTTTACAGAATAATTTATTATTGATCCCAAAAACAAAAAGTAAGTTTGATGACTGAGGAAACAGAAAAATAAGAAATATGAAATAAGAAATAAGGAAGTAATAGATCGTACAATTTCTTATTTCTTATTTCTTATTTCGTATTTCTTATTTCATATTTCGTATTCTATATTTCCCTTCGTCCACACAAGCGTGAGGTTACTAAACAGCTGATAGTGTAATATGAGCGGATAGTTTTGTTTTTTTACAAAACTGGTTTTGAGGGTGCCTTCCGATTTATCAGGTAGTTCATAAATGCGGAGTACTTCACTAAAATCCACATCCCCATTACCCCACCATTTGAACATGGCTTCTTTGGCACTCCACAATAAAGTGAGCAATTGAACCCTATCAATAGCTGTATGATCAACCATTTGTAGTTCCTCAGGATGCAGAAATTTATGTTTGATTTTTTCAACGCGAGGCGTGAGTAATTCAACATCAATCCCTACCCTTTCGGATCTACTTACAATGGCTGCTGCAAAATTGCCACAATGAGAAATGGAAAAATGATATTGTTCATCGGGAAGAAAGGGTTTGCGTGTATCTGCTATTTCAATCAGTTCCGCCGGAAAATCTGGGAAAAGATATCCCAGCAAATAGCGACCAGCCAGATGTTGTAAACGTTTTTGCGGATGTGTGATCTCTTTTTTGAGTGAGACCTTTTCAAGAAAAAAAGATTCCGCTTCACAGATCTCCCATACCGCTAAACGGGTATCTTGGTTGATATCTTGTTGATAAAACAAAGGCACGGCGAATGTTTGCGTTTTAGATTGCAGATTTAAGATTTATTTGCATCCTAACCCAAAAAACTAAGAAAGAATGATTCTGACAGATAAGCGCATATTAGAGGAAATGGACAAAGGCACCATCAAAATTGAACCCTACAACCGTGCTGATCTAGGCAGTAACAGTTACGATGTACATCTGGGAAAAACACTGGCAGTCTATGTGGATGATGTACTGGATGCAAAAAAGCACAATAAGATTGAATACTTTGATATTCCGGATGAAGGCTATGTACTAGAACCACACAAGTTTTATTTGGGTGTAACGCTTGAATACACAGAAACACACGCTCACGTACCTTTTCTGGAAGGCAAGTCATCCACCGGCAGATTGGGTATCGACATTCACGCTACTGCCGGAAAAGGTGATGTAGGTTTTTGTGGCAACTGGACCCTGGAAATTTCTTGCAAGCAACCCGTTCGAGTATACCATGGCATGCCCATCGGACAACTCATCTATTTCCCTGTTGAAGGAGAGATCGAAGTAAAATACAACCAGAAATCCAACGCCAAATACAGCGGACAACCGAATAAGCCAGTGGAGAGTATGATGTGGAAGAATTCTTTTTGAGTGAAAGGTGAAAGGTGAAAAGTGAAAGGAATCATGTTTCACTTTTCACCTTTCACTTTTCACTTTTGAATTTTGACTTCTCACTTTCAATTCAACCTCCAAATCGCAGCATTCAACAACAAAGCAAAACTTACCCAAGCAATATAAGGCACCAATAGCCATGCTGCTGTTTTAGAGTGTTTCGCAAAATGTAGGATGCTCAATAGAATCAGTATCCAGAGTGCGATCATCTCCATCAATGCCCATCCGGTAGCATGTAATCCGAAGAAAATAAATGACCAGCAAAAATTCAATATGAATTGTAGGATGAATAATTGCAAAGCTTTATTTCTTTCGGTGGATACAGGTTGTTTCCAGATCAAGTAAACACTAATCCCCATCAATACATACAGTGTGGTCCATACCGGACCAAATAACCAATTCGGTGGATTGAATGATGGTTTATTAAGCGTGGCATACCAAGTAGGTATTTCATTCACTGTTACCAATCCACCCACAGATCCCAACGATACACACAGCACGATGGAGATGATCAATTTGATGCCATTAGATCTTTTCATATTTCTTAAGATAAGCTATTAATAAACCAATCACTTCATTATAACTACGTACACCGGCATCTTGATTATTAAATTTTAAATATTGATCATACAGATCATTGATGGCAGGTGCAATATTGTTGCGGCGTTGCTGAAAAAATTCGCGTATCTCTTTACGATCTTTTCGAACCAGTGTATCCAATCTGGTTCGATTCTGAACAATGATCTCACCAAACCGGGTAGAATCATTGGCTGAAGCCAATAACATCAACTCCTCTCCTTGTGCATAGCTAAACAACTCATTAAAGGCTGAATAACGGAAATAAGGATCATGGGTGGATAAAGCCGCCAGAAATCCTACAAAATTGGCTTCACTCTCACTGGCATACCCTAACTGATGACCGATCTCATGGCAAGACACAAACGGAACCATTACCCGGGGAATATCCGAGCGCACCTGTCCCTCTCCCGAAAATGGGTTATAATATCCTGTGAAAGACAGCCAATCTGCAATAGGGGTAAAAAGGCTGGATTTAAGGGAGCGTTGGGTATAATTCAGAAAAAAGTACTGATCCGACAATCGACTGTACCCGATTCCTGCCATGCGAAAAATACTATCTATCTCAGGTTCCGGTAGCACCGTATCAGGCAATCGTAAACGGCAGGCATTGAGACTGTCAATCAATCGATTGGTAAGTTGAATTACTTCTTCGGTCTCGTATTGGGGCTTGGATAGTTGTAATTGATAAGCAATCCCCAAACGATCATAGTTCAAGCCCCATAAAAGCCTGAAAATGATGTAGATAGACAATATCTTACTCAATAATTTCAATCCGATCGGAAGAACAGAGAAGCGATTCAGCTGTCCCTTAGCTAATTGTATGATAAAACGGATAAGTGCAACTATCAGACTGATAATGAATAAGATATACACAACATCCCCAACGCTGAAAGGTACCCATTTTGTGAGGGCCCTTAGAATATTCGATATACCTTTATAAATATTGGTACTATACCAAGTTTCGATGATGGTAGGAAAATAGCCGATAATATGTAGTACTAAAGCAACAAAAAACAGCCATGCCGGCTTGATCCAGATCAGCGGGGATAATTTTGGGCCTTGATTCATGGTTACAAATATGAGATTTCCTCTTGATTCAGGTCTGTTGATAAGTAGAAACCCTCGAAAGGCAATTTTCTCTTGGCATTTCCGCCATTATGGACTACCTTTGCAAGCCCTTAAAAATCGGTTATGAGTCATCGGCGGGAATATGAGATAGCTTTTGTGGGTTTAAAGCCGGGGACTCATGTATACGAATACCGTATTGAGGACAAGTTCTTTACGAGTTATGGAGAGCAGGATTTCAACAACTGTATCGCCAACATTAAACTGAGTTTGGAGAAGAATAACAACTTCATGCAACTTAGGTTTGATATTGACGGAACATTGGAAACTTCTTGCGACAGATGTGGTAATCAACTGCCATTACAGCTTTGGGATGAATTCAACATCATTGTAAAAATGGTAGATGATCCTGAAATTATGAATGAGCAGGAAGAAGATCCTGATGTGTATTATATCAGTCGCGGTGAAAGCCATCTGTACCTGAGCGATTGGATCTATGAATTCATCAATCTGAGTATTCCACTCCAGAAAATGTGTAAAGAAAGTGAAATGGGTGGTCCACAGTGCAATAAAGAAGTGTTGGAGAAATTGAAGAAGATGGAAGAGGAAGCGCAGAAAGACCAACACAAAACAGTTTGGAAGGGACTAGAAAAATTTAAAGACTTAGAATAAACATTATTGATACTCTAAAATTCGAGATATGCCGAATCCTAAACGCAGACATTCACAGCAGCGCAGCGCAAAGAGAAGAACGCACTACGTAGCCCAGGAAGTTACATTGAGCAAAGACAGCACCACAGGTGAAACACACGTACGCCATCGTGCACACGTGAGCGAAGGTAAATTGTTCTATAAAGGTAAATTGGTAGCTGAAAAAGCACCATTGAAAGCTTAATCCTTTTAGTACAGTTTAACCAAGCTTACCGCGCATGAATATTGGCATAGACATGATGGGTGGAGATTTTGCACCGCTGGAAGCGGTGAAGGGACTGAAACTTTATCTGTCTACCAGTACACCTGCTGCCTCACTATATTTAATAGGTGATGAAACACTGGTCAATCCTCTGTTGGAGGAACACCAGGTTACATCACCTAATTTGCATTTGGTACATGCCCCGGAAGTCATCGGATATCATGAACATCCTACCAAGGCATTGAAAGAAAAGCAACGCTCTTCGATCGCTATTGGATTTCATTTACTCGCAACCGGAAAAATAGATGCTTTCATCAGTGCAGGAAATACCGGTGCTATGTTGGTGGGAGCTATGTACAGCATCAAACCTATCGCAGGCGTTGCACGACCTACTATTTCCACCATCATCCCCAAATTAAAAGGCGGAACAGGGTTATTGGTAGATGTGGGATTGAATGCCGATTGCAAACCAGAACAACTCAATCAATTTGCCTTATTGGGAAGTTTGTATGCTCAGCACATTCTTAATATCAACAATCCTTCTGTTGGATTAATGAATGTAGGAGAAGAAGAAGGCAAAGGCAATATTCTGGCACAAGCCACCTACCCTCTTTTAAAAGAAAATACACAGATCAATTTTATCGGAAACATTGAAGGTCGAGATATCTTCCAGGATAAAGCCGATGTAATGGTTTGTGATGGTTTTACAGGTAATATCATTCTTAAATTAGCTGAATCGCTGTATGATATTGCAATGGAACGTAACCTCTCTTCAGACAGCTATTTCAGTCGTTTTCATTATGAGAACTATGGCGGTACCCCTGTTTTGGGTGTAGCCAAGCCTGTGATCATTGGCCATGGTATCAGTAATGATAAAGCCTTCATGAATATGATCGCATTGGCGGAGAAAATGATCGAGACCGATATCTGCGGCAAGATGACCAGCAGTTTTAGTGCTTAATCCCTAATTATTTATTGCCACTGAACACACAGAAGACCACAGAAAAGGCTTCAGTGCCCCTCTGTGTACTCTCCAAAGGAGTCCTACGGACAGTGGCAACCCACTTTCCATCACGAATTACAACCGCTCATCATTTTCAAAGAATCACTGAAAATGGACCTTAAATAGTCTATTCGTTTGATTATCAATATGTAATAAGCTTACTAAGCTATTTTGCAACAGATATTACTTTCCTTAAGATGGTACTATGTGTTGCATAGTACCAAAAGTTGACTTATCTTTGATCTATCAAATTAAAAAACACAAAAAATAACCGTTATGAAAAAGTTACTCAACAACCTCCAGATTTTTGCGATGATCGCTTTGATCCCTGCTATTACATTTGCGTATTTGCACACAGATAAGGCGACTACAGAAGAAGAAACAGAAAAAACAGAAATCGTACGCAAAGGAATCAATATCCAGGATGCAGGAAGCATGATCCATTTAGTGAAAAGCTTCTAATCCAAAAGATATGATTCAACAACGTACATCGCTGCAGATCAATAAGGGCAGTGGTGTTACATGGTACTACTAAGTACATCACTACCCTTTTCTCTATCGTTTATTCACATATTCGCGTTAAATACGACTGAACTGTTCAACAGCCGTCGCAAAACTTTACATTTGCACAAACAAATGTTAGTTTTAGCATGTGGCTGAATAATATCCTCGAAACGATAGGCAATACCCCCCTGATCAAACTCAATAAAGTAGCAAAAGACATTCCTGCCACGGTGCTGGCCAAGGTTGATTATTTCAATCCGGGCAATTCCATCAAAGACCGTATGGCTTTGAAAATGGTAGAAGTAGCCGAAAAAGAAGGCAAACTCAAACCCGGAGGTACGATCATTGAAGGTACCAGTGGAAATACAGGTATGGGACTGGCATTGGCAGCCTGTGTAAAAGGATACAAATGCATTTTTGTTACCACCGATAAACAATCCAAAGAAAAAGTAGACATCCTCAAAGCAGTAGGTGCTGAAGTCATTGTTTGTCCAACCAACGTTCTCCCCGAAGATCCCCGTAGTTATTATAGTGTCGCGAAAAGATTGGGACAGGAAATTCCCAATTCCATGTACATGAACCAGTACGATAATTTGGCGAATCGTCAGGCACATTATGAAACCACCGGACCTGAAATCTGGGAACAGACAGAAGGAAAGATCACCCACTTTGTTTGTACTGCAGGAACCGGCGGAACCATTACCGGAACTGCCATGTACCTGAAAGAAAAAAATCCCAACATCAAAGTATGGGCTGTGGATGTGTATGGCTCATTGCTTACAAAATATTTTAAGACGGGTGAGATTGATATGAATGAAGTTCATCCATACATCTCAGAAGGATTTGGTGAAGATTTTGTTCCCGGCAACTATGATATGAGTGTGATCGATGAATTTGTTCAAGTAACAGACAAAGATGGTGCAGTGATGGCACGTCGTATCGCTAAAGAAGAAGGATTGTTTTGTGGATACAGTGCCGGCAGTTGTTTACAAGGTTTGATGCAATTGAAAAATAGTCTGACCAAAGATGATGTAGTGGTCTGTGTATTCCATGATCATGGCAGTCGCTATGTAGGAAAAGTATACAATGACCAGTGGATGATGGAACGTGGCTTTTTGGATGTGAAAACGTTTAAAGATATCGTGAATGGAAGAGGCGGACAAAAACTCATCACCGTATCCCCTGAACATACGGTTGCTGATGCGGTGGAGTTGATGAAAAAATATGATATCGAACAAATCCCGGTATTGAAAGATGGTGAATTGAAAGGTTCATTAAGCGAAGGCGGACTGTTCCAAAAAATATTCAGCAATCCGGAATTGAAAGATGCCACTGTTGCCAGTGTGATAGAACATCCCTACCCTGTTGTAGATTTCCTGACACCGGTTGAAAAAATTGGCACACTCATCAATAAAGAAAATGGCGCAGTGTTAGCGAAAGATGAAAAAGGAGATTTCCATATCATTACGAAGTATGATGTGATACAGAGTTTGGCGAAGTAAACATATAATTCTGATAGAAATGCCCTGCATGTAATGATGACAGGGCTTTTTTTATACAAAGTTTTAAAGAATATCTTTACCATGATATAAATACAACCACAATGCTTTCGATTAAACATGAAGTATTTCTTGAAGTAGCGAAACAAAAGAGTTTCTCGAAGGCAAGCCAACAATTGTTCATTTCACAACCTGCTATTAGTAAGCACATCAAAAATCTTGAAGAACAATACTCCACAAGGCTCTTTGAAAGAAAAGGCATGGGTATTGAACTCACAGATGCGGGAAAATTACTGTTTGAAAAAATTACAGAAGTAAAAGCCATTCAGGAAGAAACGGAATTTGAATTATCGAATATTAAGGATCTATTACAAGTTAAAGGCACTTTAAAACTGGGAGCCAGTACAACAGTTGCCTTGTACATACTTCCCAAAGTGCTGTCGGCTTTTCATAATCGCTATCCACAAATCATCATCAATCTTCTGAATCGAAATACAGAGATTGTACTGCAGGCTTTATTAAATGAAGAAATTAATTTGGGAATTGTAGAAGGACGTTCCAAGCTAACACAAGTTACACACCGACCTTTTATCACCGATAAAGTCGTTGCGGTTTGTAGTAAGAAAAGTCCGATTGCTAAGAAAAAACAATATGATATTGAAGATATCCGGTCATTACCACTTGCATTAAGAGAGGCCGGAAGCGGAACCCTTGCAGCATTGCGTTCAGCGCTTGATAAGAAAAAAATTAAACTGAATGCATTACAAATCAAAGCCAGACTCGGAGGCACAGAAGCATTGAAGAATTTTCTGGTAGAATCCGATTTACTCGGCTTTCTGCCACGCCGATCTGTTTTAAAAGAATTGGAACAAGGTGATTTGGTAGAAATTCCATTTACCGGATTACAAATCGAAAGAAACTTCTATTTCATTGAAAGAAAGGGTGAAAAGAGCGAACTCAATAGCATTTTTATCAAAATCGCTGAAAAGCTATATAACTTATAGTTATGACTAATAACAATAACTGATGGTAAAAGTTATAAAACTGCTACTATGTTTGCAGCATGGTACAAGCAACTAATCAACTCCAGCCTATTTCTTTGATTACTTTAAAAAGGCTAGCCGCTTTCGTTTCTTATTTAACCGTTCCTGAATACAATGCCTTATTTTCCGGATGGAAAAAACTGTCAGAAAAGAGTTATTCTTTGATTGACAGTAGTATCCCTATGGTTCAAATTGAACTTGAACAGTCATATTTTGATTGATAAGAACTTCACTATTTTGCAGCATGACCATGATTGCAAATAAAACAAGTGATGCTGTCAGTGTAAATAACTCAGCTCACCGTATCGTCTCACTTGTGCCTTCACAAACAGAATTACTGTATGATTTAGGTTTGAATGATGAAGTCGTGGGTATTACCAAATTCTGTATCCATCCCAATCATTGGTTCAGGAATAAAACCAGAATCGGTGGTACAAAAGATGTAAAATTCGATCGTGTAAAAGCATTGTCTCCTACGCTGATCATTGCGAATAAAGAAGAAAATGTAAAGGAGCAGGTAGAAGCGTTAGCGGCAATCGCACCCGTTTACACTTCAGATATCAGCACATTAGAAGAGGCTTATCACATGATACATGAGATCGGCAAAATCACCCATAGGAGTTCAAAAGCAGAAGAAATCATTGAAAAAATAAAAGCAGGTTTTGTAATACTTACGGAAGAACTGAATCAGCAAACTTCAAAAACTTGTTTATACTTGATCTGGAAAGACCCTTACATGTCGGTTGGTGCAGACACATTTATTCATGACATGATGTTACATTGCAAATTTGAGAATGTAATGACCCATGAAACAAGATATCCTACCCTCAGCATAGAAAAGATTCAACAATTGGCTCCGGAAATCATCTTACTATCATCGGAACCCTATCCTTTTAAAGAAAAACATATGGCTGAATTACAAGCCTATCTTCCACAAACAAGTATCCTGCTTGTAGATGGAGAAATGTTCAGTTGGTATGGCAGCAGATTACAGCATTCCCCCGCCTATTTTTGCGGCTTATGGGATACAATCAACAGTTCATCCACAAGGCTAAAAAGCTAACGAACGTTTGCGGATTGTAAAGTATCTTGCCGGCGGATTGTTAGCATATGGTTCATGGCTAATAGTCCATAGTCCATAGTAGGGAATCATTAGATATACCGATCTATTGGATGATGAATATTAAAATCAATCAAGAAAAAATAATCAACCATGAAAAAGTACAGAGCCGGGGTATTATTTGGTGAAGAATTAGAAGCATTGTATAATGATGCAAAAGACAATCAGTTTGCATTGCCAGCGGTGAATACCATTGGTACCAATACGATCAATGCTACATTGGAAACAGCTGCCAAGGTAAATTCGCCGGTAATCATCCAGTTCTCAAATGGCGGTGCTCAGTTCGTTGCAGGAAAAGGTATGCCCAATGATGCATTACAAGGAAATATTTCTGGTGGTATTTCAGGTGCTTTACATATCCACAACGTAGCTAAATACTATGGCGTTCCGGTAGTATTACATACAGACCATGCCGCAAAAAAATGGTTGCCATGGGTGAGCGGTTTGATCGATGCAGGTGAACAGTTTTATAAAGAAAAAGGCCAACCACTATTCAGTTCTCACATGTTGGATCTTTCTGAAGAACCGATTGAAGAAAATATCCATACTTCCGTAGAATTTTATAAGCGCATGGCTCCATTAGGCATGAGCATCGAAATTGAACTAGGTGTAACAGGTGGTGAAGAAGATGGTGTTGACAATAGTGGCATTGAAAACGATAAACTCTATACCCAGCCACAACATGTGGCATATGCTTACACAGAGCTCAGCAAAGTAGGAAAACTGTTTACAGTTGCTGCTGCTTTTGGTAATGTGCATGGTGTGTACAGTCCGGGTAACGTAGAACTTCGTCCCGAAATCCTGAACAATAGCCAGCTCTTTATCGAGCAGGAACTGAAAACAGGACCTAAGCCTGTATACTTTGTATTCCATGGAGGAAGCGGATCACCACAACACCAAATCCGTGAAGCCATCGGTTATGGTGCCATCAAAATGAATATCGATACGGATCTTCAATGGGCATTCTGGGAAGGTATCAAAGACTTCTACAAAAAGAATGAAGCCTACCTGCAAGGACAATTAGGCAACCCCGAAGGAGCCGATAAACCCAATAAAAAATTCTACGATCCTCGCGTATGGCTCCGCAAAGCCGAAGAAAACTTCGCAAAGCGTCTGGAAGTAGCGTTTGAGGATTTGAACTGTATTAATCGAAATGCATAATAGCTAATGGTTCATAGCATATAGTAGCAGGAATTATTGATTGTCTACTATATGCTATAAACTATAAGCTATAAGCCATTAGCTACGAATTCCCTATCTTAGCCGCCCAATCTATTGCCCCGTTATGAAAAAAGAACGTGAAGAAGATTTTGAAGCAAATTTAACCGGAGAAGGTCCACAGGGAGATGATGCCAAGCCGCGCTGGTTCAAGCGTATACGCAAAGGCATTCTAACTTCTACTGCTGATAAAAAAGAAACCCCTGAAGGACTCTGGAACAAATGTCCGGAATGTAATTATATCTGTACCACTACAGAACTGGCTGAAAATCTATATGTATGTCCGAAGTGTAATCACCACCACCGAATCGGTAGTGAAGATTATTATGACTTCCTTTTTGATAACAACGAATACACCGAACTTTTTGATCAAATCAAAAGTAAGGATGCGCTAGGGTTCACCGATCTGAAGCCTTACCAGAAACGTCTGGATGAAATTCATGCCAAGACCGATCTGAAAGACTCCATGCGCGTAGCTACCGGCAAAGTAGAAGGCGAAGGTTTTGTGATTGCTTGTATGGATTTTGAATTCATTGGTGGCTCTTTGGGAAGTGTGATGGGCGAGAAATTCAGTCGCGCAGTAGGCTATTGTATTGAGCACAAACTCCCCTACCTCGTCATCAGCAAAAGTGGTGGCGCACGTATGATGGAAAGTGCTTTCAGTCTGATGCAGTTAGCTAAGACCAGTGGCAAGCTCTCTCAATTGAGTGATGCGGGTCTCCCCTATATTTCATTACTCACCGACCCAACTTTTGGTGGTATCTCAGCCAGCTTTGGTATGTTGGGAGATCTGAATATCGCCGAACCCGGCGCACTGATTGGTTTCGCAGGTCCGCGTGTGATCAAAGAAACCATCAAAAGAGATCTACCGGAAGGCTTCCAAAGAAGTGAATTCTTGTTAGAACACGGATTCCTCGACTTTATTGTAGAGAGAAAACAACTCAAACAGAAACTGGCACAACTAGCCATGCACTTCAGAAAATAAGGACTCCTGATTCCACACTGCCATGGCAAAAGAAATGAACAACAGGCAGGCTTATTACAACTACCACATTGAAGATAAATATGTGGCAGGTATTGTATTGCTCGGAACCGAAGTAAAATCTATCCGCGATGGCAAAGTGAGTTTTAATGATGCATTTTGCTTGTTTGATGATGGTGAACTTTGGGTACGTGGATTATACATTGCGGAATACTCGCATGGTACCGCCAATAATCATATCGCCGTTCACGATAGAAAATTACTCTTACAAAAAAGAGAGCTGAAAAAAATACAAGCGAAGCTGAAAGAGAAAGGCTACACGGTAATCCCCTTACGTGTTTTCTTGACCGATAAAAATCTGGTGAAAGTAGAGATAGGATTAGGAAAAGGTAAAAAACTCCACGATAAGCGTGAAACGATCAAAGACAGGGATGTTCAGAAAGAGATAAAGAGATTTTTAAAATAGGCCGCAGATTGTCATGATTTTTTATGATGTATCATGATAGATCATAAAAAATCATGATAATCCGCGTCCCATCCTAGCAAACAAAAATTTTGATTTCTTAATTTGAAAAAATAAATCAAGAAATCAAAGATCTATTTAGCAAGTTTCACTTTCAGGTTCTGATCCAACGCTTCCAGGAACTCTTCAGTATACAGATAATGTTCTCCATGATTCACTTTGTTACCATGGATACATACTGCCAAGTCTTTGGTCATTTTTCCGCTCTCTACAGTTTCAATACACACTTGCTCTAAAGCCTGACAGAAATTGATCAATTCCTGATTACCATCCAGTTTTCCGCGGAACTCCAATCCTCTTGTCCAAGCAAAAATAGATGCGATCGGATTGGTAGAAGTTGGTTTACCCTTCTGATGCTCACGATAGTGACGCGTTACTGTTCCGTGTGCAGCTTCTGCTTCCATCACTTTTCCATCAGGAGTTACCAGTGTTGAAGTCATCAAACCTAAAGAACCAAAACCTTGTGCAACGGTATCGCTCTGTACATCACCATCATAGTTCTTACAAGCCCATACAAAGTTTCCATTCCATTTTAATGCACTAGCCACCATGTCATCGATCAAACGATGTTCATACGTAATACCTGCTTCAGTAAATGCAGCTTTGAATTCATTCTGATAGATCTCTTCAAAAATATCTTTAAAACGACCATCGTATTTTTTCAAGATGGTATTCTTAGTAGATAAGTATAAAGGCCATTTTTTACTCAATGCCTGATTGAAACAAGCACGGGCAAAACCTTTGATACTCTCATCAGTATTGTACATCGCTAAGGCAACACCATCACCTTTGAAATTGAAGACTTCAAATTCCTGAACAGTTCCATCTTCTCCTTCAAACTTAACGGTGAGTTTACCTTTTCCTTTGGTTACAAAATCTGTTGCACGATATTGATCCCCAAAAGCATGACGACCAATACAGATCGGAGCTGTCCAGTTTGGAACTAATCTTGGAACGTTTGAACAAACAATGGGCTCACGGAATACAGTACCATCAAGAATATTTCTGATAGTTCCGTTCGGACTCTTCCACATTTGTTTGAGCTTGAATTCTTTTACACGCTCTTCATCTGGAGTAATGGTCGCACATTTGATACCTACACCATATTCTTTGATGGCATTGGCAGCATCAATCGTTACCTGATCATTGGTTTCATCGCGATACTCCATTCCCAGGTCATAATATTTGATATCCAGTTCCAGATAAGGAAGGATCAATTTCTCTTTAATGAATTTCCAGATGATTCTAGTCATCTCATCACCATCCAGTTCTACTACCGGATTTGCTACTTTGATTTTTTGCGTCATTACGGTTTATTTTAATGATAAAACGGGGACAAATGTAACGAATTCAGGCTATTTCAGGACAAATGCCCTTTTAGCCTTTCATAGCTTATTTTCCACTAAACATTCACGATCAGTACCGGTATTTGTAAGGCATGACGAACATCTTCAATGGTTTCACCAAACAAATAATCCTTCCAACCACTGTGTCGGTGTGCTCCCATTACTACCATATCTGCCCCTGAATCTTTTACGATCCTGATGATTTCTGTTACACGATTCTTATATCCCAATACAGCTTCTGCCTGATAACCCTGTGCTCTCAGTTGGGCACAATAATGATCAATACGTTTTTTATCCAATCTTGTCTCATCATCATCACTGGCATCACCGAGGTATTTAGCTGAGACACTTTCTACAACATGCAACAATAAAAAAGAAACGTCCTTATTTCCCTGTGCCAGTGCATGCGCAATTAGTTTTTCATCAGCTTTGGTAAAATCCAATGCAATGGCAATTTTCTTTGTGGCTTTTACAGAAAGATTGTCAAGTTCAGCCCATTCTCCATGCAAGGCTGCATGCTGTTGTTCTCTCTTCTTTTTGAAAAAAGGAAGGAAAGTCATGGTAACAAATAACCATAAGAATAATAGTATCAAAACACTTACTAATATCTTCAATCCCCACTCACCTTCTGCATCATACACAGCGAATACTTCTTCAGCAACCAATTTTACGTTTAAGAATACCAGAATACAAGCCACCGTCCATGCAGCAACTTTTACCCAGGTTTTGATCACAAAGCTGCCCATGGTTTCTTTATCGCTTACAAAATGAATCAATGGTATCACAGCAAATCCTAGTTGTAAACTCAGGATTACCTGACTAAACACCAATAAGTCATCCACTTTATCATCTCCATAAATCCCAATGACTAATACAGCAGGCACAATCGCAATTAAACGGGTAATCAATCTTCTCAGCCAGGGATTCAAACGCAATCTTAAGTACCCCTCCATTACAATTTGTCCGGCCAGTGTTCCGGTGATGGTAGAACTTTGTCCGGCAGCAATCAATGCTACTGCAAAAAGAATAGGTGCTAGTTCTGTTCCTAAAAGTGGTTGCAATAATTTGTGTGCATCTTCAATTCTAGCTACTTCAGTATTTCCTGTTTTGAAAAAAACAGTTGCCGCTAAAACAAGTATCGCAGCATTCACAAAGAATGCTGCATTCAGTGCAATGGTACTATCAATGAAATTATATTTCAATGCCCGTTTGATACTCTTTTGATCTGATCCAATCTTTCTGGTTTGAACCAATGCAGAGTGCAGGTAGAGATTATGCGGCATTACAGTAGCACCGATAATTCCCACAGCAATATACAAGGACTCATTGCTCAACATGGAAGGGATAAATCCGGTTGCCACTTCTGACAGATCCGGTTTTGCCAATAAAATTTCAATCAAAAAAGAAACACCGATCGTAGCTACCAATGCCAAAATAAATGCCTCCATTTTACGGATGCCATATCGTTGCAGCAGTAGAAAAAGAAAAGTATCTAAGACAGTAATAGCAACCCCCCACATCAATGGTAAGCCTGTTAACAAATGTAACCCGATAGCCATACCCACTACTTCTGCCAGATCCGTAGCTGCAATGGCTAGTTCTGCCAAAATGTATAAACAAAAATTGACAACAGGCGGATAGGTTTCTCGATTGGCTTGAGCAAGATCTCTCCTTCTCACAATACCCAATCTGGCACTCAAACTTTGTAACAATAATGCCATGAGATTACTCATCAGTAAAACCCAAATGAGCTGGTAACCGAATTTTGCGCCCCCTTGCAGATCAGTAGCCCAATTACCCGGATCCATATAACCCACACTCACCAAATATGCCGGACCTAAATAAGCCAATATACGTCTCCATCCCTTTCGCGGCGTAGTTGTATCCACTGTTTCATGCACTTCACTCAACGAAACCGATTCATTCTTTTGTTTCATGTCACAGAGGTTTTACAAATAATACAGAGGCTAATTCTCGACTTACGGTAACGACTTGTTGATTTTTAATGCGCAGCTCCAAAGATCCGTCAAAGTCAAATACTTTTTTTACTTCTAAACGTGTCCCCATTTGCAGTCCTTTATGCTTCAATAATTCCAGTAATTCAGTGGATTGACTACCCACTGCGGTAATTTCAACGGGTGTATGAAGCTGGGTTGTTGATAATTGTTCTTGTAATTGCGCAATGATCTTGCCTTTACTGTCGGGTATCGGATCGCCATGCGGATCAAATTTGGGATGACCTAAAAACTCGTCCAGCTTATCAATAAGTTTATTACTGCTGATATGTTCCAGTTCTTCCGCAACTTCATGTACTTCATCCCAACCAAATTGTAATTTATCGACCAGGAAAAATTCCCATAAACGATGCTTGCGTATAATACCTAAAGCCACTTTCCTACCCTCAGCACTTAGCTTTACGCCACGATAAGGTTCATAGCTAATGATCTTTTTAGCTTTCAACTTTTTGAGCATATCCGTCACCGAGGCAGGCTTGGTTTGTAGCTCTGCAGATAAAGCATTGGTACTAACCACATCCTGACCATGTTGTAAGTGATATACAGCTTTAATGTAGTTCTCCTCTGCCATCGTAAACTTCATGACCCTAAATTTATTTTTAGACAAACCTAAATTTTTATTATCAAATTTACAAGTACTTCCATCGAAAACACTATTTTTAAGTCAAATTAGGTTCATGAAATACTGGGTACCTATATGCTTCTTGATAATTTGTTTCGCCTGTAAGGACAAAAAAATTGACTTTTCCGGGGAAGAGCCTTTGAAAGCAGAAGACTTCATTACTGTATTCCCAAAAATTACCGGATCGTTTTTGATGGCCGACTCCAATCTGGCACGTAAAGCTGATACCACCCGAATTGGTTACAAGGCACTGATTCAGTTCATTCCTGATTCTGCGCTAAAGACTTATGTAGGGAAAGATAAAAAAACGGTGATTCGTCCGGTAGGTATCATTGAAAAAGAAAAAGAAAATTATTTATTGCTCAATTTCACCCGACAAAAAAAGACAACCAATGTTGTATTCGTAACGGATAAGAAACTCACCTATCTCGCATCCAAAGAATTATTGACGGATCAAAAAATAGATCATTATTACCGGTTTGTTTCTATTAATAAGGAACCCACCTTCTTGATCAATCGAGAAAAACAAGCACCGGACAATAGTACAAAATTTACAAGAGCAGGCTGGATCTATAATAATGAAGGATTCTTTATGCTCGTGATCAATGACAGCAATGAAGATCCGGAAAAGACAGCAGTGATCAATCCAATTGATACCCTGCCCAGAAAAAATAAGTTAAGTGGCGACTATGTAAAGAATGAAAAAAATTATATCTCCATACGAGATGGGAAGGATGCGAATACCTACTTGTTCTTTATTCATTTTGAGAAAGATAAAGGTGCCTGTGTAGGTGAATTGAAAGGCGCTTTCAAAATGAAAACAGCTTCAACTGCTATCTATCTACAGAATGGCGATCCATGTATCATAGATTTTAGTTTTTCAGGGAATTATGTCAATGTAAAAGAACAGGGAAGTTGTGGTAATCACAGAGGTATCAAATGTTTTTTTGATGATGCTTATCGCAAAAAGAAAGAAGTGAAATCCAAAAAGAAAAAATCGTCTTGATACAATTGTTTCATTTTTGCGGTATAAACTATCCGAAAACGTTTGCAATGCTTTTTCAGTATTGAATCCTAACGTTTGTTTGTACAAAGCTGATTATCTTCCCACTGATTACCCACAGTTCTATTGTGTAAAAAGTACATTTTATAGAAATACCCCTATATTGCAAGCGCTAATTGATCACCAAACGAGCATTTATGAATTTTAGAAATTATCATGTCCCTTATCAGATTAATGAGCAGTACAGTAAGAAAGCTGCTTATTTTTCAATGGAATTTGCAATTCATCAACCTTTAAAAATATACAGTGGCGGTTTAGGATTTCTGGCGGGTTCACATTTAAGAAGTGCATATGAGCTCAGACAGAATATGATTGGTATCGGGATCCTTTGGAAGTATGGTTATTATGATCAAGCAAGGAATCAGGACCAGACTTTACAGGTTACTTTCATGGAGAAGATCTATAGCTTTCTCGAAGATACCGGTATCAAGTTTCAGATATTGATTCATGAACATCCGGTGTGGGTAAAAGCGTTTTATCTGAATCCGGAAACATTCAACAGTGCTCCCCTATTTTTATTGAGTACTGATTTACCAGAGAACGATTATGTTTCTCAAACCATCACACATCGTTTATATGATGCAAATGTGGCAACAAAAGTTGCACAATTTATTTTACTAGGTGTAGGTGGAGCTAAATTAATTGACGAATTAGGTTTTAATCCTGATGTCTATCATTTGAATGAAGCACATGGTATTTCTTCTGCTTTCTATTTGTTGAATAAATTTAAAAGTGCAGAAAAAGTAAAAGAGCATCTGGTATTCACCACCCATACACCGGAAGAAGCAGGTAATGAAAAGCATGACATCTATTTATGTCATAAAATGAGTTATTTCTGCGGATTGAGTATTGATGAAGTACGTAAACTCACCGGTATCAAAGATGATCAGTTCAACCACTCCTTGGCTGCATTACGCTTTGCACGCAAAGCCAATGGTGTATCTGCACTTCATGGTCATGTAAGTCGTGAAATGTGGAAGAACCATGAGGGTATTTGTCCGATCACTTCTATCACCAACGCGCAGAACTGGCGTTATTGGGCTGATAAACAGATGTATCGCGCCATGGAAGAAGGCAATGATTTCGCATTTGATGACAGAAAAAAGTATTTGAAGAAAAGAGCTTTTGAGATCGTTGCCGATCAAACCGGGAAGGTATTTGATCCCAATGTACTGACCATTGTATGGGCCAGAAGATTTGCCGGATACAAGCGTGCAGACATGCTCACGTATGACATGGAACGTTTCGAGAAAATGCTGAATGATTTGAAACATCCTGTGCAAATCATATGGGCGGGTAAACCTTATCCTGTTGATTATCCTGCCATTTCCCAATTCAACAACCTGGTTCATTTGAGTAAGAACTACAAAAATGTAGCTGTATTGATTGGCTATGAATTAGGATTGAGTAAGCGCTTGAAGCAAGCGGCAGATGTATGGCTCAATAATCCGCGCGTACCTAGAGAAGCATCAGGCACCAGTGGCATGACCGCCGCAATGAACGGTGCAGTCAATTTCTCAACGGATGATGGATGGATCCCGGAATTTATCAACCACGGAAACAATGGTTTTGTAGTGCCCAAAGCCGACTACGAAAACATGACCGTACATGATCAGGATGAATATGATTTGAACAAAGCTTATGAAATCCTGGAACAACAGATCATTCCGATGTATTATGACAACTTTGATACCTGGAGACAGATCACCAAAAATGGTATGAGAGATGTACGCTTCCAGTTCGACAGTAACAGGATGGCGCATGAGTATTATGAGATCATGTATAAATAGTCTTTGGTGAAAGGTGAAAAGTGAAAGGTCAATGGACCATAGTCCATAGTCCATGGTATCGTTTCACTTTTCACCTTTCACTTTTCACCTCCCCTCCCCACCCTTCACCTTTCCTTAACACCCACACACTTACATAGCTGCTATTTTCGTGGCATGAGGTATTTGTTGTTGATGCTAACACTTGCAGGATTCCTTACATCTTCTGCTCAGGTAGATAGTTTGAAAGAAGAGAAGCAGCGCATTGATAGTTTATTTATCAAAGAGGTTCAAGATAAACGTAAACCAGATAAGGTATTACATGCTGAACCATTATTCATAGACTTGATCAGAGATTTAGGTGCCAGAAAAGGAGAAAAAGAGTGGAATATTGGTTTAGGGTTAACAGACAATAATCGGTATGACCTATACACTACATTAGTGGAGTATGAATTTGCTCCAATGAATAGATGGGGATTTGAAGTAGAACTTCCATTTTCATTTTATTATCCCATCAATGGTACTAACCGAGACTCTATACCCGGTACCAGGTTGAATAGCCTGAAATTAGCAACCCAATACTCATTTTTTGTATCAGAAAAACTAAAAACATCACTAGCCATCGGGTATATCCATGAATTTATGATGCCTGAATTTAGGGTATTCAGAAAAAGCAGACTCATTAATGGACACACACATAATCCTTTTTTTATAGCTGCAAAAAGATGGGGTAATAATTTCCATACACTTTTATACACGGGACCCCAAATTGAAACAAGTAATGCTACCAAATACTCACATACCAACTGGCAAGTAAACAGCAACTTTCACTATATGATTCCGGGTACTCGAAATTTTGTAGGGATAGAGTTCAACAAAGATTTTAGAAAGAAAGACTTTGATATGGTCATCCGACCACAAATGAGAGTAGGCATTGCAGATAATCTCTTAGTAGGTATTGTGGCTGGGATACCAGTTAAACGGGAAAACCAACGTTTCAGCAGTTTTATAAGACTGATTTACGAACCCGGACAGAAGCACCACAGACAACCTCTGCTGGTTACAGCTCCCTAATGGGCGCTTAAATAAAGTTGATTATAACATTTAGACAGTAATTTTGTTATTCCACTAAACGGGTTTATGGAAAACAAAATAGCCATTGCCATTACAGGAGCCAGTGGTTCCATTTATGCCAAGTTATTACTTGATAAGCTACAGGCCATGCCTGAGCAATATCAGGAGATTGGCATCGTCATGAGTAAAAATGCCAAGGAAGTTTGGAAAACAGAATTGGGTAATGAGGAGTATGATCAATATCCCTTCCGCTATTTTGAAAAGTATGATTTCAATGCCCCATTTGCTTCTGGTTCTGCCAAATACAATGTGATGATCGTTGCACCCTGTAGCATGGGAACCCTCGGCCGCATAGCAGCCGGAGTAAGTGATGATCTGGTAACAAGAGCCGCAGATGTGGTCTTAAAAGAAAGAAGAAAGTTGATCCTCATGGTGCGCGAAACTCCCTATAACCTCATCCACATTAAAAACATGGAAACGGTGACATTAGCCGGCGGTATTATTTGTCCAGCCACCCCTTCTTTCTACAGCAAACCACAAACCATTGAAGAAGTAGCTGCTACTGTAGTTGATCGTGTGCTTGATCTTGCTGGGTTAGAGCAGGCGTCTTACCGTTGGGGAAGCAGACCGTAGTCGATAGTCCATGGACCATGGTCTATGGACTATCGACCAAAAAAAAGCTCCGCTTTTCAGCAGAGCCTTTATATCGAGTACTTACCTTCTCTTATACTTGTGCGTTCTCTCCTTCTTCTACTCTTTTCTGAAAATCGAATTTGAGTTTACCTGATTCTTTATCAAGATCTGCAATCAATACATCTCCTTGTTTGATATTCATATTCAGAATCTCTTCAGCTAATGGATCTTCCAGATATTTTTGAATGGCGCGGTGTAGCGGACGTGCGCCAAACTGTGAATCATAGCCTTTTTCAGAAATGAATTCTTTGGCAGCTGCTGTTAGTTCTAAAGAGAATCCAAGATTTTGTAAGCGCTTGGAAACACCTTTCATCAAAATATCAATGATGTTGAAGATATTTTCTTGACTCAAAGAGTTGAATACGACCACATCATCAATACGATTCAAGAACTCCGGAGAGAAGGTTCTTTTCAGTGCTTTTTCAATCACTGCCTTATTATTCTCCTCAGCATTTTGAATACGAGTAGCAGTTGCAAAACCTACCCCATCACCAAACTCTTTCAACTGGCGTACGCCTATATTAGAAGTCATGATGATCATGGTATTTTTGAAATCTACTTTTCTACCCAACCCATCAGTAAGCTGACCATCATCCAATACCTGCAACAAGATGTTATAAATATCAGGATGTGCTTTTTCGATTTCATCCAACAGAATCACACAATAGGGCTTGCGTCTTACTTTTTCTGTTAGCTGTCCGCCTTCTTCATACCCCACATAACCCGGAGGTGCACCGATCAATCTACTTACGGTAAATTTCTCCATGTATTCACTCATATCAATACGAATTAGTGAATCTTCAGAATCAAACATATAACGAGCCAATGCACGTGCCAACTCTGTCTTACCTACACCTGTCGGACCTAAGAAAATAAAGGTTCCGATTGGTTTCTTAGGATCTTTCAAACCCACACGATTACGTTGAATGGCTTTCACAACTTTTTGAATCGCTTCGTCTTGTCCAACCACCATACCCATCATATCATCACTCATTCTGCGCAGCTTCTCAGTCTCAGCTTGTACCATTCTCTTCACAGGAATACCTGTCATCATACTCACCACTTCGGCGATATGCTCTTCACTGATCGGATAACGTTTGTGTTTGCTTTCTTCTTCCCATTGGGTCTTCGCTTTCTCTAATTCTTCTCCTAATCTCTTCTCTGTATCACGCAGTGCAGCCGCTTCTTCAAAGCGCTGACTTTTTACTACTTTATTTTTCTCGTTTTTAATGTCTTCGATCTTCTTCTCCAACTCTACAATCTCCTCCGGAACATTGATATTTTTTAAGTGTACCCTTGCTCCTACTTCATCCAATACATCAATCGCTTTGTCGGGCAGTAATCTATCCGTCATATAACGATCACTCAATTTCACACAAGCATCAATGGCATCATCGCCATAAGATACATTGTGGAAGTCCTCGTATTTAGATTTGATATTATTAAGGATAGTAATGGTATCTTCTACACTAGGTGGTTCTACAATTACTTTTTGGAATCGTCTATCTAATGCACCATCTTTTTCAATATACATGCGGTACTCATCCAAGGTAGAAGCGCCAATGCATTGCAGTTCTCCTCTTGCCAAAGCCGGTTTGAATATATTGGATGCATCCAATGAACCGCTGGCACCACCTGCGCCTACAATGGTATGGATCTCATCAATGAACAGGATCACATCTCTGTTTTTTTCCAATTCATTCATGATGGCTTTCATTCTTTCCTCAAACTGACCACGGTATTTGGTACCTGCTACCAATGCAGCTAAATCCAATGAAATAACGCGCTTATCAAAAAGTACACGACTTACTTTACGTTGCACAATGCGTAATGCCAATCCTTCAACGATGGCTGTTTTACCCACACCCGGCTCTCCTATCAAAATAGGATTGTTCTTTTTACGGCGACTCAAGATCTGACTTACTCTTTCTATTTCCTCTTCACGACCCACAATCGGATCTAAGGAACCCGATTCTGCCAATTTGGTGATATCTCTGCCAAAATTGTCGAGAACAGGGGTTTTACTTTTAGCGTTACTGCCTGCTTTAGCGCCGGACTTGGGTTGCTGGTATCCCGACCCTCTTTTTTCTTCATCAAATTCATCTTCTCCTTCATCACTGAATTCTGCACGTGGATTAGGATTGGTAGACCCTACCATGCCTAACTCATTCCTGAATAAATCATAGTCTACATCAAATTGATTTAAAATCTGAGTAGCTATGTTCTCTTTGTTCTTGAGGATACTGAGCATGAGGTGTTCTGTTTCTACCAATGGACTTTTCAATGCCTTGGCTTCCAAAACAGTAACACGAATTACTTTTTCTGCCTGTTTGGTAAGGGGCAAACTATTGATATTAGCAATATTTTTACCAGTCTTATCTTTTACAGCCAATTCCACTTCCTTCCTCAGTTCATACAAATCGACATTGAGTTGTTTTAATACTTTGATGGCGGTATTGTCGCCGTCTCTGATCAAACCCAATAACAGGTGTTCTGTGCCGATGAAGTCGTTTCCGAGCCGCAAAGCCTCTTCCCTGCTGAAAGAAATGATCTCTTTAACCTGTGTTGAAAAATTATTATCCATAACCTAAATTGGATTTATACAATTATAACGAATATTTTTGAGCGAAGTTGTGTATCAGTTATACACAGCTGTTAACGTAATCTACGTAAAAATGGAAGTCAAAATTGATACCAAAGAGAAATTCACCGTTGTAACACCGGTCACGCCCGCACTTTCTGCCAATATAGCAGCAAAACTGGCCGAAACCTGTTCCGAATTCTTACAAAAAGAAGTAAGAAACATCGTGTTAAATCTTGAGCCTATTACTGAAATTGAACCGGAAGCAGCTAAAACCCTGGCCATGCTTCAACAAAGTTTCTATGAGAACAGCGCTTCCTTTGTTTTGTGCAATCTCAAAGAACCTATTGAAGCTGCTTTTGAGCAAGAGGAACTACTGGACTTTATGAATATTACTCCCACAGAAAGCGAAGCTTGGGATATTGTACAAATGGAAGAAATTGAGAGAGAGTTGATGGATGGTGATGATATTGAATTTGAAAAACCGGAGTGAGACAATGTCTAATGTCGGATGTCTGATATAAAAAAAATCCGTGAACCTCTGTGCCGTACTCTGTGCAACTCTGTGGTTATTTTACCACTGAGTTACACAGAGTAGTTTTCACATTTCAAATCAGACATCCGAAATCGGACATCCAACATCATACCCCACTATGTCCCACAAAGACTATTATCAGATACTAAGGGTTTTACCAAATGCAACTACTGCTGAGATCAAAAAGTCTTATCGGTTATTGGCCATGGAGTTTCATCCGGATAAAAATCCAAGCATTCAGGCAGCTGAGCAGTTCGCATTGATTAAGGAAGCTTATGCCATTCTGAGTCATCCAACGGAAAGAAAAAAATATGATGCCACTCGTTTTTCGGAAACCTATAGTAATATTCGTATTGCCACTACACCTGAAGAAGTGAGAGACATGAGTAAAGAATTGGTAGGAAGAATTCAACTCATGAATCCGGACAGGATCAATCTGGACAAGTTGGTATTAGATATGGAAGCTGTTCTTTCCGTGTATCATATTCAATTACTGGAGAAGTGGAAAGATAAAAAGCAAAACACATTATTAGTTGAGGACTTGTTGTATTGTATGCAGTATGTTGATAGACCAGATTGTTTGCGATTAACGAGGATGATGTATGCAATAGATGGATTAGGTCACGAAGGCCAACAAAAAATCAATCAGTTCTTACGAACCTATCAACAAAATTATTATTGGGAAAAGTATAAAATGGTTTTGGCATTATTGATGGCAATCCTGGTATGCTATCTTATTTATCGTTCATAAAAAAAGCGCACCGTAAAAGATGCGCTTTTTTACTATAAGATTTTCAACAAATCACTCATCTAAATAAGTCACTAAAGTTCTTCCTTTGGTTCCGGTAGTTACCGTACCACCATAACCACGGTAAATCATGGTATAAGAACGTTGGTTACCAAATGAAGCACCATTTAAAACAGCCAAATTAAATGTACTACCAGGTCTGCGTACATACAGGGTATCACTCAACTGGCTATTGAAAGGCAGGGTTTGAAAATCAACAACCTGTCCGGGTGCAATACTATTAAAGATATTGCCGTTTCTTCTTGCAGAGAAAATACTAACAGTGGTACCGGCGGTATCTGCTGCAATTGCATTTACAAAGCGAAGACGATAGTTTCCGGTATTGGGTTGTATGATATTGTCTGGTAAAATCATCTTAGAAGAATCTCTAGCTGATTTTACATCATCCGTAAGGATAACAGAATAACGTTGTCCTTTTAAAGCCAGATTGGTAAATAATGCCAACTGAATAGAATCAGGATTGACCCTGCCAGCCACCGTTACTTTTAAAGTTTGAAGTCCGGCAGGTACTGCGAAGTAACCAAAACCTGTTGTAGCAGCAGCCGGGAAAAAACCACCATAAGTAATCAATGGCCCGTTCACTTTTACATTATTGACATACAAATTAATTGAATCAGGAGCATTAAAGACCTGACGGAAAGAAGGAGAAGCATGTATTACACGAATAAATGCCTTGTCTTCAACTGTAGTATATTCAGCTGTTCGATCTGCCTGTTTTTCGCAGGATGCAAACACCATCATACCCGCTGCGATCAAAGCTGTATAGGATAATAATTTTTTCATCGGTTAAGTTTTGAGGGTGTAATTATTTCTGTGAAAACCAGGTTTCTTTGGTATGATAATCTAATTTATCTGCACCGATTCTTACCAGTTCATTGAAATTCCATACATATTCAGAATTATATCTTGGTCTTACACGGTAAACAAATTTGCCGGCATTATCTACATACATGTGAATACCACTTGGAGGGGTAAAACCTGTATATACTTGCAAAGTGGTAGCCGGATCGATATCTGTGTAATGATAACGACGCATATCTACCCAGCTCTCCATTGGATTGTAGCCCCATAACGCAATGTATTTCTGCAACATGATATGGCTTAATGTCAAAGTCAATGGATCTGCCGGTACAGCCGTACTAGCCATATAAGCTGCTTTATCGCCAGCTGTAATTTGATTAGCCGCAGGTACATTGGTATTGTATTTCTCAGTCAGCATGTCAAAATGCTGACTTACACCCAGACGAAATGCAGCGAGGGCAGTTACTTTATCATTCTTTTTAAAAGCAGCTTCTGCTTTCATGAATTGGATTTCGCTGGCAGTCATTACAGGAAACTCTGCACTACTTCTGAAAATGAATCTTGCTGTTGCCTCATTTGCAGTTGATCCGGTTGTAATATTGCTAGCCCCTCCCCAGAAATTTTCAGGGCGATCATTGACATTGGAAATACCGGCATTACCACGGTTAGGCTCAACTCCAACAAAAGTTCCATTTGGATTGGTTCTTAATAAATACCATCTGCGAGGATCAACCACACCAGTAAATGAAGGATGTGGATTAGTGCCATTTAACAAATTCACTGAAAATGCACCCTGACGTAAAGTACCCACATTACCTCTTAGCGGACCAAAGAAATTAGCATTTGCAGTGATACCGGTATTGGCAAACTTCAACGTAGCGTTATCAGCATTATTAGCTAGTGATAAATTTGCATAAGCAATTACTGAATCGGCATTATAGGATGCTTTGTTACTTAGGTGATTGAAGCTACGTGCAAGAACACCGTACACAAATTTCTTCCATTTGTTGACATCACCGCCATAGAAGTATTGATCTCCCTTAGCTAGATTAGCCTGACTTACACCATCCCCTGTTTTATTAAGATTAGCAAGGGCTGAATGACAAAGCTGTCTAACAAAAGTGTATACTTCTTGAGGTTCATCATATTTGAAAGTGATCAAGCTGGTATTAAACGCTTCCTTCAATATTACTTCGCCATGATGATCTACAAGCGTCAACCAGCTCCAAGCGAAGATGGCTTGTCCAACGCCAACATAATCCCACTTCTTTTCTTCTGCAGCCCAATCGATCATGCGCATCAAATTCTGTCCATGATCATAATAGTGTGTTCTCCAAACTGATGCCGCATTATCGCTGGCACCGGTTGTTCCACCCATCATATCATAAGCATCGGCGGGGGAACCAGCGTTGAGAGAATGCCAGTTTTGGATATAACGTCCTGCAAAGCGGGCATCATTGGCAGTACCATGTCCGGCACCATTACCAACCATACTTGCCAGAATACCAGGCAACAATCTTTCTGGTGGCACTTTTACATCCGCATTGGGATTAAGATATGCTTCATCTATTTTCTTACTACAAGAAACGGCTACTACACTGGTCAATGTAATTCCGACTAGCAGTTTTTTAAAGAATGTATATTTCATAAAATTGACTTTGTGGTTATACGATTTTATTAGCTCCTTAGAAAGCGGCTCTTAAGCCAAAGTTTACACTGATAGGAGTAGCAATGTTTCCATAATCAAATCCAAAACCACCTACCCCTCTTGTTGCAGAAGTATTTGCACTAGTGGCAGGATCTGCACCGGTGTAATTGGTGATCAGAATTAAATCATTTCCGGTTGCAAACAAGCTCAAGCCTTTCAGGAACTGCATTTTGCGTATAGCTTTTGCTGGGAACATATAACTGATTGTGATATCTCTCAAACGTACCCAGTTAACATCTCTTTCAATAAATTCCTCTTCCGGCATTCTCGCAGTATAATAAGTCTGCAAGTTGTAAGGAGTGATAGCGATGGTATTTCTAGTTGGATTAGCTGTATTTTGTAATCCATCATTCAATACACCTTCTACTACTCTCGGTGTTTTTCTATTCTCTGTTCTTAAACTTTTACCTCTACCAGTCAGGAACATCTCATTGGCATTGAAAATATCTCCACCAATTTTCACATCCCAAAGGAAACTCAGGGTGAAATTCTTATAACGGAAGTTGTTATTGAAACCGATACTGAAATCAGGATTTCTATCTCCACGTACCAAGAATCTTTGATCAATTAAAGGAAGACCTGTAGTTGGCTCAATCAGAATTTGTCCTGCATTGTTGCGCTGATATCCAAATCCGGTAATGGAAGTACTTGGACCACCTGTGATCAAACCACCACGAGCGTTACCAAATACCCAGGTATCAGAGATATAGAATTCCGGAACGTTGGCAGGTAAACTCAATACTTTATTACGCATTCTATTGAAGTTCACACGTGTGCTCCAGCTAAAGTTTTTGGTTTGAACCGGCGTTGCATCCAATGCAATTTCAATACCTGTATTACGGGTAGAACCCACATTCAAAGTATTCAATACGAAACCGGTTCCATAACTCGCTCTGAAGTTTTCAGCGATCTGCTTTTCATTCAAAGTATTGTAATAAGTAACATCCAAGTTGATCTTATTATTGAAGAACTTAAACTCAGCTCCTACTTCATAAGTCTTTTGAATTTCGGGCTCTAAGAAGAAGTTATTGTTAGAGAATCCATAAGCAAATCCACCACCGCTAGACTGTACAAAGTTAAATACAGACTGGTTGGCATATGGAGCACTGGATCTGGCTGTTTGTGCGAGTGAACCTCTTAGTTTAAAGTAATTCAGCACATTTCCTCTCTTTATAAAAGGTAAGATGTCTGACATGATAAAACTCACACTACCTGCCGGATAATTATAGCTTCTAAATTGTTTGGGGAAGATAGAAGACTCTTCAAAACGGTGTGAATAAGTTAAGAAAGCAAGGTTCTTATAATTCAGTGCAAACTCACCAAAGAATGCTACCTGACGATTCAACACATAGTTTGGACCGCCATTACGTTGTGCGTTATTCAAACGAATACGAGTAGCCGGATTGGTATTATTACTATCCATACCATTCAGGTAATTACCTTTTAACTGTGAGCCGGATACAGCATACATTTCTGTACGATAATCCTGCCACATGGTACCCACCATCAAACGTCCGTTGAAATTACCCAAACTCTTACGAGCTGTTGCTGTAATGGTATGGTTGTATCCTCTGTATTTGCGATAGAAATTATCCTGGAATCCTCTTGATGTACGAACAATACCTCCACCGAATGTTGTTGGAAGTCTTGCAGAAGATGCAGAATCTTTTACTGAAAACCCATCATTATTATAAGTATCATAACCAAAACGACCTGCTACACTCAACCATGGAAAAGGGTTAAGATTTACACCTAAAGTCATTAGGAATCGATCATTCACATCATACCCTCTATTAAATTGTGAATTGAAATAAGGATTATCGAATTCATCATTTCCTAAACGCAATTTTCTGGAATCTTCTGTTAAGTATTGTCTTGCATCATTATTAGATGGCCATGTTAACAAATTCAACAAATAAGAACCAGCACCTCTTTCAGGTTTATTGTTCGTACTTCTGGTATAACTAATGGATGGAGCGATATCAATCCATTTATTAATCTTGGTACTGTTAGATAACCTAAGGTTATATCTTGAGAATGTATTATTAGGTACAACCCCATTTTGATCGAAAGCTGAACCTGAAAAGCGCCATGATGCATTCTTTGTACCATAATCAGCACTCACATTATGTGTTTGTGCAAAACCGGTTTCAAAAAACTCTTTCACATTATCATATAGCTGTACATCGGTTCCATAAGCCGGACCGAAATAGGAGTAAACGTTATTATCAGAGATTCCATTATTACCCTGACTGTATTTGTTGGAAACTTCAGGGAGACGGGTTAATTTCTGAATACGGAAACTGTTATCATAGTTCACGCTGATTTTTCCAACAGCTTTTGCTTTCTTGGTCGTGATAACGATAGCACCGGAACTGGCCTGACTACCATAAAGGGCAGTAGCTTCCGGACCTTTCAGTACGGTTACGGATTCAATATCGTTTGGATTGATATCTGCAATACGGTTGGTATAATCTTGTCCACGGTTAGGCTGATCAGAAGCCAAACCAATGGTAGCACCACCGCCGCTTTCATTTACAGAACCATTATCAACGATCACACCATCCACCACAAACAATGGTTGGTTACTCAATGCCATTGAGTTAAATCCTCTCAAAACAATAGAAGAAGAAGCACCCGCTTGTCCACCAGTAGGTGTAATGGATAAACCTGCTACCCTTCCCTGCAAACTGTTTACGAAATTCTCACGTTGTGTTTCCGCGATTTCTTTACCAGTTACTTTTTGTACCGAATACCCCAATTCGCGAGGTTTACGCTTGATATCCATGGCTACAACCACTTCTTCCAATTCAGAAACCTCAGCAGACAGGGTAATATTGAGTTGTGCGCCTGTTACAGCAACACGCTTACCCTCATAGCCTACGTAACTGATTTGAAGTGATTGTCCGTTATTGGCACGGATCGTAAAAGCCCCACGCTCGTTTGTTTGAGCGGTGGTAGTGGTGCCTGCCACTTTAATGGTAACACCTGCCAAAGGCAGTTTGGTCGCAGCATCAGTAATGGTTCCCGATACTGTTTGGCTCTGACCAATGGCCGGTAGTGCAAACAGCAAAAGCAGCATTAAGGCCACTTTCATGATTGAGACGAAATTTCTCATAAGAGTTTTTTTGGTTTCGTAAACAGAAATTAATCGGGAAGCTTCGTATGGCCATCCCCTATTTTTCACATAGACATTGGATTCCCGCAAAACAATGCATCAGTTTGAAATTTTAATGCCGCAAAAAACTGCAAAAAATCGCCTTGATTATCGAAAAGCGGAATAATAAAGCAATGTTAAAGTTCTTATGCGATATTTTCGAATATATTTAATCATAATTTTTTTCACATTGCCACTGGTAAATGTGCATTTCCGCAAAAAACTGCATTACTGGCAAAAACAAAGACTTTACACCCCTTAAAAGGTATAAAACCGCTAAAAAACGAATGAATGATGGATTTATAGAGCGAATTCCACTTACAATACCATAATTCCTTTCTGAATATAAGGAGAGAGTTTAGAATCAGATGGGTCTAATTCTGTGATGAGGATATCAATTTCCTCCGGTTTACAGACTTGTAACTTCTGTGTGGTATTGAGTTTTTCAGATATGGCTAATGAAACCGTCTTCTGCGATCCCCGTATCATGGCTCTTTTTACTTCAATAATCTCCCACTCCAAGTCTGTAATGCCTTCTTCTGCATCCATACTATTGGTACCTAAAAAACAATAATCTGCTTTAATACCGGCAAGACGCTGGATCACTTCTGCACCTACAGAAATCTGAGCTGTTTTGGATAATTTATTTCCTAAGAAAATAACTTCACATGTAGGATGTTCCAATAGCTCCAATGCTATCGGTACACTCACCGTAATAAAAGTAGCACTCAAATCGGGTGGCAGGGCTTTTACCAATTCGCGAATCGTAGTACCACCAGATAATAGGATGAACATACCATCTTTAATGAGTTCTACAGCTTTATAGGCAATTCTCTTTTTCTCAGGTAATGAATAGATGCTACTCGTCTCTAAGGTAAAATGGAATGATTTGGATAAAGCACCCCCATGTACTTTAATGAGTTTACCCTCCTCCGCCAGCTCCTGAAGATCACGCCTCACCGTATCTTCCGAAACATCCAGTTGAACACTCAAATCAGATGACAATACCTTATTATGGATATTGATTTGCTGTATGATATAAGCTTGTCGTTCTTTCTTAAGCATAGATAAAAATAAGGAAATGCTTCAATTCCAAACTTCCATAGCCCCAAAATTGTATTTTCGTCCCGAAGGACGAGAGAAGTGAAAGGTGAAACGAAGCTATGGTCTATTGACGTTTCACTTTTCACCTTTCACTTCTCACCTTTCACCTTCCTAAGCCATGATCTCCCAAAACACCATACAACAAATCTTCAACCGTGTCGATATCATTGATATTGTAGGGGAATTTGTGAAACTGAAAAAAAGAGGTACCAACTACATTGGTAATTGTCCATTCCACAACGAAAAAACACCCTCTTTTACCGTCTCACCTACCAAAGAAATTTATAAATGTTTTGGCTGTGGTAAAAGCGGTCGTGCCATTGACTTTGTGATGGAGCACGAGAAATACAGCTATCCTGAAGCATTGCGATGGCTGGCTGCTCGCTACAACATTGAAATTGAAGAAACGGAAGCCAGCCCGGAAATCAAACTACAGCAACTCACTTCAGAAAGTCTGTACGCGATCAACAATTTTGCCCAGAAATTTTTCTCGGAACAGTTATTCAATACAGATGAAGGTAAAATGATCGCACTCAGCTACCTGAAAGAGCGTGGTTTTCGGGATGATATCCTTCATAAATTCCAAATAGGCTATAATCCAGATCATAGAGATGGACTCACCAAAGCATTATTGGAAAATCAGTTTAACCGTGAATTACTGCCTAAAAGCGGACTCAGTGCTGTGAGAAATAATGATGAACTGGTAGACAATTATCGCAATCGCATCATTTTTCCTATTCATGGCAATACCGGTAAGATCATTGGTTTCGGAGCCCGGGTGATTGGCAAAAGTGATCGCGGACCAAAATATATCAATACGCCTGAGAATGATATCTATGTCAAAAGCAGGATACTGTATGGACTCTATCAGGCTCGAATGGCCATTGATAAAGCCAAAGAATGTTTACTCGTAGAAGGATATACCGATGTTGTGAGTCTGCACCAAGCAGGTATTGAAAATGTGGTGGCGAGTGGCGGAACTTCTCTAACCACAGATCAAATTCGACTGATCAAAAAATACACCGATAACCTTACGATCATTTATGACGGTGATAGTGCCGGTGTAAAAGCTGCATTGCGTGGTTTGGACATGGCTTTGGAAGAAGGCCTGAATGTTCGACTCGTATTAATTCCGGATAATGAAGACCCCGATAGTTATGTTCATAAAGTAGGTGTTAGTGCTTTCAATGATTTTGTTGCAAGATCAAAAAAAGACTTTATCATTTTCCAGTTGGAAGTCATGTTGAAAGAAGCTGGAACAGATGTGAGTAAGAAAAGTGCAGTAGTGAATCAAGTTGCCGAAACCCTGAGCAAGATCAATAAGGCGGAAGACTTTACCAAACAACAAGATTATATCCGCCAATGTTCCGATTTATTGAGAATTGATGAGGCCGGTCTCACCAATCTTGTCAATAAATACAAGCGTGATAAGATTGCCAAAGAAGAAAAAAAAGGACTTGCTCAAGAAGAATTCAATCAACAACTGAAAGAAGCGGAGCAGCCTGAAGATGTATTGGATGATACCAGTCGCTTGTTGGTTCAAGATGAAGCACATGAACGTAACATCCTCCGTGTTTTACTCGAATACGGTTTACGTTCATGGGATGAAACAACCAATATAGCAGATTATATTTTTAGTGAGCTAGAGCATTTTCATTTTGAAACTCCTATTCTGGAAAAGTTATTTGAAGCCTATAAAGAAGCATACGAAAAAGGACTTGAACCTACTACCAAATCGATGCTCTATCATGAAGATGAAAACATCAGAAACCTCATCATCAGTATTTCAGTGACACCTTTTGAGTTGAGTCAAAAATGGGATGAAGTGTTGGAAGGTATGAATATTGTAAACCGTGATACCAGCAGACAGGATGTGATCATGAGTATTCGCTTTTACAAGCTCAGAAGAATTAAAAAAATGATCGAGGAAAATCAAAGAGATATTGAGCATGCATCTACCGATGATTTTAAAAGACTACTTGAAATCCATAAACAACTCAAAGAAGCCGAACAAGAAATCACTACCCAATTGGGTACAGTGATTATTAAGTGAGAGGAGAAAGGTGAAAGGTGAAAAGACATCCTTTCACCTTTCACTTTTGACTTTTAACTTTTGACTTAATCTATTTATCATGTCCACCATCTATACCAAAAAAGTAGAAGTCCGCTGGAGCGACTTAGACCCTAATTTTCATCTGCGTCATTCTGTTTATTATGATTGGGGAGCTTATGTGAGAATGTCTTTTATGACTGAAAACGGCATTACTCCTTCTCTTTTACAACAATACCGGATAGGTCCAATATTGTTTAGAGAAGAATGTGTTTTCAAAAGAGAAATCAGTTTTCATGACAGTGTGGAACTTACTTTACAGATTACTAAGTCAACGCATGATATGAGCCGCTGGACCATGAAACATGAAATCTGGAAAAATAAAGATACTCTTAGTGCCATTCTGCATATTGATTGTGCATGGTTGGATACTCATAAAAGAAAACTAGCAGTACCGCCTGATTCTTTCATTGAGATATTTAATACCATCCCAAAAAGTGATGATTTTGTTTGGATAGAAGGTAAATGATGAGATCAGATCTTAGGTGTTAATGCATCCTGAATGACTTTCTTTAACCATGGAACTGTACCCATCCCATATCCTGATGTATGGAATATGATCTTCCCTTCTTTATCGACAACCACATGTGTTGGAAATAAATTGATACCGTATTGAGATGCAACATAAGAACCACCATCGACGATCCCATATTCAAATGGCATTTCCTTCAAGAAGTTTTTAAGATCATAGGACTGATCCAATGCTACAGCTAAAAAAATAACATCATCTCTTTCTTTAAAACCCTCCACCATATTATTGAGATGGGGGATTTCCATCCTACATGGCGGACAATTAATGAACCAGAAGTTGAGTACTACTACCTTACCCTTCAAATCCTTTAACACATATTTCTTTCCATCCATTGTTACCAACTTCGCATTGGAAATAACATTACCTGTTTTGAAAAATTTACTTTCATTGGGTTTGGGCATTTTTTCATCACGGGCAATCTTTTCAGATTCACTCATCCTTACCAACAAAAATTCAATAGGATTCGCTTTAGGATCGACGATTCGAATATTATAATCACCCGATTGCAACAGCTTTTGCCAAATGGCATATGGGTAAACCATACCGGAAGACTCTTTTACGATGGAACTTGCATTCAATCTAATGTTTGTTGATGGAGCTTGGGCAGAGAGTGTTACTACGCTCAGAAAGAGAACAATACTGCATAGAATTTTCATAGGCACATTTTTCTACAACCAATATACTTTCTTTCTGAAAATAAAAAAAGTCCTGAACGCGATTGCGCCAAGACTTTATAACATGAATTAGTTAAGAGATTAATACTCCCAATGGAAAGAAGCACGTGCAGTTTTTACATTTCTGCGCACTTTCCAGAGGTCAATGGCTCCGAATGGAGCACTTACAGTTGCTTTTTTGGTGTTGATCACATCAACAGCTACAGTTTCTTTTACCTCTCTTACCAGTTCTTTCAGTTCTTCTGCTTCTAATTGTACAATAGAAGGCATGACATTACTCTTCATAATATTTCGTTTTATTCTTTACAATAAAATTTCGTTGAGCAGAATCAGGGGGAAATGTAGTCAATCGTTGGTGCAGTATTCAAAGCAAACCCGCGAGATGTTATTACCTGCTCATTTTCAGGGTGCAAAAGTACTGCGTTTTATTTTCATAGAAAAATAAAACTGTCAATTAGTTGTTAATTCGGCTTCTACGCGTGCTGAGTGGCGATATCCGGTGTTGATTGGTCACAGAGTGGTACTGCACCTCTGTTTTTGCGTACAATCCTTGAAAACAAACTGATTTCTTTATCAAAAAGAAAACGAAAAAACAGTTTGGTCCAGGATGTATGATAAGCCAGTGAGTTATAAAATCCAGGAGCTGTTTCTTTGATCGCAGGTAAGCGATTCCAGGGAATGGAAGGGAAATCATGATGTTCATTATGATAGCCCACATTAAACGCTACATGATTTAATACACCATAGTAGCTGTAGGTTTCCTGCTCTCCATGGGTCAAATAGTGTTCCTGAATCCACCTAGCACCTAAAGGATGCAGACCTACCGAAAAGAAGAAACTAAGAACCAGAAATACCAAGGCTTTAGGCCCCCATAACAAAGTGATTCCTCCTACAAATACAATCTGTACCATCCAATTCAAAGCGATCCATCCATCAAAGGGTTTGATCTCTTTTAATCTGGATATTCTGAACAACTGAAAAAAAGGATAGAACAATAACCAAATCACTTTACCAATAAAATAATGATTGATGAGTTTGGCTTCCCAATGATTCGGCAGATCACCATCTAATTCATGTACACCTTGAAAAGAATGATGTTTGATATGATAACGTTCAAAAGATACTGAACTGGGAAAGATCAAAGGAATATTGGCAAATATGCCGGATAACCTGTTTGCAACCGGTGATTTGAAGATCAATCTGTGCGAGCATTCATGGATCATCACAAATAAAGCATGATCTGCAAAAGCACCTAATAAGTAAGCCGCGGCAATCACTGCCCACCAAGGTAGACCTGATAAAAAAAAAGCTCCTACCAATTGAAACAGCACCAATCCTACAATAGCAAAGATGGTATATGGGTTCTTTCCAATCAGGTTTCTGATCTCAGGATGCTCTTTAAGAATGGTTTTGGTACGGCCACGATGGGGCTCCGGTGTCTGCGAATAGACAAAGTTGGTTTTGGTAGCAGTCATTCGCCAATATAGGGCTAAATCGTTATAAACCAATAAATTGTTCATCAATATGTTGTGGTCTGCAAAAACACAGATTTGATGAATTATGCATAGGATTCACAGCATCGACTTACCTTTACACAAAAAATAAGTTGAAATATCTTTTTTTGATCGTAGCGATCTGGCTGAGTGGTTGTTCTACCAAAGAGCAAACCTTTATACCCGCAGAAAATGCCCTAGATGCCGGTAGAGAGTTTATCGACGCCTGTTTGAAAGGTGATTTTTCAAAAGCCAAATTCTATATGCTGGATGATAGCACCAATATAGGTCATCTGAATAGGGCTGAAACAAAGTTCAGGGGGTTAGACAAAGAAGGCAGGCAACAGTTAAGA
The DNA here is from genome assembly GCA_013391385.1 of Sediminibacterium sp. Gen4. Taxonomy (GTDB): domain Bacteria; phylum Bacteroidota; class Bacteroidia; order Chitinophagales; family Chitinophagaceae; genus Sediminibacterium. The sequence goes on along the minus strand of JACBFI010000003.1, from coordinate 132,607 downwards.
ACTGCATCTATCAATATCAGTGAAGTAAGTGATATTGATACGGTTCAAACCATCATTTATTATAGCAATTCCTTCGATCAACAGCCATTAAAGATCAAAGTCATCAAACAAAAAGAAGAATGGCTGGTTGATTTTAAGTATACCTTCAATCCAAATCTTTGAGATAAGACACCACAATAAAGCAATCAATCATGCAACAAAATGTTCTTCACCCTTGGCACGGCGTTCACTATGGTGAAAATGCGCCCAGAGTCGTAAATGCTGTCATTGAGATTCCGCAAGGATCTCGCTGTAAATATGAGATTGATAAGGAAACAGGATTACTAAAACTGGATCGGGTCATTTTTTCATCCTTCTACTACCCCATCAATTATGGTTTTATTCCTCAATCATATGGTGGTGATAAAGACCCATTGGATATTCTTGTCATTACATCTTTATCCGTACAACCTTTAACCTTAATGGATGCCAAAGTAATTGGCGTAATGCAAATGATCGATGGTGGCGACCCGGATGATAAAATCATTGCTGTAGCAGCTACCGACCCTGGAGTAAATCATTATAACAATATCGAAGAACTGCCTAAACACTTCTTTGACGAACTCAGACATTTTTTTGAAGAATACAAAAAATTGGAGAATAAATCTGTTGTAGTAGAAGATTTCGGAGATAAAGCAAAAGCATTGAGTATCGTAGAAGAAGCCATCGATTTTTATAAAAAGAACTTCGGTTCGAAATAAATAAATATGAACACAACCACCATTATTCTACTCATCCTGATTGGACTTGCTGCCGGTTTTTTAAGCGGGCTGGTGGGAATCGGTGGGGGAATCATTATTGTGCCTGCATTGGTTTTATTATTAGGCTTTACCCAGAAACAAGCCCAAGGCACTTCATTGGGCATTATGCTTCTTCCCATTGGTATTCTAGCCGTTATTCAATACTATAAACAAGGTTATTTGAATGTCAATTATGTACTGATCGTGGCTTGTGCTTTTGTGGTGGGAGGTTTTTTGGGAAGCAAACTCGCATTATCCTTGAGCGATGAGAAAATGAAGAAAGTATTTGCCGTGATTCTCTTTCTCATCTCTTTGAAAATGCTGTTTTTTGATAAGGCGCCAGATAAAAAAACGAGTATATCCGGTCACCCAACAACTGTTACGGAAAAAAACAATCATAAAGGCTAAATTGGAATGATTCAGCCCTTATCTTTGCCAAAATTTATAACAAATGGAAGCAAAACAATCCACTGCTAAATACTGGGCTCTCTGCTTTTTCTGGTTAGCCGCTATGATCACTTTGTTATTTGTATATCGTGAATTTTTCTGGCTGGCACTACCCGGCACCGTTACCTATTTTGCAAAAGCAATGGATATCATGTAATCCATCACCATAGTAAAAGAAAGAGGCTGTATCACACCATTGATGCAGCCTCTTTTTTTACCATGGTTTATAGGCCATCAACTATCAACCATGGTCTATGAACCATAAGCCATCAACCAAATCGCAAAATTCTCATTTTTTCCCCTCATCTTTCTTTCACCATGGACTATCAACCATGGACTATGGACTATGAACCATAAGCCTCCTCTTCTCATGTATATCGTCTAATGATCCTCAAACTATGTGTACGCATGCCTGTTTTGCTATGTATGATCCCCATATTATCAATGGGATCGATTCTCACTTGCCCTGAAGCATGTATAATTTTATCCGGAGAAAGTAAAATCCCTACATGTGTGATCTTTCCTTCTGCATTATCAAAAAAAGCGAGATCGCCACAACGTGTTTCTTGCAAGAATCCAACAGATTCACCCAATGCTGCTTGTTGATAAGCATCTCTGGGCAATGGCTTTCCGAAAAAGCGATAGACCTGTTGAGAGAAGCCGCTACAATCTATACCTGCCACAGATCTCCCACCCCATAAATAAGGTGTGTTGAGGTATAGGTTCGTTAAATCAAGGATGGTTGTTTCATCAAAAACAGCATTTCGCGTATCCCATACACTCCCATCATAACGAAAGGTAAACCCACCCCAGGAATGATCAAGCAGAAATTGCAAAGGTGTACCTGCACTAATATAAACGGGAGTATCATCCACCATTACAATACCATGATGATCTTTACTCAACCCTGATGCTTCATGATGGGATGGCAGTTCTTCCAATACTGCAAGTTGACTTTTTTGACACCACCCTTCATACCGGTCATACATTGATTGTACTTTTAAAAAATCGGCATCGGTTTCCAAAATAACTGCGGGCTCTCCCATTAATAACTGATTCACCATTTCACTTCGATGTGAAGGTTGAAGTCGCATCGGACAAACAGCTACGATTGGAATCACATAACTCATTGAAAGGAATTTATAATCAAGATATGGAAATTTGCAAGTTGGGCATCTAATAATAAATACCTATTTTGAATTGTGCATTCTGAGAAGTATTCCCATATCAGCGATACAGAATTACTGGAACGTTTTTATATTGACGGGAATAATGAATGGCTGGGAATTCTACTTGAACGATATACTTTTCTTTTATTGGGTGTATGCATGAAATACCTCAAAAATGAAGAAGAATCTAAAGATGCCGTACAACAGATTTTTCTGAAAGTCATCATCGAACTGGGTAAGTACAAAGTAGCTTATATCAAAAGCTGGCTTTATATGATAGCCAAAAATCACTGTCTGATGAAACTGCGCGATAAGCATGTTTTTGTATCGGCAGATGCACACGAGGAGCTCACATCCACTGAAACCGACAAACAAAGCCTACTCGATAAAGAACATAGCCTAGGTCTATTGGAACAGTCTTTACAGGAATTGAATGAAGAGCAGAAAACATGCGTAACTTTATTCTACCTGCGGAAAATGAGTTATCAGGAAATAGTAGATCAAACCGGGTATACGCTTTTACAAGTAAAAAGTCATATCCAAAATGGGAAAAGAAATCTCAGGATATCTGTTGAAAAGAAAATGAAACAACGCTGAATGACCGATCTGAAAGATATATTACATCAGGATGAAGAAATGAATCAGGAAGAGCTTCTTCGCTATCTGGAAGGCAATGCCACTCCTGAAGAGCGCTTTGCGATCGAAAAACAGATGGCTGATTCAGACTTTGTTAATGATGCAGTAGAAGGACTTCAGGATTTTCAGGATAAAAAGAAATTACAGCAATACGCTGCGCAACTGAATATTCAATTACGCAAACAAACTGCAAAAGAAAAAAAACGAAAACTCAAAAGAGGAATCAAAGATCAAAATTGGGTATTGATCAGTATTGTTACCATCCTTCTGCTTTGTATCCTTGCATATCAGGTAATTCGGATGTTTTATGCTAACAAATAATCTTTATTGTCTGCACAATCGTTGAATTAGGTTTTGATGTGCCGGATAATTCCGGATCAGTTCTTCAGCTTTCGCTAATTCAAAATCTGCAAAATCAAAAGCAGGAGCTACGGTACATCCTACTAATGAAAAGATACCGGTTGGAGCAGTCTCAGATGCAAACCAACAGCCGGCAGGCACTACAAATTGATATACCGCATCTGCAGTGTTTCCAAGGGTAATGGTTTCGGCTCTTCCATCTTCATAAAGCACATGTATCCATAAAGGATCACCACTATAAAAATGCCAACACTCGTCACTTTTAATGCGATGAAAAGCAGAAAAATTTCCTTTTTCTAATAAAAAATAGATCGCCGAGGAAAAATACCTGTCGCCTGTGAAACGATCGGGCAATGCTGATGCAGGAATGATTTCCAGACTTCGATACGTTTCACTGTAAAAACCACCTTCGGGATGAGGTTTCAGATCAAAACGTTGAACCAGTGTTGCTACTGTTGGATGCATGTACAAATATCAGGTGATCAGTATCAACTTTTGTGGTAATGAAAAATATTCGTCTTTGATTTTTTCGAGATTCTCTTTTTTATTAAAAAGATCATAATACTCATCAATGTCGATGTGTTTGTTTTCTTTATTCACATACACGGGGCCCGATACAGAACTATCCATCTCATTTTCAAACTGAACAGTCCGAACAACACCACTGACTACTGCATTTTCCTTCAGCATACATTTGTTCTTGCAGATCACATTTCCGTCCACAAGCCCTCCAATTACGATCTCGTGGCAAAGAATATCACCGTTGACAGTGGCTTTACTGTCGATGATCACTTTATTATTACAGAAAATGATACCCTTAAAATCACCCTCAATACGGATGGGTGAAATGGTACGAATGATCCCAAAATAGAAACCTCCTGAAACTACCTGAACAGCCGGAAGCATGGGCTCGGTTTTACTTTTTTTGAGAAAAAACATAGGATAAACCCAATTTTATTAGAATGGGACATTCAAGATAACCAAAAAAATTGGATAGTCCTTGCTGAAATACCATAATCATCCATGTTTACAAATAAATAATAATTATGTATCTTGATGCTCAAACACATAGCTACGCGTAGATTTGTGTTATTATTTGACTGTTTATAAACTTCAAACCATGAATAAGTTCAGGGAGCAATTACTGCATGACCCCAATACCAATTTTGGAAATCAGTCTTTCTCAGAAGAAAAACTGGTAATTACAAAGTCAACCAATGTATCAGGGGTGCTTGATTCAGAAAACGATATTGTATTGGACGGTAATTTCAATGGTGTATTGTACAGTAAAAAGACAGTACATATTACCCCTTCCGGTGTAATGACAGGTGTGATCATCTGTAATGATATAAAAGTGGAAGGCGAGTTTGAGGGATCCTTATATGGCTTACGAGTAAATCTTTGTAAAGATTCCGTATTGAAAGGAAGTATTCATTGTACCATTATCAATACTGAAATGAACCAGTATGTAGATGCCAATATCAAACTGATCAGTCTTGAAACCAATGCTTTTGAAGCCAGTTCACTGGATTTATATACGCATTTGAAAGAGGTATTTGGTAAAAACAATAAAGACAATAACTACCTGAATATTTTCCAGGAAAAAATGTCGCAGGTAAAGCCTTCCAATAAATTTTACCATCAAACGATTTATGTAGCGCCCAATCCACCTTCTTCCGGAAGTTCGGATGAGAATGAAATCATTGAACCAGATCAATCCTAATCACTAAACGCATAAAAAAAGTCATCCTCCTTAGGCGGATGACTTTTTTTATGCGTTTAGCTTTAACAGAACCTCCAACAAGTGCATGACAAATAATCGTAACTTTGCAGACGCACGGGGTCGTACTGGTTTTGACAGCATATGGTACGGTTGGTGTAAGCATGCAGTGCGTTGGATAATTAGCACTTAAATCTGAATATTCAAACTTCAAATGGCAATACACAGTATGCCATGGCTGCCTAATCAGTGATTAGTTAGTCATTTGGGCCGCCGCACAGGTTGATCTGTTACCAGGTGCCGCCGCCGACTCAAAATAAACACAGGTTGCTACAACAGAAGGCTGTGACTGTTGTTTAAGACCATCCAGCTAAGTGTAGTGTTGGTTTGTTCATGTCCGGCATTACACCGACAAATAATCATGAAATAAGCATGTAGAAAGCTAATGGTAGCAATGTTTGGACAGGGGTTCGACTCCCCTCGACTCCACAAAAAGAGGAAACGTAAAACACGATTTCCTCTTTTATTTATACTCAATTAATTATATACAATAGTTACTAATAATCAGATATATTAAGGCATATTAAAGTCATTTACGCATTTATTTAAGCAAAAAAATATAATTTTGATATAATGCTAGTTCGCAGATCAGATATTGATTCATTAAAGACTTTGTCATCTGCCAATGAAATGGTAAATGTCAAGCATATCCCGAAAACGTTTAAAGACGAGTTCGACCGATTCTTTTTTGGAAAGACCCTCGTGAAGAAAGAGGGCTCTGTATTTGCTTATCCAAACGATATCAGACAGTGGGTAACTTACATCGTCAACAGATATAATGCTTAATCACAAATGCTTCCTCCCTATTTAGAAGCATTCAATATTGCACTGCAACAATTTCAAAAACAATTTCCACGTGAAAAATGGGATACTGAATTTACAGTATCGCTTGTAAATGATTTTGCTTTTTTCTCGTCTCGGGTAGAGGACGATAAATTAAAGTATGGGGATACTATCCAGTTTTTGAATAATGAGATCATACGCGCAGTTAATGTGACATCGCTGATGAACGTGTCAAGTCACCAAGCAGTTTTAAAGCAATTATTAGATCATCTGAACACTTTTCAATTAACCGAAGAAGTCATAAAAGGAATTCACAAAGCTCTTATGAATTTCCCAATGGCATGGGAAAGGCCTTTCAATCCGGAATTAGTGGGTGAATACAGAAATGAATCTGTTATTGGTTGGAGAGAGCCGGTAGATCATAACCATTGCTGTCCGGTAAATTTTTATTTTTAATGCAGGATGTCTGTATATACTGCATTAGAGCTATCAAATAAGTCACTTTGAGTTATCCAAGCCCTAGGTTTTAAATAGGTTCGGCGGCTGTAAGACTTGTTTTTGTTGTTGTATTTTATTGAGCAGTGATTTTTCTGGCCATTTGAGGAAGGCATTCAAGTCCAAGTAAGTCATTAAATGTAATCTGACCAGCCCTGTAAGGTTGGAAAAAGCCATTTTAGATTTACTACCCTTTCTAATTACTTTTAAAATCAGATCAGCAATCAATGCACACCAAATCTGTATTTTAATGGCATTGGCATTATCACCCAAAAAATATTGAAGTTCATAGTTTTGTTTGATGCGTTTAAAAAAGGTTTCAATCTGCCATCTCTGGCGATAGTAATTGGCTACTGTTATTGCTCTGAGTCTCCTGTTGTTGGTGATAAACTCAAATTCCTTTTGTGTAACAGGATCTTTGAATCTCACTAATCGAGCCCTCACCTGTACCGCCTTTTTTAAGTAAGTATAACCTAATGTGATATTACAATCGCTCAATACACCTTGTTTTAGCTGTTCCTCGGACACAGTCCTTTGTTCATCTATCTGATAGACAGACCTATTTAATTTTCTAGTTACAAAAGTCACCCTATCAGATGTAAAACGATTGTAGGTACGGTAATCGCAATAACCTCTGTCAAAGACAATTACAGAACCAGCATTGAGTTTTACTTCTTTTAAAAAACGTACATCATTATCTGCTGCCGGACTGTAACGAATCATAACCGGAACATCCTGACCGCTACTAAGCAATGTGTGAACTTTAATGCCTCCCTTATTCTTCCCATCTGATCGGCGTAACCCTGATCCTTTGAGTATCTCTTGGAATAATGCAATACTGGTCGAATCGAAAATGTAGAGATTATTTTTCTTGCTACGCTTGCGGCTGTCCGGTAAAACTGATCGGTACTGATTAAGCAATCCCAGATAGATTTGCTCAAAAACCTGCTCACTGCGCCTGCAATTGGCATCAGAGAGTGTACTGCGTCTTGGATGACTTTTCATGCCTAAATGTGCAATCCGGTGTTCCCACGCAAGCATGCCAGTAGTTACTTCTCGAAGTGAGGTACAACGGTTAAATGTGGCATATAACATCGTAACAAGATGGTCATAGCTCTTTAATGATTTACAGTACCTGTCTGAACCACTCTCTCTGGCTATCCGGCTAACTAGGGATCTGGGAATAAAAGAAAGTATCTGATTAAAGATCGGCTGTCCGGTGAAAAAACTACCTTTACTCATGGCTATTTTAGGTTGTGGTAAACTGAAAATAACCAAAAAGGAGGCGATTAAAGCCTCCTTTCTTTTTTTAAATTCAATTTTACCGGACAGCAATGGCTAGAAGCTCGCAGCTCGTAGCTTACAGCTCATAGCTTATTATCCTTACTTTTACACCCCGAAAAGAGCAATCGAATATGACCATTAGTTATAACTGGCTGAGTGAATACCTCCCTACAACCCTTGAACCTGAAGCATTGTCTAAAATCCTTACTTCTATTGGATTGGAAGTAGAGAGTCTGGAAGCTTATGAGAGTATTAAAGGTGGATTGAAAGGTTTGGTAATAGGTGAAGTACTTACTTGTGAGCAACATCCCAATGCTGATAAATTAAAGATTACGACTGTAAATATTGGCGGAGAAACGCCTCTGCAGATTGTTTGTGGGGCTGCCAATGTAGCTGCCGGACAAAAAGTGATTGTTGCAACGGTTGGCACTACGATTTATCCTATTAGCGGAGAGCCTTTAACCATGCGGGTTGCCAAGATCCGTGGGGTGGAAAGTCAGGGTATGATTTGTGCCGAAGACGAAATTGGAGTGGGCACAAGTCATGATGGAATCATGGTATTGCCCGCTGATTCAGTTCCCGGTACAGCTGCCGCTACGTTATTTACACCGTACAATGATTGGATCTATGAGATCGGACTCACACCCAATCGTATGGATGCTATGAGTCATTTGGGTGTAGCAAAAGATGTTTGCGCCTATCTCACTCACCATGAACAAGAAGCCAAGCCTGTTTCACCATTCAGTAATACATTCAAAGTTGATTCAAAAAAACTGCCAATAAAAGTTACCGTAGAAAATCAGGAAGATTGTCCAAGATATGCGGGTGTAAGTATTACAGGTGTTACCGTAAAAGAATCGCCGGCTTGGTTACAAAATCGATTACTGGCGATTGGACAAAGACCCATCAACAATATCGTTGACATTACGAATTATATTCTGCATGAAACCGGTCAACCACTGCATGCTTTTGATGCAGATGCGATCAAAGGCGGAGAAGTAGTGGTCAAAAATCTAGCCGAAGGAAGCAGTTTTATTACATTGGATGAAAAGGAAAGAAAACTATCTGCAGAAGACCTGATGATCTGCAATGGGTCGGGTGAGGGCATGTGTATTGCTGGTGTTTTTGGTGGAAGTAAAAGTGGTGTTACATCAGCAACAACGAATATATTTTTAGAAAGTGCATGGTTTCATCCCATTTCTGTTCGTAAAACATCATTACGTCATGGATTGAGAACAGAAGCAGCTACCCGTTTTGAAAAGGGAGTAGATATATCCGGTTGCGTACAGGTGTTGCAACGTGCTGCTTTGCTGATTAAAGAAGTAGCGGGTGGTGAGATTGCAAGTGATGTTACAGATGTATATCCTTCACCCAAAGCCAAAACAGAAGTGGCGGTGAAGTATCATTATATCAAAAAGTTAAGCGGTAAGAACTATCATCCTGATAAAGTTAAAAAGATACTGACGGCATTGGGTTTTGAAGTGGTGAGAGAAGATATTGATGAACTTACAGTCGCAGTTCCATACAACAAACCTGATATCAGTATTCCGGCAGATATCGTAGAAGAAATCATTCGCATAGATGGGTTGGATAATATTGATATTCCTACATCTATCACAATTAGTCCGGCCATAGCAGCATCAGGTGTGAAAGAAGCCTTGAAAGATAAGATTGCCGGTTATTTGGTTGGACTTGGTTTTGTTGAAATACTTACCAACTCCATTACCAATAGCAAATATTTTTCAGAAGAAGTGTTGGCAGGTTCTGTTAAGATGTTGAACAACCTCAGTGTGGAGTTAGATGTTTTGCGTCCGACCATGCTGGAAACCGGACTTGAAACCGTTGCTTATAACCTGAACCGTAGAAATCTGCATTTGCAGTTGTTTGAATTTGGGAAAATCTATGCAACAGACGGTATTGGTCAATATCGTGAAGAAGAACGTTTATGTATATACCTGACCGGACAATCTACTGAAGCGGGATGGAGAGGTAAGCCGGGTGTTTTTGACATTTATCATGGAAAAGGAATTGTGCAAGCCATCATTCAATTAACGGGGTTGAAAGGGCTACATTTTGCTCCATCTGCCAATGACGCATCTATTTTGGAGTTATATATCGGAAAACAACAAATTGGGATCGTTACGGAAGTAGATAAAAAGAAAACATCAGCGTTTGATATCAAACAGGCAGTAGTGTTTGTAGACATCAACTATCTGACATTGACCCAATTGGTATCCAAACAAAAAATCACTTACAAAGAAGTGAATAAGTTCCCAACCATGCAGCGCGATCTGGCATTGGTGGTGAATCGGAATACGACTTATGGGGCAATAGAAGCGGTGGTACAACAATTAAAGATTCCTCGTTTAACAGACATGCGTTTATTCGATGTATTCGAAAGTGATAAACTGGGCGCTGGAAAAAAATCCATGGCCATCAGTTTCACCTTTACCGACGAAGAAAAAACCCTAACTGATAAAGAAGCCGATAGCATGGTGACGAAGCTGATTCAGGCGCTGGAGAAGGAAGTGGGGGCGGAGATTAGGAAATAGTAGGCTTTAGCTAATGGCTTATAGCGTATAGTTCATGGCAAATAGCAAAACATCATTCCTACTATTAGCGATGACCTATCAGCTATAAGCTACAAGCTACAAGCTGCAAGCCACAGACTATAAAGTGCAAAACAAGTGCACTAAAAATGTTGTAACCCCTAAAATTGAAACTATCTTAGAGAGATGTTAGATCTTGATCGGCATATAAAAAATATTCAAGAAAAGCTTCAGCAATTGTTGCGGAATCAGCAAGTGTTGGTGAAAGAGAACCAGCGGTTATTGAAAGAGTTGGAAAAAAGCAAGCAATCCTTAGAAGAAAAAGAAGCTTCAATTGCGATGCTTCATCAACAGTTGGATGCGCTGAAACTCAGTGCTACCGCTCAATCTCCGGAAGAAAAAGCTTTATTGGAAAAGCGGATCAATGGTTATCTCAAAGAAATCGATAAATGTTTGGCGTTATTAAATACCTGATCACATGTCTGAGTTAATTCCTGTCAATATTGTCATCGCAGATCGTAATTACCGTCTTCGTATTGAGCCCAAAGACGAAGAAATGGTACGTAAGACTGCAGGATTGATCAATGATAAAATCACTGAGTTCAAGACGAATCTGGCGGGAAAAGACATGCAAGACTATGTTTCGATGGTGTTACTATGGTTTGCCACGGAACAGAACCAAAGCGGAATAGAACTGGTGAAATGGGAAGAAGCTTCCCAAAAGCTAGCCACCCTCGAGCGCCAGCTCGATAAAGCCTTGGAGGAATTATAGTCCATGGTCCATAGTCCATGGTCGATAATCCATAGTAGGAGGAATAAAGCAAAAGAATTGTTCTTGCCATGGACTATTGACCATAAGCTATGGACCATCAGCCATGGACTATTCTAAACAGATTTCACTTTTCTTCTACGTATTTAATTATCTTCGCTTTTATCCGTTTACTCATTATTGTAAATTGTGATGTGTTATTGTGAATCAATGATTGTGAACTATTTAAAAAACGAATTAGAAAATGGACCAGACGCTTGTCTTGATCATAGCCGCACCTGTGGCACTCATTGTGGGGTTGATAGCAGGTAAATTCATCTTTGCCAAAAACACCCAAAAACAAATTGACGAAGCCAATCTACAGGCACAAAATATCCTGAAAGAAGCGGAGCTAAGAGCTGAAACCATTAAAAAAGAAAAACAGCTGGAAGCAAAAGAGCGCTTTGTGCAGTTAAAAGCTGAGCATGAGCGTGAAGTGAACGATCGCAATCGTAAAATCAGCGAATCAGAAAATCGTGCGAAGCAGAAAGAAATCTCGATCAATCAAAAAGAAGCTGCTTTAGACAAGCAGATCAAGGAAAATGAAGCGATCAAGGACAACCTCAATCGTCAAATCGAAGTGGTGAATCTGAAGCGAACAGAGTTAGAGAAGCATCAGGAAGAACATATCCGTAGACTCGAAAAAATTGCCGGTCTCAGTGCAGAAGAAGCAAGGGCACAATTGGTGGAGAGTCTGCGTCAGGAAGCACAAACCCGAGCGCTTACTTTACAACAAGAGATCATTGAAGATGCGAAGCAGAAGGCGAATAAGGAAGCGCGTAAGATTGTTATCCAAACTATTCAGCGTACTGCTGCAGAGCAAACCATTGAAAATACGGTTACCGTATTCAACCTGGAAACAGATGAGATCAAAGGTCAAATCATTGGTAGAGAAGGTAGAAATATCCGTGCCATTGAAGCTGCTACCGGTGTTGATTTGATTGTGGATGACACTCCGGAAGCGATTATCCTTTCTTCATTCGACCCATTGAGAAGAGAGATTGCCAGACTGAGTTTACAGAGACTGGTTGCAGATGGACGTATACACCCTGCACGTATTGAAGAAGTGGTAGAAAAAACCCGACGCCAGTTAGAGGAGCAGGTAATGGAGATCGGAGAGCGTACGGTGATCGAAATGGGTATTCATGGATTGCACAAAGAATTGATCCGTATTGTTGGTAAAATGAGGTTCCGTTCTTCATACGGACAAAACCTGTTGATGCATAGCCGTGAAACAGCTAATCTTTGTGGTATCATGGCAGCTGAATTAGGCATGAACCCTAAGTTGGCCAAGCGTGCCGGATTATTGCATGATATCGGAAAAGTTCCTGATGAAGAAACCGAATTGAGCCACGCATTACTCGGGGCTAAATTAGCAGAGAAGTATGGTGAAAATCCGGCGGTGGTGAATGCGATTGGTGCTCACCATGATGAAATGGAAATGTTATATGTGATTTCTCCGATCGTACAAGCCTGTGATGCCATCAGTGGTGCGCGTCCGGGTGCGCGTAGAGAGATTATGCAGCAATATTTACAAAGAATTAAAGACCTGGAAAATCTGGCTCTAGCCTATCAGGGCGTAGAAAAAGCTTATGCTATTCAAGCCGGAAGAGAATTACGCGTCATCGTAGAAGCTGAAAAAGTAACCGACGGCGAAAGCGATAAACTCAGCTTTGAAATCGCCCAAAAAATCCAAACAGAAATGACGTACCCGGGTCAGATTAAGGTGACTGTGATTAGGGAGAAGAGAGCGGTGAATGTAGCTAGATAAGCTATGAGCTGCGAGCCTCGAGCTATGAGCTTGATATATCTTTACTATAAAACCACCTTTTAATATAGGGTGGTTTTTTATTGTTTGTTATTGACTAGTGCACTTCGTATCTACCGTATAGGTATGGGTTATTTTGCAGGTCAAATATATTTGCGATGAAAGACTTTAAACGTCTCAAGGTATGGCAGCAAGGAATGGAAATTGCCCAATTATGTTATGAACTGATTCGAGAGTTTCCAAAAGAAGAAAAATATGGTTTAGTCAGTCAAATAACAAGGTCTGCAAGCTCAATTCCGGCGAATATTGCAGAGGGTAGCAGTCGAAAAAGTGATCGAGAATATGCTCATTTTTTGCAAATTTCTTTAGGGTCTTGTTTTGAACTTGAAACGCATATTCTCTTATCAGAATTGCTTGGATTCGGCTTAATAAACATCAGAAAATCAATACTTTATAAAATTGATGAAGAACAAAAAATGCTTATTAGCTTTATAGATAAGTTAAACAAGTAAAGCTCATAGCTCGTAGCTCACAGCTCACAGCCCAAAAACTTTTGGAGAATCCCGCCCCCATCCTTACCTTTGCCGTCCGCAAAAATTAAATGTTATGAACGCAGCAGTTCAGTTTGTACACGAGCAGTTAACGGTAAAGAAAGAATATCCTAAGTTTAAAGCAGGTGATAATATCACTGTTAACTATAAGATTATTGAAGGTGGTAAGGAGCGTATCCAGAGCTTCCGTGGTGATGTGATTAAGTTACAGGGTAATGGAGCAACCGCTTCTTTTACTGTACGTAAAATCTCTGACGGAGTAGGTGTAGAGCGTTTGTTCCCGATTCTTTCGCCAAACATTGATTCTATCGTTCTGAATAAGACCGGTAAAGTTCGTCGCGCTAAATTGTACTATTTGCGTGAGCGTAGTGGTAAGAGTGCACGTATTAAGGAAAAAAGATTCTAATTTTATTAGATGTATAGTAAAAGCGGAAACTGACTTCATCGGTTTCCGCTTTTTTTATGGATATATCGGTCAAATATTTATCCATAAACTTTGCTGTTAAATTGGTTCATTCAGTATGGTTTTACCTTACCTTTGATCTTCTCAAAACTTATTTTATGGGTAATTTAGGATTTCAGGAAATTTTATTGATTGCAGTGGTGGTACTGGTATTGTTTGGTGGTAGAAAGATCCCCGAATTCATGCGTGGACTGGGTAAAGGTATCCGTGAATTCAACGATGCAAAGAACAATGTGAAGAAAGAACTGGAAGAAGGGATCAAAGAAAAGGATCAGGCTGCACAATAGTATTTCACTTCAAAAAGCCTTTTAGCCTTTGTTTCGCTTTAGCACAATCAAAGACTATCATACAGCATTACAGAACGGCCAAACCACCTGTGTGGAGGCCGTTCGTTTTTATATCGATAGGATACAAGCAGATCAACACCTGAATGCCTGGCTTGAAGTGTATGCAGAAGAAGCCCTTGCTGCAGCAGCAAGTATGGATAAAGAAAGATCGTCCAATCAATCACTCTTGCCTTTACATGGAGTAGTGATAGGACTCAAAGATGTGATTTGTTATAAAGACCATCGTGTATCGGCATCTTCCCGGATGCTAGATGGATTTGTATCTGTATACAACGCTACCGCTACACAAAAATTATTGGATGCCGGAGCCATCATCATTGGCAGACAAAACTGCGATGAATTTGCCATGGGAAGCAGTAATGAACATTCTGCTTACGGACCGGTAAAAAATGCGTTGGACGAAACACGCGTACCGGGTGGATCCTCCGGAGGTTCGGCTGTAGCAGTTCAGGCAGATCATTGTATGATCAGTTTGGGGAGTGATACCGGCGGATCAGTACGACAGCCGGCTGATTTCTGTGGTATTATCGGACTCAAACCCGGCTATGGAAGAATATCGCGTTACGGTCTCATCGCTTATGCTTCATCTTTTGATCAGATTGGCATTTTTGGAAAAAATATTGAGGATGTAGCATTAACCCTTCAGATTATTTCCGGTGCTGATGCGTTTGATAGTACGGTTTCTCAGTTGCCTGTTCCGGATTATACCACTGCATTGGACCATATGGATGCCCCACCCAAAAGAATTGCTTATTTTAAGGAAGCATTGGATCACCCCGGTTTAGACCCCGCTATTAAAGCCGCTACAGAAGGCTTTATTAAAAAATTAACAGCCCAAGGTTATATCGTCGAACCTGTTGATTTTGAGTTACTTGAATATGTAGTGCCTACTTACTACGTTTTAACGACCGCCGAAGCTTCCAGTAATCTTTCCCGCTATGATGGGGTTCGTTTTGGACATAGATCAGCTCAGCCAACACATGATTTGACAGACTTTTATAAGCTTTCCAGAAGTGAAGGGTTTGGTAAAGAAGTGAAGAGAAGAATCATGCTGGGCAGTTTTGTATTGAGTGCCGGCTATTACGATGCTTATTTTACTAAGGCTCAACAAGTTAGAAGAAAATTACAGGTGCTAACCACTACTGTTTTTTCCTCCTATGACGCCATTATTTCTCCAACCGTTCCGGCACCCGCCTACCGGATTGGTGAATTACAAAATGACCAGCTAGCCATGTTTCTAGGCGATATCTATACAGTCTTCGCCAATCTGGTAGGAATACCCGCTATTTCCATCCCACTGTTCCAACACCCCAATGGCATGCCCTTTGGTCTGCAGATTATGACTTCTCAGAATGATGAGGTATCTTTGCTCCGCCTTTCAAAACAGTTTTTAGAACTGTCTGAGTAACAGACGCTCTGTTTTGAACATCACCCAACTTACTGCAACCCATTACTGAACTAATTGATAATTAAAGGATTTGATCACATGAAGTGGTTTGGTATCAGCATACAAAGTCATATCAGCACCAGCAAAGCATTGTTGGTCTGCTTTGCTTTTGTGGCAGGTTCACTGGGGATGATGTCTTTTAAAGCCGCCAACCTTGGTTCAACCTCAACAGATAGTGATTCTACTCTGAATGATAAAAGCGGATTTAAAAGTCTGTTTACCGGTCAGCGTTTTGATGCATCAAAACCCTATGAGGCACAATTGAATCCGAGAGCGGTTGCATTTGTACAAGAATATGTTCGGAAAAATGGCGAGCACCTGGAGAAAATGAAAAGCTGGGGTAAGCCTTATTTCGATTTGTATGATAATGTGCTCACTGTTTATGGATTGCCTAAAGAAATGAAATACCTCAGTGTTATTGAGAGTCATCTCGGATCGAATGTGGTATCATGGGCAGGTGCAGCAGGTCCCTGGCAGTTAATGCCCTATGAAGCCAAACGTTTTGGTCTACGCGTAGGTGCAGTGGATGAGCGATTAGACTATTATAAAAGCACACATGCAGCTGCAAAACTGATGCGCGAATTATATGCTGAATTCAATGACTGGTTATTGGTGGTTGCTGCCTACAATGCAGGGGCAGGACGTGTAAAACAAGCGATCAGAAAATCAGGAAGTAGAGAGTTCTGGGATTTGCAATACCATTTGCCTGAAGAAACCAGAAATCATGTCAAAAAATTCATCGGTACGCATTACGCATTTGAGGGAAGTGGGGGTTGGACTACCATGACGGCTGCTGAGACAGAACAAAAGAAAGCGATTTTACAAAGTGCAGAAACGGTTCAGCTGACCACAGATGAACTGAATAATTCCACTGTAGTGGAAATAGCGGGTAGATACAATTCCCTGATTGTTTCCAATGCACTATTAATGAACCTGAATCAGTTCAATCGTTGGAATCCGAATTTTGATAAGACTTTAGCGGAAGGCAAAAAGTATTCCATGCGAATACTGAAAGACAAGGAACAGGTGTTTCAGGCTAAAAAGCAACAATTGCTGATGGAGTCTGTGAAATCATTACTAGAAAGCGCTTCTGCTTCCAGATAAACTGGTTCATATACCACCTTCGAGTACCTTTTTAATTGCAGCAGCTTTTATTAGACATTCTTCATACTCTTTTTCCGGATCACTGTAAAAAGTAATACCACCACCTACCTGATAACCCAGGTATTGGTTACTGCTGTTATAAAGAATACTTCTGATCACTACATTAAAATCGAAATCACCCGTAGGACTGATATAGCCAACAGCACCGGAATATAAACCGCGTTTGCTTTGTTCGTATTGTTCTATCAGTTCCATTACTCTTTTTTTAGGAGCGCCTGTCATACTGCCCATGGGGAAACAGGCTTTGATGATATCTGTAAACTGATGTGAATCATCAAGCGTTCCTTCTACGGTGGAAATCATTTGATGTACTTGCGGAAAACTATAAATACCGAATAATTCAGTGACTTTCACTGAGCCTTGTTGACATACTTTACTAAGATCATTTCTAACTAGGTCTACGACCATTACATTTTCACTTTTATCTTTCTCACTGTTCTGTAATTGCTCGATTAATTTTTGATCAGCTTCTGGATCGAATTGATTCCGTGGAATGGTGCCTTTGATAGGTTGCGATAATAAGTGATCACCTTTTTTTTGTAAAAATCTTTCCGGACTGGCGCAAAGCAGGTATTTATCTTCCAGTCGGTAATAACACGCGAAAGGATTTGGTGAAACTTTTGTGAGTTGTTGGTACAATGATAAAGGCTCAATCACTGTATCCGTAGCATAAAACTCCTGGCAATAATTGATCTCATAACAATCGCCTCTTTGTATGTGCTTTCTAAGTTGCTCAATAGTTGCGATATATTTTTGTCTGGTCATTTTAGGCTGAACAGATACGCTAGGTTGAGGAATACTTGCAAAAGCAGGCGAGGCTTTTATTGAATCATAAATGCTTGATGGATCAGAACCATCATATACTTCTATGAAAAGTGTTTGTTCTTTCAGCGATAAAATGCATGCTGGAACAAAAAAGAAAAGATCAGGGAATTGAATGCTATCCGGGTGTGTAGAATGAAGGTTTTCAATTTGATTTTTGATATCGTATCCCAGGTGACCAAAGATCCATTTGTTTTTATGGGTATTGATAAAAGTATCCAAGGTGCTCAATGATGCATTAGAAGGCAATGCGGCCGTTACACCACAGGCAACCATGCATTCTACTACTGATGCGGAACTCTGGTATTGATGGTTGTCCAGAAAACAACAAATGTTGAACTGATTTGCCCAGTTCAACATTTGTTGTTTGGTTTCTATGCTATCTGTTATTGAGAAAGAATAGGTAATAAGTTGCTTATTTAAGCCCATTAAAAATCATCATCGTCATCATCATCAAAGCCGCCTGCTTTATCGTCGAAGAGATCGAATTCTTTGAAGTCTTCATCGAGATTAAAATCATCGTCATCATCGCCTTTTTTCTTGGCGCCACCGGTACTTTTCTTTCCTTTGCTTTTAGGAATATCAAACTCATCGAAATCGGGATCCCAGTCGTCTTCTTCGTCTTCTGTTTTTTCCCAATCATCTGAATCTTCATCTAATTCGTCGTCGTCATCATCATCATCATCAGATTTTGATTTTTTAGACGAAGATTTAGATGCACTTTTTTTGGAAGAAGCTTTGAGATCCATCTCATCATCATCATCTTCCAAATCATCATCATCGTCTTCCATTTGCTTTTTGCTTTTTGGAGACGGTTTCTCATCAGCATTTTTAGGTGCTGCTTTCTTAGGGGTGGAGGATTTTTTATCCTTATCAGATCTTGCTGCCATATTTCCAATAAGATTAACTGCGTAAAATTTCAACGCAAATTCTGATTAACCAAAAAAATTTTTCTGTTACAAATGCGGTGCCACAAACTAAATGGCTACAATCTGTTCTCTGCCCGGTCCGTTTGAAACGTATTTAACAGGCGCACCAACATATTTGTTGATGAAATCGATATAAGTTGTCATGGTTTCAGGCAAGGAACCGGCATCTTTAATGCTGGTACTGTCTATTTTCCATCCGGAAAAACTTTTCCAAACTGGGTCAATATCCACTCCCGACATCTGAAAAGGAACTTCAGTATGCTCCTGACCATTGATTTTATAAGCGGTACAAACCTTCAGCGTATCAAAACTATCTAATACATCCGCTTTTGTCATGATGAGCTGTGTTACACCATTGATCATGCAAGCAAACTTCAAGGCAACCAGATCAATCCAGCCGCAACGACGTGGACGTCCGGTAGTAGCACCAAATTCGCTACCAATCCTTCTTAACTCTTCTCCGGTTGCATCATTCAGCTCTGTTGGGAAGGGACCGCCACCAACACGGGTACAATAAGCTTTGGTAACACCCAATACTTCATTGATTTGTTTTGGAGAAACCCCCAATCCGGTACACACACCCGCAGAAATGGTATTCGATGAAGTAACAAATGGGAATGTTCCGAAGTCAATATCCAACATACTTCCTTGTGCGCCTTCTGCCAGTACTTTTTTACCTTCTGCTAAACTTTTATTGATAAAGTATTCGCAGTTGATAATATTCAATGTTCTCAAAAAATCGATCGCTTCAAAGAACTCCTGCTCTGATGCAGAAATATCTTCACTAAAATTGAAGTTATTTAATAAAGTCTGGTGCTTAGCACGCAGCTCTTTGTATTGTGCATCAAAAGATGGGCTCAAAATATCGCCTACTCTCAGGGCATTTCTTCCTGTCTTATCCATATAAGCAGGTCCGATGCCTTTTAAAGTTGATCCAATCTTGGCATCACCTTTTTGTAATTCAGATGCTTTATCCAAAGCACGGTGTGTAGGAACAATCAGATTGGTTCTTTGTGAGATAAATAAGTTCTTACGTACGTCAATACCATATGCAGCTACTGCATCACACTCACGCTTCAAGGTTACAGGATCAAGCACCACACCATTACCAATTACATTGACGATGTGTTGATGAAAAATACCGGAAGGTATCTGATGCAACACCATTTTTTGTCCATTCACATATAAGGTATGTCCTGCATTCGGACCGCCCTGAAAACGGGCAATAATATCATATTTAGGGGCGAAGTAATCAACGATCTTTCCTTTACCCTCATCACCCCATTGTAAACCCAGTAAAACGTCCACCATAAGTTTGCTTTGAATCGCGGCAAAAATAGGAGATAGTTGGGGGTTTTGGGAAGAATATTTTTGGGTGAAAGGTGAAAGGTGAAAAGTGAAAAGGTTTTGCACATTTCCTTTCACTTTTCACCTTTCACCTTTCTCACTTTTGTCACTTCTCATTTTCCGTATCAAATCGATCCACCCGTTGAATACCGTTGAGTGATTTGAGTCTTTCAACCAATTCTTCCAATTCCTCTTTATCGTGTACAAATATTTTGATCGTTCCTTCGAATAAGCCCTCGCTGGATTCAATGGTTAAACCGGCAATATTAATTCTGAGATCTCCACTGATTACATTGGTGATTTTATTGACTACGCCCACATCATCCAACCCAATGATCTTCAGTCCGGTGAGGAATGAAATTTCTTTGTTCTTTGCCCACTTGGTTTTTACTACCCTATGGCCATAATTCGCGAGTAGTTGTGCTGCATTTGGACAACCGGTTCGGTGAATTATCAGCCCTTTACCGGTACTCACAAAACCAAATACGTCATCTCCCGGTATAGGATTACAGCATTTGGCGAGGGTGTACATGATCTTGTCACTGCTTTCCCCGAAAATGATCAGCTCAGACTCTTTTTTACTATATGTTTTTTGTACAGGATCCGTGATGATTTCCTGGATTACAGGTTTGGGTTTGGGAATCTCTATTTTATCACCCAATACCTGGAAATCTTTCAGCTCTTTCAGATCAAGAACTTTGGTAGCAATTCTATAATGCAGATCCAGTGATGAAGGAAGTTTATAAAATTGTACCAGTTCTTCGATATTGTATTGGCTATACGCTGCGCCCATGCTTTCCAGTTTTCTTTGGAGCAGGTATTTACCATCTTCCGCTACTTTTCTTTTTTCTTCTCTTAAAGCGTCTTTGATTTTATTTCTTGCCTTCGCCGTTACTACAAAGCCCAGCCAGTCTTCGGATGGTTTTTGTTTATTACTGGTAATGATCTCGATCTGGTCTCCACTTCTTAATTTATGGCTGATAGGCACCAATTTATGATGCACTTTGGCGCCAATACATTTACTACCGATGGCTGAGTGAATGGAGAAAGCGAAATCCAACGCCGTACTTCCCATTGGCAACATTTTCACTTCACCTTTTGGAGTATACACATAAATTTCTTCGGCTAGAAAAGATGTTTTGAAATCCTGTAAGAAGTCAACCCCTTCCGTATCCTGTGTACTCAATACTTCCCTAATCTGACCAAACCATTTATCAAATCTATCTTCATCGCTATTACCTTCTTTGTATTTGTAATGGGCCGCCAAACCTTTTTCTGCAATCTCATTCATGCGTTTGGTACGAATCTGTACTTCTACCCATTTACCTTGAGGTCCCATCACAGTTGTATGAAGAGCTTCATATCCATTACTTTTAGGATTACTCAACCAATCACGTAAACGTTCAGGCGAAGGCATATACTCATCAGTGATCATTGAGTATACTTTCCAGCAATCCTCTTTTTCTTTTTCTGTAGGCGAATCCAGTATCACACGAATAGCGAAGAGATCATATACTTCTTCAAATGCGACACCCTTTTTTTTGATCTTGTTCCAAATGGAATGAATACTTTTTGGGCGACCATAAATTTCGAAATTGAAATTGGCTGCCTGCATTTTTTCTTTTATGGGTCGAATAAATTCATTGATGTAACGGGTTCTTTCGCGTTTGGTTTCTGCGAGTTTTTTAGCAATATCCCGATACGCTTCCGGCTCCATATATTTCATGGACAGGTCTTCCAACTCGGTCTTGATATTGTACAATCCCATCCGGTGTGCCAATGGAGCATACACCCAAACCGTTTCAGAGGCGATCTTCAACTGTTTTTCACTTTTCATGTGATCCAGCGTACGCATATTGTGTAAGCGGTCTGCCAGTTTGATCAGGATCACACGTGGATCATCTGTAAGTGTTAAAAGGATTTTTTTAAAATTCTCTGCCTGTTGAGAAGTATTGGTGTCCATTACGGTGGAGATCTTGGTCAGACCATCCACAATTCTTGCGATCTCTGTTCCGAACTCCCTTTCAATATCTTCTAGTGAAATATCTGTGTCTTCAACGGTATCATGTAATAATGCACAAATGGTACTTCTTACCCCGAGTCCGATTTCTTCCACACAAATCATGGCTACGGCTATGGGATGAAGGATATAAGGCTCACCACTCTTTCTACGCATGGTTTTATGCGCATCGGCAGCCATTTGAAATGCATGACGTACCAATTCCTTATCGCCTTTCTTAAGTTTTGATTTCAAGCTTCTCAAAAGGGCGCGATAATGCCTTAATATTTCATTTTTTTCCTGATCAGGGTTCAGGTTATAACGAGGTAACACCACCTCCGCAGTCGTATCTTTCGCTTGCTCCATATCTGACTACGAATATACGGATAGTCTGTGGCTTATGGTCCATGGTCGATGGTCAATAGCGTATAGTCCATGGTCCATAGCATATGGTAGGAAAATGGGTATGTACAAGCGTCGCTTGTATTCGTATAAGTAAAGAACAAAGTATTTATTACAGGACATGGACTATGGACTATACGCTATGAACCATACGCCATGGACTATGGACCATCGACCATAGACCGGGCTCTCCAAAAATTACAGCATCGGTAAACACTGCCAAGCCTTTGTTGTTACCTTTGGCAACTGTCATGACTGAAACGAGTAAAAAAAAGGTATTTGATTTTTCCTTACTAGGCAGGGTATTCCATTTTGTGAGGCCTTATAGAGGGATGTTCTATCTCAGTTTGATTTTGGCTGTGGTAATGGCTTTATTTGCACCGATCAGACCCTATCTGATTCAGTTAACGGTGGATACCGCAACCGGTAAGTCTGTTCAGGCTCCCGGATGGCTTAAAACGGTTCTTTTCAATACCGATCTATCTGACGCGAGTCGATTTATTATTTCGGTAACGCTTTTTCAGATCGTATTTCTGGTAGTGGAAACATCGATCCGTTTCATTTTCAGTTTTATTACTGCATCCATGGGTCAGCATGTGGTAAAGGATATGCGTATTGCAGTGTATCAAAAGATACTGGGATTGAATCTTCGTCAGTTCGACAAAACACCCATCGGCACCCTTACCACAAGAACCATTGATGATATCGAACGCATCAATGATATTTTTTCGGATGGGCTGATTCCGATCATAGCAGATTTACTCACCATTATCATCACACTGGCAACGATGTTCTGGATGGATTGGCGTTTGACGCTGATTAGTTTGGCACCCTTTCCAATCATGCTCATTGCTACCTATTATTTCAAAGAAAGTGTGAACAAAAGTTTTATCAAGGTTAGAAATGCAGTGGCCAGTTTGAATGCTTTTGTACAAGAGCATATCACCGGAATGCAAGTGGTACAGGCTTTTGCTGCCGAAGAGCGGGAGATGAATAAGTTTAAAAAGATCAATGCAGAACATCGAAATGCCAATATCAAAGCCATTTTTGCTTATTCCGTATTCTTCCCAATTGTAGAAGTGGTACTTGCCCTAAGCACCGGATTATTAGTATGGTGGATTGCCGGCAAATCATTGGATGCAGGATTGTTAATGGCATTCATTTTATACCTGAATCAGATATTTCGTCCATTGCGTGTGATTGCAGATAAGTTCAATGTCTTGCAAATGGGAATGGTAGCAGCAGAAAGGGTGTTCAAAGTATTGGACAATAGCGATGAGTTGAGTGCAAAAGATCATGGTAATTTTCAGCCAACTCATATCAAAGGCGATATTGATTTTGAACAGGTTTCATTTGCTTATGTAGATGAAAACTTTGTGTTGAAAAATATCAGCTTCCAAGTGAAAGCCGGTGAAACGGTAGCGTTGGTTGGACATACCGGTAGTGGTAAAACATCAATTATCAGTTTACTGAATAGATTATATCATATCCAAAAAGGAGTGATCAAAATTGATGGGGTGAATATCAATGATTATGATATTGATCGCTTAAGAAAAAGTATGGGAGTGGTATTACAGGATGTATTTCTTTTTTCCGGTTCTGTCATGGATAATATTACCCTTCGCGATCCATCTATTCGTAAAGAACAAGTGATAGAAGCAGCAAAGCTGATAGGGGTGCATGATTTCATCATGCAATTGCCTGGTGGATATGATTACAATGTGATGGAAAGAGGTAGTACACTGAGTTTGGGACAAAGACAATTGCTTTCCTTTATCCGAGCTTTGTTGTACAATCCATCCATTTTGATATTGGATGAAGCCACATCTTCCATTGATACGGAAAGCGAAATGCTGATTGAAAAAGCCATCGATAAACTCATCTCAGACAGAACGTCAATTGTGATTGCTCACAGACTTTCTACCATACGTAAAGCAGATAAAATTATCGTGCTGGATAAGGGTGAGATCAAAGAGATCGGTAGTCATGATGAACTCTTGCTCATGGGCGGATTTTATGCTAAATTGCATGAGATGCAGTTTGAAAAAAAGAAGACTGCATTTGTAGGATAATGTCTACCAATAAAAATAATACACCTGATACCTCAAAAAATGTTGTGAAAGAATCACAGCCTGTATATGGTTTTGTTACAAAGTCCCCGGAAGAAAAAATACTAGACTTAGTTAATCGATCAGATATGGAAAAGCTTCATGCTTTTACCCGAATGTTAAAACGTAATGCCACACTCAAAAAGGCAATCGTTCTCCCGTCTCAAAAAGATTCAACTCTTTAAGTAATCAATCATGGATATATTGGATGAGGAATTCATAGCGTTTTGGAGAACCTTAAATGCATACAAAGTAAGGTATATCATGGTGGGAGGGTTGGCCACTTTTTTTCACGGATACAATAGGGTTACTCAGGACGTTGATATGTGGATTGATGACACTTTAGAAAACAGACAAAAGTTGAGGCAGGCATTTAAAGCGCTAGGGCATGGTGATTTGCCTTCATTAGAAACAATGGAGTTTGTTCCCGGCTGGACAACCTTCTATGCTGCCGGGGTCGAATTGGATATTATGACGTCTATGAAGGGGCTTGAAGGCGAAAGCTTTGCTACCTGTTATGAAAATGCATCAATCGTAGAATTGGATGGGGAGAAAGTCCCTTTTTTGCATATTAACCACTTGATATCCAATAAGAAAGCTGTAAATCGACCCAAAGATCAGATGGATGTTTTACACCTGGAAGAAATAAAAAAACTGAAAGAAAAAACAGATCCGCCAAAGAACTGATCTTTTCCTTTTTTTTCTCCTAAATCATTTACACTTTTCACCCCCTTTACCCCTATCTTTGCCGCAAATTTCGAGACAGGTATGGCCCGCATGAGTGTAAAATCTTTACTGGTAGCGACTTTCAGCCTTTTCACATTGCTGTTTTCTACTTTTTCATATGCCAATGAAACGCCTCAATCTGCAGCTGCAGGTCATGGCGAAGGCGAGTTTAATGTAACCGAAACCATACTCGAGCACATTAAAGACGACCACAGCTGGCATTTATGGGGTCATACAACCCTTCCTCTGCCTGTAATCCTTTACTCTGATAAGGGATTAGAGGTATTTTCATCAGCAAAACTGATGGACGAACATCATGAGCCTGCGATGTATGCTGGTCATTATAATTATAAGACCATCGAGGGTAAGATCAAAGTGGTGAATGCGGATGGTTCTATAGACGAAGCGGCTTCTGCCAAAGTGTGGGATTTTTCTATCACCAAGAACGTGGCTTCGCTTTTCGTTTCAATTCTGATTTTGTTATTGGTATTCTTGACTGTTGGTGGTGCTTATCGTAAAAGAGGTGTAAAGTCTGCACCTAAAGGATTGCAGTCATTCATGGAGCCCATCGTTTTATTTGTACGCGATGAAGTGGCGAAACCCAATATCGGTCACAAGTATGCGAAATACATGCCTTTCTTGTTGACCATTTTCTTCCTGATCCTGATCAACAACTTTTTGGGTTTGATTCCATTTTTCCCGGGTGGTGCGAATGTGAGTGGAAACATTGCATTCACGATGACTTTGGCCGTATTCGTATTCATCGTTGTAAACCTGAATGGTAACAAAAGTTACTGGGAGCACATTTTCTGGATGCCGGGTATGCACTGGAGCATGAAATTGTTCTTAGCACCTATTGAATTGATTGGTGTATTCACCAAACCCATTTCATTGATGATCCGATTGTTTGCGAATATCACAGCGGGTCACATTCTTGTATTGAGCTTAATCTGCCTGATCTTCATATTTAAAACTGTGTTTGCATCTGCTATTGCAGTTCCTTTTGCAGTGTTCATTGGATTGATTGAATTGCTTGTGGCATTCCTGCAGGCATACATCTTTACCATGTTGAGCGCTATGTATATTGGAATGGCAACAGAAGAGCATCACCATGAAGCAGCGCATCATTAATAAAAACTTTTTTTCACTCACAATTAAAACATAAAACAATGGTAGTAGGAAGTGTTGCCGCAATCGGCGCTGGTTTAGCTGCTATCGGTGCCGGAATCGGTATCGGTCAGATCGGTAAAGGTGCAGTAGAAGGTATTGCACGTCAGCCGGAAGCTGCTAACGATATCCGTGCAAACATGATCGTTGCTGCGGCTTTCGTGGAAGCGGTTGCCCTGTTTGCGGTGGTAGTTGCCCTGTTGGGTAACGGATAATCCGTTCAACTTTTTATACAGACCCCATGCAAAGGGCGGAAGGGTCTGTATAACTTTCAAAGAAAGAAATTTCAAACGCTGTATAAACATAGTTTATGTTATTAGAGATCAACCCGCTAGTATTACCTGATATCGGATTAGTATTCTGGAATACCATTGCATTCATCGTTTTATTCTTTGTATTGCGTGCTAAAGCATGGAAGCCTATGCTGAAAGCCATTCATGATCGCGAACAAGGAATTGAAGATGCTTTGAGCAAAGCCGATAAAATGAAGGCTGATATCGCTGCTATGCAAAGTGAAAATGAAGCATTGCTGGCAAAAGCCCGTGAAGAAAGAGCACAAATGATCAAAGAAGCAAAAGAAACTGCCGATAAAATGGTTGCTGATGCTAAGGAGAAAGCGAAGAACGAATACGACAGAATTGTTGCTGATGCTCAAGTGGCTATCAATCAACAAAAGAATGCTGCCTTAACGGATGTTAAGAATCAAGTGGGTTCTTTAGTGGTTGAAGTAGCAGAAAAAGTATTACGTAAAGAACTTGCTAACAAAGCTGATCAGGAAAACTATATCAAGCAGTTGGCGGAGGGAGTGAAACTGAATTAAAGCCAATTTGAAAATGTGGTAATTTGAAAATTTGAAAATGAGGGAAAGACTTCATTTTAATTTCAAATCTCCAAAGTGCCATTTTCAAATTTTCAAATTCTTAAATTTTCAAATTAAAATACATGCAGAATCCACGTTTGGCAGGAAGATACGCTAAGAGTCTGGTTGACCTCGCTACAGAAAAAGGTCAGTTAGAAACAGTGTATGCGGATATGAAGTACCTGCAGGCTGTTTGTAAAAGCAGCAGAGATTTTGTAAACCTCTTGAAGAGCCCGGTAATAAAAGCAGATCAAAAGAATAGCATCATCACAGCCGTTACTTCCGGAAAGATCAGTGAAATGACAGCAGCCTTTAATAACCTATTGGTAAAAAAAGGACGTGAGGGAGATTTGTATGAGATCGCTAATGCATTCATTGATCAATACAATGAAATCAAAGGCATTCATAAAGTAGTATTGACTACTGCTGTGCCAGTAAGCGAAGAATTAAAAAAATCGATCGAGCAAAAAGTAAAAGGCGAGAAAAGCTTTGCCAATATAGAATTGGAAACCAAAACAGATGAAAGCCTGATCGGCGGATTTGTTCTTGAATTCAATAACAACTTGGTAGATGCAAGCATCTTGCGCGATCTGAAAGACATTAAAAAACAGTTCCTGCAGAATTTATACGTTCAGCAGTTACGATAATAATAAACACAATCATCATTAAAAGAATACAGTATGGTGGACATTAAACCCGATGAAATATCAGCGATACTGAGACAGCAGCTCAGCAATTTCAATGTATCTGCCGATTTAGAAGAAGTGGGTACCGTGTTACAGGTAGGTGACGGTATCGCCCGTGTGTATGGCCTGAATGGCGTACGCAGTGGTGAACTGGTTGAATTTGAGAATGGCACCAAAGCCATCGCCCTAAACCTTGAAGAAGACAACGTGGGTGTGGTATTGATGGGAGAGAGTGGTGAAATCAAAGAAGGCGCCAAAGTAAAAAGAACCGGTAAGATCGCCTCTATTAAAGTAGGTGAAGGTGTGGTTGGTCGTGTGATCAATACCCTTGGTGAACCTATCGACGGTAAAGGTCCAATCACTGGTGAATTATACGAAATGCCTCTGGAGCGTAAAGCACCGGGTGTAATTTATCGTGAGCCGGTAAAAGAACCATTACAAACCGGTATCAAAGCGATCGATGCGATGATCCCAGTTGGTCGTGGTCAGCGTGAGTTGGTGATCGGTGACCGTCAGACAGGTAAAACCGCTATCTGTATTGATACCATCATCAATCAAAAAGAATTTTACGATGCAGGTAAGCCTGTATATTGTATATATGTTGCGATCGGACAAAAAGCTTCTACCGTTGCCGGTGTAATGAAGACTTTGGCTGATAATGGTGCGATGGCTTATACCACTATCGTATCTGCATCTGCATCTGATCCTGCTCCTCAGCAGTTCTATGCTCCATTCGCTGGTGCAGCTATTGGAGAATTCTTCCGTGATACCGGTCGTCCTGCTTTGATCATTTATGATGATCTGTCTAAGCAAGCGGTGGCTTATCGTGAAGTATCATTGTTGTTGAGAAGACCTCCGGGACGTGAAGCGTATCCTGGTGACGTGTTCTACTTGCATAGCCGTTTGTTAGAGCGTGCTGCAAAAGTGATCGCTAACGATGATGTTGCTAAAAACATGAACGATCTTCCTGAGTCTATCAAGCACCTTGTAAAAGGTGGTGGTTCTTTGACTGCTTTGCCGATCATCGAAACACAAGCAGGTGACGTTTCTGCATATATTCCTACCAACGTAATTTCTATCACTGACGGACAGATCTTCTTGGAAGGTAACTTGTTCAACGCAGGTATCCGTCCGGCGATCAACGTAGGTATCTCTGTAAGCCGTGTGGGTGGTAACGCACAGATCAAATCCATGAAGAAAGTAGCAGGTACACTGAAACTGGATCAGGCGCTTTATCGTGAGATGGAAGCCTTCTCTAAGTTCGGTGGTGATTTGGATGCTGCTACCAAACTGGTATTGGATAAAGGTGCTCGTAACGTGGAGATCCTGAAGCAGGCTCAATACTCTCCTTTCTCAGTAGAAAAGCAGGTAGCTATTATCTACCTCGGTACACAAGGTTTGTTGCGTGAAGTGGCAGTCAAGAAAGTAAAAGAGTTTGAAGCGCACTTCCTGATGGAAATGGAAAACAAATTGCCTGATATTTTAGCTGAATTCAAAAAAGGCAACCTGCCTGAAGACGGTATCAACAAAATGGTTGAACTGGCGAAGAGTTTGATGCCTCAATACAAATAATCAGTCCTAAACTGTTATACAAAGCCCCGAAACTATTTCGGGGCTTTTTTGTTCATTGGATTGACAGCATCCTGTATTATTAGGTAACTTTCATTACGCATCTTTCAATCAATAAACATATGCATCAGGTATTAGAACAACATATCAGAGCGAAACTTGGTACCGATACAGCGGGATTGGAAGAAGTGATCTCTTATTTCCAGCCATTGGAGTTGAAAAGAAATGATTACTTGTTAAGAGAAGGAGAACTATGTAGGTCTTGTTACTTTATTGTAAATGGAGTTATTCAAGTATTCACCATCGATGCGGTTGGTAATGAAACAACAAGAGATTTTATTCTAGAAGAACACTGGTTGATGGAGATCAATAGTTTTTTGCAACAAATACCCTCCAAGGAATTTTTTCGTGCAGCCGAACCTTCGCAGGTGTTACATATCAGTCGAGAGCATTTTATGGATTTATCTGCAAGGTTTCCTCAATTTGAAAAAATGTATAGACAAATACTCGAGCTTTCTTATGCTAACTCAGTATATCGTATCAATAGTTTTGTATCGATGGATGCATTGGAACGGTTGCGTTGGATGATGGATCATCAGCCTAAACTTTTCACTCGCTTATCCAGTAAAATGATCGCGTCTTATCTTGGCATCTCTCCTGAAACGTATACCCGATTAAAAGGGAAGTTGTAAAATCTTGACATTTATCAAGAGCCATCCATGTTAGCTTTTTCATTTTTGTGATGATCATTTTTAAACCTAAATCATCATTATTATGAAAGAGTATCTGTTATTGTTCTACAATCAATCCGGAAACGGACAGTATATCAATTCACCGGAAGATATGCTCGAAGACATGCCCAAGTGGCAGCAATGGATCGGCAATATTGCGATGCAGGGAAAACTGGTATCGAGTAAGCCGATTGAATTCGATGGAACCATTGTTGATCAGAAAGGGGTACAAAATGGCCCTTTTATTCAGCAACAGATTTTATTAACGGGCTATCTGATCTGTAAGGCAGAAAGTATAGCGGAAGTAACAGACTGGTCAAAAAGCTGTCCGATTCTGAAATATGAAAAAGGATCAGTAGAAATTCGCCCAATCATGCCATTCGAAATATAAACCTCTAAATACACATCATATGCAAAAAGTATTGGCAACAGGTAAATGGCTGTTTGTTCTGTCCTTCCTGTTATATACCGGACTTCATTTCGGATTACCACAAGTGGGTGCTGATATGATACCCTCTTTTTTTCCGGGAAGACTTTTTTTAAATTATGCAACCGGCGTGCTGATTACTGCTTTTATATTGAGTTGTTTGATCGGTAAATACGACCAGTTGGCTTCTTTACTAATGGCTCTGTATGTATTACTGATGATCTTTCTGATTCATATTCCCAGGGCTGCAGAAAGCAGTAATGATATGTTGAATATTTTTAGGAATATCATGGTCATTGGCGCTTTGTTGATGTATGCAAAGGCATTTGCAAAGGATCGATTTATTGCTTGATTATTTAAAATACTGGAAATGTTGCGGAAGGAATTACAATCTTGTAATTCCTTTTTTGTTGAAATACAATGACTTAGGAAATAATACGCTAATCATAAAAAAGTTTTAAATATAATTTGGTTTATAAAATAAACTATTCTATGTTTGTCCTGTCAAAATAACTGAGTAATGAAAAAATGGATGATAAGTTTGATCGTAACACTGTTAATCAGCGGGGTTCAGGCACAGATCAAGGTGACAGGTTCTGTGAAAGATCAAAAGGGTCGTATTCTGGCGGGAGCCAATATTGTTGTCAAAGGTTCTTATGATGGAACGGTTTCAGATTCTACCGGTAGCTTTTCTTTCAAAACCTACGAGAAGGGCAAACAATTCATTGTTGCCAGTAGCATCGGCAATAAAACAGTAGAGCAAGAAGTAAACATCGATTCTCTTCCTATTCATATTGATTTTATTTTGAAAGAAGAAATCAGCGAATTGAAAGCTGTAACTGTTACCGCAGGAAGTTTTGAAGCAGGTGATAAGAAAAGAGCAGCAACAGTTTTAAGTTCTTTAGATGTATATACCACTGGTGGGGCGAACGCAGATATTTCTGCTGTGGTAAAAACATTACCTGGTGCACAGCAAGTAGGAGAACAGGAAGGATTATTTGTACGAGGCGGCGCCGGTTATGAAGCCAAACAATTTATTGATGGGACTTTGGTAAACAATCCATTTTTTGCCAGTGTACCTGATATTGCATCGCGCGGACGTTTTGCCCCTGCTTTGTTCAAAGGCACTGTATTCAGCACAGGGGGTTATTCTGCATTGTATGGACAAGCATTGTCTTCGGCATTGATCATGGAAAGTATTGATATTCCTGATCGATCAGAAGTATCTGCCTCTATCTCATCGGTTTTTTTGGGTGCAGGTTTACAGAAAGTAGCAAAAAATAAAAAATCTTCCTGGGGTGGTAACTATGGTTATACCAACTTGCTTCCTTACTTCAGCATCGTCAAACAAAAACCTGACTATTTCCGTATGCCGGAATTTCATACCGCTGATCTCAACTTCCGTATGAAAACCAAAAACGGTGGTATGCTCAAATACTATGGAACTTTTGGAGCAAGCGATTTAGGTTTACGCAGAGCAAACATTGATGACCCTAACTTGAAGAATGCCTTCGGTCTCAATAATATCAATGTATACAACAATTTAAGTTGGAGAGAGAATTTGGGAAATGGCTGGAAAATGA
This sequence comes from Sediminibacterium sp. Gen4, assembly GCA_013391385.1. Classification (GTDB taxonomy): domain Bacteria; phylum Bacteroidota; class Bacteroidia; order Chitinophagales; family Chitinophagaceae; genus Sediminibacterium. The sequence goes on along the minus strand of JACBFI010000003.1, from coordinate 100,422 downwards.
ATCTAGGGTTGGGTTATAGCACCGATTATAATGATATTGATCAGCAGATTCAGAATCAGCAAAACCAAAAAATCACAACCGGACAGCCATGGATTGATAACAATAATTTTACCATTAAAACGCGCTCAGATCTTTCACAAATCAAAGCGGTGTTTGATAAACGATTGAGTGGAATCAGTGTATTGAGAACAGGTGGTGAATACATGTATTTCTATAACAGCAGTACATTCAACAATCAAAAAGCAACATTGCCCGATCATTTCAAAGCATTGTTTACAGAAGCGGATCTGTATATCACCAATGATTTAGCTGCCAAGGTAGGGGTTCGTTTTGAACACTCATCTCTGATCAACAAAGCCAATATCGCTCCTCGTTTATCGCTCGCCTATAAAACAGGAAAAGGAGCACAAATGAGTATTGCTTATGGTGAGTTCTATCAAAAGCCCGAAAATAATTATCTCTATACTACTACGAATTTTGGTTACTCAAAAGCTACCCATTTTATTGCCAACTACATCAAGAATACAGCTTTACAAACCTTTCGTGTAGAGGCATTCTATAAAAAATATGATGGATTGGTAAAAACACATCCGGTTTTAAATAATGCAGGGGCCGGTGATGCCAAGGGGGTTGAGTTATTTTGGAGAGATAAAAAAACAATCAAAGGATTGGATTACTGGATCAGTTATTCTTATCTCGATACCAAACGTGATTTCCTCAATTATTCCAAACAACTACAACCCACATTCGCAGCCAATCATACTGCCTCTTTTGTAATGAAACGTTTTATCAGCAAGATCAACACGGGCTTCAACTTTACCTATTCCTATGCAACTGGTCGTCCATATTATAACTTGGTTCAAAATGGTTCTCAATTCACCATTGCAGATCAAGGAAAAACGATCGATTATCATAATCTGGGTTTTAGTTTCAATTACCTCACTTCAATGGGAAAAGCATATGCGGTATTTGTAGGTTCAGTTACCAATGTCTTAAATAGTAAACAAATATTCGGATACAATTACTCGAATAATGGACAAAGAAAAGAAGCCATCACTCCACCGGCACCGCAATTCTTTTTCTTAGGGGTATTCCTGAGTTGGGGAGTGGATAGAAGGCAGGATGCAATAAATAATAATTTATAGGCTACAAGTTTCAGGCTACAAGCCACAAGAAAAAGTGAAAAGTCAAAAGTGAAAAGTCAAAAAAAGATCTCCGAAGGAGTCCTTCGGACAAGTAATCATAAATCAAAAAATCAAAGATCAAGAAATCGCAGATCTAAAAATCAAACTTAACAAAATGAACAACGAACAACGCGATGAACAACTTTGGCAGATGGCAAAAGCCAGAGTAGGATTTAAATGGAGCCTTTTCAGCTACCTAATTGTAAATGCTTTTTTAATAGGGGTCTGGTTTTTTACATCCGGAATCGACTCCTACTTCTGGCCCATCTGGGTGATGTTAGGATGGGGTGTTGGATTGGCTTTTCAATACTTCCACGCCTATCACGGCACGAAATTTTTATCTGCTGCGGAGGAGTATGAGAAGTTGAAGGAGAAAGAAAAATGAGCTACAGGCTGCAGGCTGCTGGCTTCAAGTGAAAAGTCAAAAGTCGAAAGTCAAAAAATAAAATCTCCGAAGGAGTCCTTCGGACAAGAAATCACACCTGCCTGTCGGCAGACAGGGATCTAAAAATCAAACTTTAAACCATGAAACAAATCATCATCATTTTGTCCATGTTTATTGCAGGACAACTGACTGCACAAACCAGATATGAAGCTGGAATGCAAAAAGGATTAGAACAATTCGGAGCTGCTAAGACAGCAGAAGATATGGCTGCAGCTTCTGCATTTTTTGAACGCATTGCTGATGCAGAAAAAGACAAATGGCTGCCTTATTATTATGCGGCTTATGCCAATCATCTAACAGGTTGGATGAATCCCAAAGCTGATAAAGATAAAGTAGCAGAAAAAAGTAAAGACCTGTTAAGTAAAGCAGAAGCATTGGAAAGAAATGCAGATACCTATTGCATGCGTCAAATGATTGCCATTCAACAAATGAATGTTGATCCTATGGCGCGTTGGCAGACGTATGGTACAGAGGCATCCAATGCTTTAGCAGAAGCCAAAAAAATAGATGCGAACAATCCACGTATCTATTTATTGGACGGACAAACTTTAATGTATACACCGGAGGCATTTGGTGGTGGTAAAGCAGTGGCTAAAAAATTATTTGAGAAATCTATTCAATTATTTGAAACCTATAAGCCTCAATCTGCCATGCATCCGAATTGGGGAAAGGATCAGGCAGCTAAATTGTTAGCTGCATGTCAGTAATTTTCTGACGAATACACACAAAACAAAATGGTGATCCAATAACTTTAAAAGATGGAGCAACTATTCACACCTTTATTGATACTCCATATTTTGGGAGGTAGTGCCGGATTAATTACCGGCACTATTGCCGCATTAGTAAAAAAGGGTTCTAAACCTCATTTATTATCAGGCAAAATATTTTTCTGGGGAATGTTCATCGCATCATTCAGTGCATTGATTTTGAGCTGGGTTCCCGGACATGAAAGCCTTTTCCTTTTTGCAGTAGGTGGTTTTACACTGTATATGATTGTAAGTGGCTATCGAATTGTATTAGTGAAACGAAAATCCAAGCAACAAGAACAAGGTTTTTCAACCATAGATTATTCGGTCACTCTATTTGGATTTTTATTTGCTGTTTTTTTATTGATTCAGTCGGTCAAAGGTCTTTTGCACGGAAATACATTCAGCATTGTTCCAGGTGTATTTGGATTGATTTGTATGAGTTATGTTCTTTTGGATATCAGACTTTTGACGGGTAACAGCACAGTTAAACAATCTTGGATGTATAATCATATTGTAAGAATGATGGGTGCCATGATCGCATCTTATACTGCTTTTCTAGTAGTGAATGTACAAATTGATATGCAGTGGATATTATGGCTACTCCCTTCTGTTATCGGTAGTATCTTTATTACGATATTTCTAAGAAAATATACAAGACCCAAAAACAATACTTATGTCAAACATTGATTACCAAAACGATCAGGATAAGTCGTTCTCTCCTGAAGAGAGCCTGCAACTTATCCAAACCATGATTCGAAAAACAAAAGATTCGGTTGCGGTAGATAGTTTTTATCTTTTGTTCTGGGGATGGTTGGTATTTGTTTGTTGCTTGGTTGAGTATGTACTCATGGTATACTACAGATATCCTCATCATAGTTTTGTGTGGGGCGCGATGCCAATTGGAGGTATTATTACTGCTATCTATAGTTCCAGACAGGCACGCAGACAAAAATCAACCACATATATCGAAGAGGCACTAAGTTATTTATGGATTGCGATTGGAATATCCTTTTTTGTGATGGTAGTTGTAAATGTGGTATCAGAAGCTTGGAGAACAGCTTTTACCTATTACATCTTAATGTATGCAATAGGAACTTTTGTGAGCGGTAGTTTAATTCGGTTCAAACCACTGATTATAGGGGGTCTATTAAATTTTATCATCGCTGCTGTTTCTATAAAGTTTAATTTCGCGGGTCAGTTACTCATGGGTGCGTTGGCTATTTTGATCAGTTATATCATACCCGGACATTTATTACGCATACGATACAACACTAAAAAGAATTAATCCATGGCAGACGAAAAAAAAATGACCGAACAGGAGAGTCTTGACCTGATCAGGAATATGATCCAAAAGGCCAAAGGCAGCTATCATGAAACCGGTATTGGTTCTCTGTTGTGGGGAACAGTCGTTACCATTGCATCAGTAGTGACGTATTTTCAGCGTACCTATGATTTCTACATTGGTTTTGATATTTGGTTACTGGTATTAGGAGCCATTATTCCTCAAATCATTATTTCCATTCAGGAAAAGAAATCGAATAAAGTAAAAAAGTATGAGGACGATGCTTTGAACGCTATTTGGCTAGTATTCGGCATCACAATTTTTGGTTTGAATGCCTACCAGATGATAGTTCCTGATGTTACAGATAAATTCATTCAACTAGAAGGATGGCAACTGACCAAACATTATCTGGATAATACAAAGCCCGATGAGCCAATCCATACATTTACACCCAGTATCTACTCTTTATTCATACTCATTTATGCACTTCCAACATTGGTAACCGGCATGGTAAAAAAATTCAAACCTATGTTGTATGGGGCATTGATTACATATGGTTTATTCATTTGGTCTTGTTTTACCATTACTGAATATGACTTTTTATTGGGAGGAGCAGCAGCATTGATTTGCTGGTTTATTCCGGGAGTAATTTTAAGAAGAAAATATCTAGCCCAACAGCAAGCGAATGTTTAAAGAGCTCGATCCCATATTACATTCTCAATTGCGACTGGCAGTCGTGAGTTTGCTCATTGGCGTGAAAGAAGCTGAATTTACTTTTATCCGTGAGAAGACCAATGCGACTGCCGGAAATCTGAGCGTACAGGTGCAAAAGCTCAAAGAAGCAGGTTATATAGAGGTGACCAAACAATTCAAAGACAATTACCCTCAAACCACCTGTAAAATTACGCCTAAAGGCATAGAAGCTTTTGAAGCTTATGTTCAGGCGCTACAGCAATACCTTCAAGTGGGGAAAGAATAGCGCTTTTCTCTCATTTTTCACATTTCTCCAACGGAGTCCTAAGGACACTTTTCACCTTCTATGAACTTACTCCGTACCTTCGATGTTATACATGGAAATGCAGGAAATTATACAGGTAAAAGGTCTTACCAAGTCTTTCAAGAACCTTACAGCAGTCGATAATCTTTCCTTTTCAGTTCGGGAAGGGGATGTTTATGGATTTTTGGGTCAAAATGGAGCCGGGAAAAGTACAACCATCCGAATGTTGCTAACACTAATTGAACCAACAGCCGGATCCATTGATTTATTTGGTCTCTCTCTACGTTCACACCGAACCGAAATTCTTCGACAAATTGGGGCTGTAATTGAAAAGCCGGATGTTTACAAATACCTCAGTGCTATTGATAATCTTCAACTGTTTGCCCGATTAAGTGGATTGAAACCTACACAACAACAGCTGATGCAACAACTTGAGATGGTGGGTCTGGCACCCCGTGCAAAAGACATCGTGAAGACATTCTCACAGGGGATGAAACAAAGATTGGGAATCGCAGTTGCATTGGTGCATAATCCCAAATTGATCATTCTCGATGAACCTACAAACGGACTGGATCCGCAAGGAATTGCAGATATCAGAAATCTGATCAGACACCTGAGTAAAGATTTGAATAAAACCATTCTTGTCTCCTCACATTTATTGAATGAGATCGAACAAATTGCTACAAGGGTATTGATCATCGATAAAGGAAAAAAACTGGTAGAAGGTTCAGCGGCAGAATTATTTGATCCCGCTCAAACCTTGATTGAATTGGAGACATTAGACAATGAATCTGCATACCATAAACTGTTACAAAGCAAATGGTCACCTGCACTTCAGCCAAGAAGATCCAATACGATATTGATTAAACTTCATCGCGACCATATTCCGAATTTACATCGCGAGTTGGTAGCTTTGGATATCTCCGTTTTATCCTTACAGCCCAAACATTCACTAGAAGACTTTTTCTTACAGGTAACCTCAGGTCAATATGCGAACACTCATTAATATCGAGCTCTATAAAATTTTCAAAAGACCACGCACATACATTGCATTTGCAGCTATTACTGCATTGATTGTAATGATTCAGTTTGGATTAAAAGTGGATGGAAAGACTTATGTAGACTTCATGCTCAACGATCTGGGATCTACATTAGAAATTGACGGTAATATCATGAATGGTTATCTGGTCTGTTATGTGATGCTGCAATTGCTCTTAGTACATGTGCCATTATTAATTGCATTGATCGCTGCAGATATGATATCGGGTGAAGCCAATATGGGAACCTTAAGGGTATTGTTATCCAAACCATATAGCAGAACACAATTCATGCTGGCAAAATTTATTGCATCTACCATTTACACACTTCTTTTATTGGTATGGCTGGCATTCCTGGCTTTATTTGTAAGCATGTGGATCTTTGGAACCGATGATATGTTCCTGATGAAAAGTAGTTATGTGGTATTATTAAAAGAGAACGATGTATTCTGGCGTTATATCGGTGCATTCGGATTTGCGGCATTGGCCATGACAACAGTAGCTGCATTGGGTTTTTTCTTATCTGTATTTGCTGAAAATTCAATCGGACCTATTGTAGCCACCATGAGTGTGATCATCTTTTTTACTATACTGAGCACCATGAATATCCCGGTCTTTAATCTGGTAAAACCATATCTGTTCACTACACATATGATTGGCTGGAAAGAATTTTTTGATATTCAGGTAACAGATACCAATGAAGCCATCGTAGGCAGTATCCAATATCCGGAAAGAATCATTAACTCTTCAATTGTGCTATTGATTCATATTATTTTGTTTGTGGTAGCAGCTATTGTTGTATTCAGAAAAAAAGATGTTTTAAGTTAAAAAAAGTCTATGCGAACTATTATCATACTGCTTTTCACTTTTCACTTTTCACTTTTCACTTCCTCCGCTCAGGATATGACCCCACTTGTAATGAAAGTAAAAGCAAAGCTAGATCAGGTAAATGATTACGAAGCGGATGGCAGAATGAAAACAGATGTAGCTTTTATCAAAGCACCGGTAGGGAAAGTGAAAATTTATTTTAAAAAACCCAATAAGTTTCGTTTGCGAAAAGATGGAGGTATCTCACTGCTTCCTAAAGGTGGTGTGTCTGTAAATATGAACTCAATTGTTACTACTGATGAATTTGTAGCGTTGGCAGCGGGAGAAGCAACCGTGGCTGGGGTCAAGACCAAAGTAGTAAAAATGCTTCCTGTTAATGAAAACAGTGATGTTGTATTAACCACCATGTATATAGATGAAGCCAATCTCTTGGTTAGAAAAGCTGTCACTACAACCAAAGAAAATGGTACTTATGAGATTGAAATGACCTATGGTAAATTTTCAAATTTTGGTTTGCCGGATAAAGTGACTTTTAGCTTCAATACCAAGAATTATAAATTGCCTAAAGGACTCACATTGGAATTCGATGACAATGAAAAGCCGCTCACAGAGGAACAAAAATTAAAAAATAAAAAAGGAAGAGTTGAAATCGTATATACCAACTATATTATCAATAAAGGAATTGCGGATATTGTTTTTAAATAACTAAAATACCTCAATCGCCCAGCTTCTATTCATCATTGTTTTAGGAGCGATTGGATGAATACCTTCTTTATTGGTAAGATCTCCATTGGTTGTTACGGTATCTGCAATACCACACCAAGGTTCAATACAAACAAAGTCTGCATCTTTAGCACTCCAGATACCCATGAATGGAAAATTTTCATAAGAAACTTTGATTCCGTGCGGGTGTTTATCCGAAAGGATTGAAATGCTATTGGATTGTAGTGATTTAAAAACCAATGCATCACCATAAAATAAAGACTTGCGCAAAGCAATGGTATCTTCTTGTCGAAAAAAATCGGTAGGGGTGCTTAGTAATAGACCTTCGTCAGACAATGGCCAAATAGGAGCAGTCTCTTTTTGTTCAAATTGTAGGTAGTAATCTTCAAAAGAGGTATCAGCAATCAATGGAACAGCAAATGCAGGATGAGCACCCACAGAGCAATACAGGTCTTCCTCTCCAATATTTTCTATCTGATAACTTACTTTCACTTGATTGGCGATCAATTGATAGTTGATCGAGAAAATAAAATCAAAAGGATAGATAGCTTTTGTCTCATCATCTGATTTCAATGAAAAAGTTACATCATCATCCGTTTGTTTGCTGATGGTAAAGGCTCGGTCTCTGGCGAAACCATGTCTACCCATAGCATATTCTTTTCCCTTAAATGTGTAACGATTATTTTTTAGTCCGCCGACAATGGGAAATAATACCGGACTTTTCTTCCCCCAAAATGCAGGGTTACCAGACCATAGGTATTCAATACCGGTATCTTTTCTATAAATGCTTTGTAATTCTGCTCCTTTGGAACTGATCACAATACTTACATGGTCATTGGATAACTCGCACATGTATTATTCAGTTTCTTCGATACGCTCATCTACTGCATTGGCAATCATTCTTGCACTCATTTTTCGAAGTGGATTTTGTCTCATTTCTGCAAAACCCAGTCTCATGCGAATGATCTCAATACAAGTAAATGTTGCAGCCAAAAACGAACTATGATCAGCTTTTCCTTTTCCAGCGATATCAAATGCGGTTCCATGATCAGGACTGGTTCTAACGGCATTCAATCCGGCAGTATAATTAACGCCTTCGCCAATGGCCAGTGATTTAAATGGAATCAATCCTTGGTCATGGTACATGGCAAGAACCGCATCAAATCTTTCATGCTGGCCTCGGGCAAAGAAAGCATCAGCACTGTAAGGACCAAAAACCATTATCTGGTGTTTGGCTTCTTTGATAGCGGGCTTAATGATATTTTCTTCTTCACTACCAATCAATCCTTCATCGCCTGCATGAGGATTCAATCCTAACACAGCGATCTTCGGTTTATCGATGCCAAAATCTTTTTGCAGACTGGCATGCATGATTTTCAATTTACTGATAATATTCTCCTTGGTAATGTGTTTAGCCACATCAGATACCGTAACATGTTCTGTCAATAAACCGATACGCATATTATCAGCTACCATAAACATCAGTACATCATTCACACCAAATAATTCTTTCAGAAAAGGCGTATGACCAGTATGATGAAAATCGGCCGATTGAATATTTTTTTTATGGATAGGGGCGGTCACCAGTCCGTGGATATGTCCGTCTTTCAATGCCTGTGCTGCTTCTTTCAAAGAAAGAAGACCATATTTTCCACCAGTATCGTTTAACTGACCAGGTGTAATAGCTACTTCCTCTTCCCAGCAATTATAAATATTGACTTGTTTAGGATTCAATCTGCTAAAATCTCTTCCGCTGGCATAGTTGAAATTAATTTCCGGTAAGCTTTTTCTATAGAAGTTGATGCTTTTATTACTGGCAAACACAACGGGGGTGCAGAAATCTAATAAACGATGGTCTCCCAGTGTTTTCAGTATCAATTCAATTCCAATCCCATTCAAATCACCACAAGAGAAACCAATCACCGGCTTTTGCATTTCAGTACTCATCAGTATTGCTTTTGAGGATAAAAATACGACTTTAGTCCATAGTCCATGGATCATAGTGTATAGATGATCAACTATATGCCATGGGCTATGGACTATCAGCCAAGATACTGCCTACCTTTGCCCAATGGAATACACCCTCAAAAAATCACTTGGGCAGCATTTTCTAAAAGATGAGTCTGTGTGTGAGCGTATTGTTGTTTCCTTGCAACAGGATACATTTTCGCAGTTGGTAGAAGTGGGTCCGGGCGGCGGGGCGCTTACGAAGTACTTATTAAAGATTCCGGATATTGATTTTAAAGCGGTAGAGTTAGATGATGAAAAAGTAGTGTACCTCGAAAAAACATTCCCTTCTATTCAAGGAAAAATCATTCACAAAAGTATTTTGGACATATCAGTGCCTTTTACCGATCAGTTTACGGTAGTGGGTAATTTTCCTTACAACATTTCCTCGCAGATATTGTTTCGTATACTGGAATGGAAAGAACAGGTTCCGGTAATGATTGGCATGTTTCAGAAAGAAGTGGCAGAGAGAGTAGTTTCAGGTTCAGGAACTAAAGACTATGGTATTTTGAGTGTACTGATACAAGCCTTTTATGAGGTAGAATATTTGTTTGACGTGCCTCCTGAATCTTTCAATCCACCACCCAAAGTCATGAGTGGGGTGATTAAGCTGAAAAGAAGAGCTGCTTATGAACCGATGAAATCTGAGCGTAGTTTTTTTGTGTTGGTCAAAGCGGCATTCAATCAACGAAGAAAAATGTTGAGAAACCCATTAAAAGGGATGTTCGATACGGAAACCCTACAGGAAGAAATTTTCACAAAACGAGCAGAACAGTTGTCTGTGGCAGATTTTGCAGCACTTACTTATAAAATGAAGTCATAGCCATAAATAGAATAAATACATGTCGGGTTCAAAAGTTATTATTACAGCAAAAGCACATCCTTACCTTTTAGAAAGACTAGAAAAGGCTGGCTATCACTGTGTATATGAACCCTTGATCGGTTATGATGAACTCAAAGAAACGATTACTGATGCGGTGGGATTGATCGTTACAACGCGTTTGAAAATAGACAAGCATATCATTGATGCAGCCACTTCTCTTCAATGGATTGGCAGACTAGGAAGTGGAATGGAATTGATAGATGTTTCTTATGCCGCTGAAAAAGGTATTCGTTGTGAAAGTAGTCCGGAAGGTAACCGGAATGCAGTTGCAGAACATGCATTGGGTATGTTGTTGAATCTCATGAATAAGATCAATAGCAGTAGCCAGGAAATTCGTGAAGGTAAATGGATACGCGATGACAACAGAGCAGATGAATTGACGGGTAAAACGGTTGGTATTATTGGATTTGGGAATACAGGACAGGCTTTTGCCAAATTGTTGGCAGCATTCAATGTTACAGTATTGGCTTTGGATACATATAAATCTGGTTTCGGTGTCAATTATATCAAAGAAGCTTCTTTGGAACAGATTCAACGTTATGCCGATGTGGTGAGTCTTCATTTGCCATTGACAGCGGAAACTTTTCACTATGCAAATGAATCATTCTTTAACGCATTTCAAAAACAGCCCTACTTTTTAACTACCTGCAGAGGAAAAGTGACTGATACAAAAGCAGTCATCAAGGCAATACAAAGTAATCAGATCAAAGCTGCAGGACTTGATGTGCTGGAAAATGAAAAGCTTGAAACGTATACAGCGGCAGAAAAAGCTGATTTGGACTGGCTGCTCTCACAAGCTAATGTGATTGTTACCCCCCATATTGCCGGATATAGCCATGAAGCGTTTTATCTGATGGCAAAAGTGGTATTGGATAAGCTAGGTATAGATAATTAAATCATCCCTCAAGCTTTTATGGTTCTGAAAGTCATGTATCAATTTGATATACAATTAGTTAGATAAATATTGTAAGGTATGGTCTTCTTTTTCGACTTATAATAAAAACACATAAAAGAATCGTTCATTCTGAAGATTTTTTTATTTTTGAATATCTGTGCAACGCTGCAATCAAATGTGGCGTTGTATTTTTTTTACCCTTTTTAAACGAAAGTGTATGAGCGAGAGTACTATGTATGTTACCAAGGAGACATTTGACAAAATGCGTGAAGAGTTGCAGAAGATGAAATCAGTGGATCGTCCTGCTGCCTCGAGAGCCATTGCGGAAGCACGCGAGAAAGGTGATTTAAAAGAGAATGCAGAATATGATGCTGCTAAGGAAGCACAAGGTATGCTGGAAGCTAAAATCAAACAGCTGGAAGGTGCGATTGCTAATGCTAAGATTATTGATACCAGTGATATAGATACCAGTAAAGTAACCATACTTACCAAAGTAACCATCACAAATATGGCCACTAAAAAAACAGTGACCTATCAAATTGTTGGTGAAAAGGAAGCGGATCTGAAAGCAGGTAAGATTTCTGCAGGTTCACCCATTGGTAAAGGTTTGATGGGTAAAGCAAAGGGTGAAGTGGCAGAAGTACAAGCACCCACCGGGATCATCAAATTCAAAATTGAAGACATAACTGTCTAATCATTTGGCAGCATGTTGAAATGACACTTCTTTTTCATTTCAACATGCTTTTTCAATCAACCTCTTTTCTATGACTATTTTCTCGAAGATCATTGCAGGAGAGATCCCTTCATACAAAATCGCAGAAAACGAATATTTTTTTGCCTTTCTGGATATTTTCCCATTAGTAGAAGGTCATGTACTCGTTGTTCCTAAACAAGAGACCGATCGATTTTTTGATTTAGATGAACAATATTTATCTGAAATATTACTCTTTGCAAAACCCATTGCAAAAGCTATTGAAAAAGCATTCCCATGTAATCGTTGTGGCATGAGCGTGATAGGTCTGGAAGTGCCACATGCACATGTACATCTCATTCCTATCAACAGCTCCGACGATCTCAATTTTACCCGCGAAAAACTAAAGCTATCACCCGAACAGCTGAAACAGGTGCAGGAGAAGATACTTGCTGCTTTGTGAAAACAAGTGAAAAGTGTCCATAGGACTCCTTTGGAGAAAGGTCAAAGGTGAAAAGCATATTTCCTACCATCGACTATGGACTATTAGCTATGGTCCATGGTCGATAGTCCATAGTCTATGGCAGAGAACTTTCTCTATCACTTTCCCCTTATCTTTAAGAACCAAAACCCTCCACATGCAAACAACTGCATCCAAAAGAGTCATTAATGGCTGGGCCATGTATGACTGGGCAAATAGTGTATATAATCTGGTGATTACTTCAACTATTTTTCCTGCCTATTTTGAAGCCGTTACCGGCGATGGTAATGACGCTACTTCTAATGATACCGTTCGCTTGTTTGGAAGAGAGTTTGTCAATACCTCCTTATACAATTATGCATTAGGGGTTGCTTTTATCATTGTAGCATTAATGTCTCCGATGTTGTCTTCGATTGCAGACTTCAAAGGGAACAAGAAAAAATTCTTATTCTTTTTCTGTACACTGGGAAGTATAGCTTGTAGTGCATTGTTTTTTTATGACAGCAGCAATCTTGCTTATGGCTTGATGTGTATGATCATTGCCTGTGTTGGTTACTGGAGTAGCCTGGTTTTTTATAACTCATTTCTTCCCGAAATCGCAGCTCCGGCAGATCAGGATAAAGTAAGTGCCAAAGGTTTTGCAATGGGTTATATGGGTAGTGTGATTTTACAGATCATCTGTTTTGTATTTGTTTTAATGCCTGATAAGTTTGGTATCACTACCGGTAAAGCTTCACAGATTTCTTTTTTGCTGGTAGGTATATGGTGGTGGGGATTTGGGCAATTGGCATTGAGCCGTCTCCCAAAAAGTACGCCTGCCGGACAACCCTCTGCAAAAGGAAGTGTGTTTACACATGGGTATAAGGAACTCAATAAAGTATGGAAGCAGCTGAAGCACATGCCAGTTTTAAAAAGATACCTCGCTGCTTTTTTCTTTTATAATATGGGTGTTCAGACAGTGATGCTTGCAGCAACTTTGTATGGTAAAAGTGAATTGAATATCCCTACGCAGAATCTCATCATTGCGATACTAATTATTCAGTTAGTAGCGATTCCGGGTGCTTACACCATCGCCAAACTTTCAGATATGTTAGGCAATTTCCGTGCACTCATGGTAACGGTTTCTTTGTGGATCATACTTTGTATCATCGGATATTTATTACCTCGTGATGGCATCAATGAATTCTATGCGTTAGCAGTATTAGTAGGGTTTGTAATGGGTGGTATTCAATCACTCAGCAGAAGTACGTATGCAAAACTGATGCCTGAGACAAAAGACACGACTTCATTCTTTAGTTTTTATGATGTAACAGAAAAAATCGCTATTGTAATTGGTATGTTTAGTTTTGGGTATATCAATGAATATACCGGCTCGCAGCGTAATTCAGTATTGGCATTGGTTGTTTTCTTTGTAATTGGATTGATATTGCTCACCTTTGCCTCAGCTACAAAACATAAACAAGGAAAAGTAAACTGATCTATGAAATTGTATTCGATCAATAGCGGCAATTTTAAATTGGATGGTGGTGCGATGTTTGGTGTTGTGCCTAAAAGCATGTGGAATAAGTTAAATCCTGCCGATGAAAATAATATGTGTTCATGGGCCATGCGTTGTTTATTAGTTGAAGATGGTAATAAACTGATATTGATCGACAATGGAATGGGTGATAAACAAGATGCCAAATTTTTTGGTCATTATTACCTGCATGGGGATGATACATTGGACAAGTCACTAGCACATTATGGTTTTCATAGAGATGATATCACTGATGTTTTTCTTACCCATCTTCACTTCGATCATTGCGGTGGTAGTATCATTCGAGAGGGAGATCAACTGGTTCCGGCATTTAAAAATGCCATTTATTGGAGTAATGAACGTCATTGGAACTGGGCGGTAAAACCCAATGACCGCGAAAAAGCTTCTTTTCTCAAAGAGAATATTTTACCTATACAGGAAAGCGGACAATTACGCTTTGTGGAAAGTCCGGCTTCCGGTTTTCGAGAAGATGGTCGCCTGCATACTGTGGAACTTTTTGATCATTTTTCGGTTCGATTTGTCAATGGGCATACGGAAAAAATGATGTTACCGCAGATCCAATACAAAGGGCATACCCTTGTGTACATGGCCGATCTTTTGCCTTCAGTAGCTCATTTACCCATTCCCTATGTGATGGCATATGACATGTTCCCCTTGACAACACTACATGAGAAAAAGAATTTCCTACAAGAAGCGGTGGATAATCACTACATATTATACTTCGAACATGATTATCAAAATGAATGCTGCACATTACAGCTTACGGAAAAAGGGGTTCGTGTAGCTGAAACCTTTGCCCTCAATACCCTGTAACTTTTATGGTTTGTAGTAAAACGCCTGATTTTTTTTGACAAAAAATCCGTGAAAAAACGGCATAAAATCGGTGTTTTCCAGACACTTATTCCAATTCTTTCATATTAAGTTTACAATCGAATCCTAGCTTTAACAAGCAATTTTAAAATCCAATGTCCAAAAACCAGGTAGTAGGATGTCCGAGCTGCGGAAGTCGGATATCTTTTAGGCAATTTATTTTGCTCAACAATTTTTCCGCTATCAACTGCGATACCTGCCATGCCAGAGTCGAGATTTCCAATCGTGATGGCAATGCAGTTATCGCAGCTGTTTCTGGAGTTATCTCTGCAGCCACTATTGTTTTTGGTGCCTACATCGGCAAACAGAATTACAATTCTTTTGGATGGGGATTGGCAGCCGGTATCGGATTAGCAACTTTATTTGTGGTCGTTATCTGTCGTATACTTTACAAAAGATCCCAGCTACATCAAAATGTAAATACGCGTCCGATGCACTATCGTGCTACTGAAAACTCTATTGCAATTAACGGTTGAAGCTAATCATTGAGCTCAAAGGATATCGTAGATTTCTGTATTGCATCATATCTACTTTTACACTTCCTACTACAATCGGACTTTCAATTCTTAAAGGAATGTGATTGGGGTCATCACTTACCCATACTGTCATTTTTTCTCCTCCTTCAAACAATGTTCCTTTTACCAATAGCGGCTTGAATTTGATAGCTCTGAATTTTCCGTATTTGGTTTTGATGGTTTCCTTACCCAGGTATTTGATGTATAGATTATACACTTCGTTATCCAGAAACATGGAGAAAGGTATTTTCTCTTCCGGCTTGTATTTACTGAAATCAATATTTCTGGCGTAATAGATAGAACTCAATACATCCTGTATACAACCCGGAACTTTGAAAACACCCTCAGTGGTTACTGCTGTGTTATTCTCCTGGTTAAAAGTGATGTTCTCAAATTTTTTAAAATCGCCCTCTTCGATATTACGGATGAATTTCAAAGGTTGCAGATTCGCAGTATCAATATAGCTTTCATATCGATCTCTAACTTTAAATATCCAATCATAACTCGGATTAGAACTTCCTTTGCCTACGATATGATAGGCTGTTCGGTTATTCATTCTATCCAAGGAAACTGAAAAGTTAGCGGTTCCTGCATTTACATATAATCCAATCACTGAATAAAATACATTGTATGAAATGCTTTCTCCTTCTTCAAATGCCCTGTTTCTGATGCCGCAAAATTCATCACCAGCAGAAATTGGCTGAAATGCCAATAACCAGCCACCCATCAATAAAAACTTCTTCATATCTGCTCTTTAATTGTACGATTAAAAAATCTTACACCCAGTAGGAAAAAACCTCCAATAATAGCTGGAATGATCAGATTCATTATCCAGATACCTGCTGCCGTTGCAACGATGCCTAATGTATTATTACTTAGCATACCGAATAATTGAATGCTGATATTTCCCCTTAGCCCCAGTTCAGCCAGCGTAATACTTGGAATGATCGTCAATACCAGAAACATGACCATTACCAAGGCGGCAGAGTCGAAAAAATTTAGTTTCACATCAAATACTTCAAATAACAAGACATATTGCAACACAATTAAAACGTATCTAACGGCAGAAAAGAATAAAACTTTTGTTAAGAATTGCCATCGTAACGACTCCATATTCTCAACAACAAAACGGTATTTCGCAACAAAAGGTATTTTCTCGAGTAATCGAATGAGCCATGATAACCGAAAGAATAACAAAACAAATATGGATAATCCTACTGTCAGCATACTCATCAATCCGTTCATCCAGAATAACGACAATCCTTCTACATGATGTGTTGCATCCAGAATATTGAAACGCATGTATATCATACCCAATAAACCAAAAACTAAATGAACTATAATCAGGCTCATACTTCCGACAAAAGAAAGTGCGATACCTTTTAATCGATTTCCTTCATCAAGAAATAATACACGTCCTGCGGTATCACCTATCCGGTTAATAGAATTAAAGGCAACAGCGTGACCTGATAATACCGCTTTGAAAGCTTTCCAAAATGATACTTTTTGTATGGATGCTTGTATCATTCTCCATTTCCCTGCTTCAAGGGCATAGTTGATGAATACCAGGATAAAAACTGTCAAAAGTTTTAGCGAGCGTGGACCTGAAAAAGAAGATCGAATCATCATCCATGACTCTTCCAGGTTTTTTTGATTACTAATTTGCTGATAAATAGAAAAGCTCAACCAGATAAAGAGTATCGGTCCAAGGAAATAATTGAGAAATATCTTTAGTTGCTTGTTCAGTGCTGATTGTTTGCTCTTTACAAAGAAAGGGAAAGAAGTGAAAGGTGAAAAGTGAAAGGTGAAAAGCGGTACATAAAACAGTAAAAAATGATTCACCCACTATATTTGTTCCTGACTTTGACCTTTGTCCTTTCTCCACAGGAGTCCTATGGACACTTTTCACTATTTTCATCCCATGGCCAAAGATGAGATCATCCTCGGTATTGATCCGGGTACCCAACTAATGGGGTATGCTTTATTGCGTATCCATAAAGGGCAACCCCAGGTGCTGTTGATGGATGTGCTTAAACTCACCAAAGAAAAAGACATCTATGCCCGTCTTGAAATGATACATGCTCGGGTATGTGAACTGGTGAAGCTATACAAACCTTCCACTTTTGCCATCGAAGCTCCCTTTTTTGGGAAGAATGTGCAAAGTATGCTCAAACTGGGAAGGGCTCAGGGTGTTGCCATTGCTGCCGCTATGCAGGCGGGATTAACGGTAACTGAATATTCACCTAAAAAAGTAAAACAATCCATCACCGGTAATGGTAACGCTGATAAAGATCAGGTATGGAAAATGTTACAACGGATTTTACAGATCGAAGAAAAACCGCAATATTTCGATGCAACAGATGCTCTAGCCGTAGCACTTTGTCACCACTATCAATCATCATCACCCCTTATCAAATCAGGAAAGCCTTTAAAAGGTTGGGAAGATTTTTTGAATAAAAATCCGGAGAGAGTGAAGAGAAAATTTTAGATGTCTGATGTCGGATGTCTGATTTCTGATGTAAAATATTGGATTTTCGACTTTTGATCACAGATTTAAAATCAAATCCGAAATCCGATATCAGACATCCGAAATTACTTCAAGTATCCAGTCAGCACCAGTACCAACAAAATCGTTCCTCCAATAACTCGGTACCAGCCAAATAAACGGAAGCCATGTTTTTGCAGAAAGCCGATAAAAAATTTGATGGCTAACATGGCTACTATAAATGCTACGACATTGCCTACAGCTAGGGCAATCAAATTATCGGTATTGGTAAGCATTTCGGGGGTTTCTTTCCATGCTTTGAGTAGTTTGTAACCGGTTGCAGCAGCCATCGTTGGTACCGCAAGGAAGAAAGAAAATTCTGCAGCCAGATTTCTGGTCAGCTTTTGTTGCATACCGCCAATAATACTAGCAGCACTTCTGCTTACACCCGGAATCATCGCTACACATTGCCAGAAGCCAATCAGTAGTGCGCGAAAAAAACTTACCTCTTCTTCTTTTTCAATAATAGGCTGCTGAAACAATTTGTCGATAAACAAAAGAATAATTCCACCTGCCAACATGGTGATGGCTACCGTAAGAGGACTTTCCAGTAATGCATCAATTTTATCAGAAAAAATAGCGCCCAATCCCAGTGCCGGGATCACTGCAACCAATAACTTGAGATAAAAATTCCAGCGATTCAGTGGGAAGAATTTTTTATGATACAATACCACCACAGAGAGTATAGCGCCTAACTGAATGGCGACTTCAAATAACTTGGTGAAATCGTCTTTGGCAATACCCAAAAAAGAACTGGCAATAATCATATGCCCGGTAGAAGACACCGGCAAAAATTCAGTCAGTCCTTCCACAATGGCAATGATGATCGCGTCGAAAATACTCATGGGTGGGTTTGGGTTAGCATTAGTTAGCAAACAGTGATAGGGTAATGGCTAATAGTTCATAGCTTATGGTTTATAGTAGGCAATATAATACTATAGGCTATGAACCATAAGCTATATGCTCTCGCTACTTCTTCTTAAAAATCGCAAAGATCTCAATCGCCAAACCGATCACGATAAGGATGGGTGCAATGGTGATGCGGGTAGTGCCATACACTTCTTTATAATCAAATACATTCGGATCACTACTTTTGCCGCCACTCATTAAAAAGAAGCCAAGTGCAATAATAACAGCGCCAATAATCATCCACTTATAATTCTCTTTCGTAAAAAGCGGACTCATGGTATTTTTTGTTTCGGTCATGGGAGAGGTTTTTTAAAGTGAGTGGTGAGTAGTGAGTATCTGATTTTTTACTCACTACTGACTACTCACTATTCACTAATAAAGATCATCCAATTTCATTTTTAAATATTTCAATACGCTTCGGTGGGTTGAATAGACTGAAATTCCAACGCCTAATATAATCAAGCCTCCAAAGAGTATAAAAGTCAATTTCCAATCACGGATAGCTTTCAACTGTGGGAACTGACTCTCTGCCCAACTGATGATGCTAAATAATAAAATAATGGCAATACCGGAACTGATCAGTCCGTTCACCACCGCCCTGATATTCAAAGGACGAGCAATGAAACCCCTAGTAGCACCAACCATCTGCATGGTCTTGATCAGGAATCGGTTACTGAACATTGCTAAACGGATGGTATTATCAATACTAATGATCACGATGATACAGAGGATGATGGCAATCACTAAAAATATCAAACCAATCTTTGCAGCACGCTCATTCAAATTACCTACCAATGTTTGGGGGTACTGGATATCGGTGATCTGATCTCCGTACTTAGCCAATAACTCTGTGGATATTTTATTCAGGCTATCCCTATTTACGTAGTCTGCTTTTGCATAAAAATCGATGCTCTCGGGTAATGGGTTCACATCCAAAATCTTCGCCCAATCCTCATTGTTCTCACGATTCCAGATCTCCTGTGCTTTTTTCTTATCTACATAAGTCACCGTTTTGGTATAGGGGCGAGAAGCAATATGCTGCTGAATCTGTCCAATGGTATCCTTATTCAAAGTCCGTAAATAGGCGCTGATACGAATGTCTTCCTTAAAAGCACTGCCTACCGAATTAATATTGAGGAAAAACCAGCCCATGATACCCATGATCAACAAGACCAAAGCCACACCCACAATGGTGTAGATATAATTCGGTTTACTACGCTTTAAAGAAGATTTTGCACTATCTACCATACTTTACATTTTTTATCCCCTTCTCCTCACAGGAGAAGGGCAGGGGAAGCGGTCACAAATGTAGGGTTTTGACGCCTAAAGACTTACATTTGCAACCATTCTAACGATCAATTTGCCATTGAAAATAGAGCAATCTCAACGTATTTGGGTTAAATATATGTTAGGATTGCCGGCAGCCGCTGCATGTGGCCGAATCTCCGGACCTACGCATGCTTTGCTGACCCTTCAATAACGATCAAACAGCATAAAAATTATAAGTACACGCATAACTTATGGAATACAATTTCAGGGACATTGAAAAGAAATGGCAGAAAGAATGGACGGATACCAAAGCCTACCAGGTAAATAATAACAGTGCCAAGCCCAAATATTATGTGCTGGATATGTTTCCTTATCCGAGTGGGGCCGGATTGCATGTCGGTCACCCTTTGGGTTATATCGCTTCTGATATTGTAAGTCGTTTCAAAAGATTGAAAGGATTCAATGTACTGCATCCCATGGGTTATGATGCGTTTGGATTACCGGCTGAGCAATATGCATTGGAGCATGGGGTACACCCGGCAAAAAGTACTGCTCAGAACATTGATAATTTCAGAAAACAACTCGACAATATCGGATTCAGCTATGACTGGGATCGAGAGGTACGTACCTGTGATGCTGATTATTATAAATGGACTCAATGGATTTTCCTTCAACTGTTTAATAGCTTCTATGATCGTCACCAGCAAAAAGCAGTATCGATTCAGGAACTGATTACCTCTTTTGAACAGGAAGGAAATACCCATCATATTTGTCCGGGTAATCCCACCCTTCAATTCACAGCAGCAGCATGGAAAGCTTTTTCTGAAAAAGAACAGCAAGATATTCTGATGGATTATCGTCTTGCTTTTTGTGGGTATGGTGAAGTAAACTGGTGTGAAGCTTTGGGAACAGTACTGGCCAATGATGAAGTAGTGAATGGAGTGAGTGAGCGTGGCGGACATCCTGTTGTTAAAAAGAAATTGCGTCAATGGTATTTGCGTATCACAGAATATGCAGATCGTTTGCTCAGCGGACTCGACACCATCGAGTTCAGCGAAGCCATGAAAGAAATGCAAACGAATTGGATTGGTAAGTCATCGGGAGCGGAGATCAGCTTCAAGCTGCAGGCTGCAAGCCACAAGCCAGAACAATCAAGCTTGCAGCCTGAAGCTAGCAGCTTGGAGCTCCTCGTCTACACTACCCGCCCTGATACCATTTTCGGCGTAGACTTTATGGTGGTGGCGCCGGAGCATGAGTTGATTGAAAAAATTACGACAGCTGAGCAGAAAGAAGCAGTGGATGCTTATATCACTTATGTAAAAAGCAGGAGTGATCGAGAGCGTCAGGCGGAGAAAAAAATTACGGGATGTTTTACGGGAGCTTATGCCATCAATCCTTTTGATGGAAGAGAAATTCCGGTATGGATATCTGAGTATGTACTTGCCGGATATGGAACCGGAGCCATTATGGCGGTTCCTTGTGGTGATGAAAGAGATTTCAAATTTGCGAAGCATTTCAATATTCCGATCACGAATATCATTGGTGAGGCTTTTGATGGAGTAGATGCCAATCCTACCAAAGATGCCGTACTGGCTAATAGTGGATTTTTGAATGGTATGAAAATGCGTGATGCCATTGAAGTGGTCATCACCAAACTGGAAGAAATGGGTATCGGCAAACGCAAAGTGAATTACAAAATGCGTGATGCTGCCTTTAGTCGCCAACGTTATTGGGGTGAGCCTTTCCCGATTGTTTGGCAGGAGGGTATTGCCTATCCTTTAGATGAAAAAGAATTGCCACTCTTGTTACCTGATGTAGAAAGTTATGGTCCGGGCCCGGATGGAGAGGGCCCACTGGCCAATTTGAATGATTGGAAGAACACAACCTACAAAGGCAAACCTGCAGTGCGCGAAACCAATACCATGCCCGGTTATGCAGGTAGTAGTTGGTATTTCCTGCGCTATATGGATCCCAATAATGAAGAGACATTTTGTGAGAAGAAAGTAAGTGATTATTGGAATCAGGTGGATCTGTATATCGGTGGAACAGAACATGCGGTGGGACATTTATTGTACAGCCGTATGTGGACCAAAGCTTTGTATGACTTAGGATATATTGGTTTTGATGAACCGTTTAGGAAATTGTTGAATCAGGGGATGATACAGGGGAGTAGTAGGTTTGTGTATAGATGGGATATGAAGTTTGCTGCTAGCGCCAGGATGGGAAAACCTTTGCCATTTATTTTTATCTCTAAAGATTTAATTGACAAAGTTTCTGATATAAATATTGAAAACTATATCAAGACTAAAATTAAATCTCTACTTTCCGAATTAGGAATAACCCAAATACATAGCTTAAATGTTGATCGAATAGCTGTTGATGTTAATAGAGTTGACGGTGTTGTTCTAGATATTGATGCTTTTAAGAGTTGGAGATCTGGATATTCAGATGCATTATTCGTTCTTAATGAAGAAGGTGAATATATATGCGGAACAGAAATCGAAAAAATGTCCAAATCAAAATTCAACACCGTGAATCCTGATATATTGGTGGAAAAATTTGGTGCTGATACTTTCCGCATGTATGAAATGTTCTTAGGTCCGGTAGACCAAAGTAAACCCTGGGATACCAAGGGGATTGAAGGGGTGCATCGTTTCTTGAAAAAACTGTGGCGTTTGTTTTTTGATGAAACCAAAGGAAAGATTTGGAACGATGAGCAACCGACTGCTGAAGAGTTAAAAGTATTACATCGCACCATCAAAAAAATCGATGATGATACGGAGCGTTATAGTTTCAATACTGCTGTGAGCAGCTTTATGATTTGTGTGAATGAATTGAGTGATTTGAAATGTCATAAAAAACAAATCCTTCAGGATGTATTGATCCTCTTAACGCCTTATGCTCCACATATTGCAGCGGAGCTTTGGAAGCAATTGGGTAATGAAGGTTCGGTATTGGATGCTTCATTCCCTGTGTTCAATGCATCTTATGTAACAGAAACCAATAAAGAATATCCCATCAGTATCAATGGAAAAACACGTACCAATATTTCCATTGCATTGGATGCTACTGAGGAGCAGGTAAAAGAGATCGTTCTTGCCAATGAGCTGGTACAAAAATGGATGGAAGGAAAACCTTTGAAGAAACTCATCTTCGTAAAAGGTAAAATGATCAATGTAGTTATATAATTTCTGTGCTCTTCTGTGTCTTCAGTGGCAATAAATAATGCCACTGAGAGCACAGAAAGACACAGAATTTTTTATACAATCACACAGTAATATAAAGGCATACCCACCGTAATATTGATCGGGAAAGTAACGGCTAGCGTCATGGGCAGGAAGAGTCCGGGATTGGCTTGTGGTACTGCTATCTTCATGGCAGCCGGCACGGCGATATAAGAAGCACTGGCTGCAAGAATGGCCAATACAAAGCGGTTCGATACATCCGCCGTCACAAACTGACTCAACCATGCCACTGCAATTCCATTGAATAAAGGAACACAGATCGCAAAAGCAAAAGGAAACCAGCCAAATCCAAATAACGATTTTAATTTTCTTCCACTGGTAATACCCATGTCCAATAAAAAGATGGCAAGAAATCCTTTGAACAAATCATTGGTAAAGGGTTTGATGTCTTCTGCCTGTTTATTGTTGGCGAGATAACCGATGACCAGACTTCCTAAAATCAGTAACACACTGCCATTGGTAATAGCATGTTTGGCAACGGATCTTTTAGAGAACTCGTTTGATTCGCTGGTAGAAAAAAATGAAATCAGTAAAAGTCCGACGATAATCGCCGGTGATTCCATTAAAGCCATAACGGCAACCATGTATCCGTGCAAATGCAACTGTTGTTGTTCCAGATAAGAAGTAGCTGTTACAAAAGTTACCGCACTTACTGAACCATAAGCAGCCGCAATAGCACCGGCGTCCAATACATTGAACTTCTTTTTTAGGATAAAGAAGGTATACAATGGAATGATGAGTGAAATGATTATCCCCGATAACATCAACCAAAGAATCTCTTGGGTGAGCACTTCATGTGAGAGTTCTTGTCCACCCCTGAACCCGATGGCAAAGAGCAAGTACAGTGAAATGAATTTTGAGGAATTCGGTGGAATTTCCAGATCACTTTTCAGTAGTACTGCTACAATGCCAAGTACAAAAAATAAAAGAGCGGGGTTCGTGAGGTTTTCCAGTAAAAGATTAAAGTTCATGAATATGGTAAGGGGTAGATGAATAAAAAGAGATACAGGTAACTGTGATCACTTATTGTAGCTCACCTATAAAACCCATCTCCACTGCAGAGCTGATCTTGATCATCTGATTACTCTTTTCAGCTTCTCTGATAGCGTCTAATACTTTTTGTAAACTGATACGCAGCGATTGAATACGTGCCAAAGAAGCACTATGTGGACTACCATAACGCTCCTGATGGCTAAAGTTTTTCATGTTATGGAAGTTGATCTTGCTATTGTACAAGTTGGTCAGTATCTCTTTGGCTTCTTCTGTTGTGAAAATGCCATCAATCAGGTTAATACTACGAATAGGATGTTGTGATCTGGAATTTTGTGTTGTTGTTAGAGTATTCGTTTCCATACATTTAATTTGACCGCAAAGTTGTAAGAAAGAAATCATAAGTATTTATTTATCTTTATTATGTAAATCATAAATAAATTTTATGAACTATACTTTGAATCAATTGGAAATATTCCTATCGGTGGTCAAAAACAAAAGCGTTTCAAAGGCTGCCGAAGAATTATTTCTAACACAACCTGCGGTATCAATTCAATTGAAAAATTTTCAACAGCAATTTGATCTGCCATTGACAGAAATGATCGGTAGAACTTTGTATATCACAGATTTTGGTAAAGAAATTGCTACTTCTGCTCAGGAGATCATGGATCAAGTGATAGGTATTCAACATAAGATGCATGCCTATCAAGGTCAACTCACGGGTCGACTAAAAATATCAGTAGTATCCACCGGTAAATATGTGATGCCTTATTTTCTTTCTTCTTTTATGCGTGAAAATCAGGGAGTGACACTGGAAATGGATGTAACGAATAAAAGTACAGTGGTACAAAGTTTACAGAACAATGAAGTAGACTTTGCATTGGTCTCTATCCTTCCTGAAAAAATGGCGGTAGAAAAAATCGATCTCTTACAAAACAAGCTTTTCTTGATTGGTAAGGCCGGACAAAAAATTAAAAATGTACAGGCAAAAGATATCTTCAATCAATTGCCTCTAATTTTCAGGGAACAGGGCTCGGGTACCCGACAAACCATGGAGGGTTTTATTCAACGGAAAAGAATTAAAGTAGCCAAGAAAATGGAATTAACTTCCAATGAAGCGGTAAAGCAGGCGGTGTTGGCAGGTTTAGGGTTCTCGATCATGCCTTTGATTGGTATTCGAAATGAATTGCGTAATCAGGAATTACAGATCATTCCAATACCCGGTTTACCCATTAAAACCACCTGGAGTTTGATCTGGCTAAAAGGGAAAAAACATGCACCTGTAGCCGCAGAACTATTAAAATATATTAAAAAAGAGAAGTCAAAGATCGTGCATGAGCAGTTCGATTGGTATGAGAAGTATTGACCCTAGAAGATACGCACAGTTGTTTTTATACCCTAATTAGCTGAGTTTACCCTTTTTTTCTGCCACTCTTCCCAACCCTTGTGGAATTAGTGACTCTTATGTTTATCTTACTCCTCCAAAATTATCTTCCAATGAAATTCATTCTTTCATTTTTCATGACCTGTTTGTCGCTTACTGTAATAGCTCAGGGTGGACAAGCATATTTTTTATCGAACCCGGCATTGAGTCCGGATGGAGAGACCGTGGTATTTGCCTTTGAAGGCGATCTGTGGAAAGCTTCAGTTAAAGACGGACAAGCCACACGTTTAACGGCCATGCAAGGGTATGAAACCAGTCCACGTATTTCTCCGGATGGTAAATGGGTAGCATTCAGCAGCCGACAGTTGGGTAATGCAGATGTGTATGTAATGCCATTATCAGGTGGAGAAATCAAAAGATTGACGTATCACAGTGCTACTGATGAAGTAAACAATTGGAGTTGGGATAGTAAGAAGATTTATTTCACTTCCAACCGTATGGGACAACAATCTGCTTTTACAGTAGCTTTAACAGGAGGAACAGCACAACGTTTGTTTGGGGACCATTTTTATTTATTGGATCATGGTATTGCAGAACATCCATCGGGTGATATTTATTTCAATGATACCTGGGAAAGTTCTAATCAATTAACACGTAAGCGCTATAAAGGTCCTTTCAATCCGGATATTCAGTCATACAATCCAGCAACGAAGCAGTATAAGAAACATACTGATTGGGAAGGAAAGGATTTTGGTACTACCATCGATCGTTCAGGAAAAATATATTTTGTTTCTGATGAAGCAAATGGAGAATATAATTTATATAGTATAGAGAATGGAAAGAAGACAGCATTAACAAGGTTCAATACTTCCATTAAAACCCCACTTGTAAATGCCAATGGTAACAAGATTGTATTTGAAAAAGACTATCAGTTATGGATCTATGATGTTACTGCTAAAAAAGCTGAGAAACTGAACATCAGCCTGGTTCGCAATTATGTATTACCTGCTGAAAAAGATTACAATGTTCGGGGTAATATTACCAATTTGGATGTATCACCTGATGGTAAAAAGATCGCATTCACTTCTCGTGGAGAAATTTTTGTAAGTGATATAGATGGAAAATTTGTTCAACAGATCAATAAAGGAAATACAGAAAGAGCAAGAGAAGTAAAATGGATGAGTGATAATAAAACACTGCTCTTCAATCAAACAGTAGACGGTTGGTTGAATTGGTTTACGGTAGCTGCAGATGGTAGTGCAGCTGTAAAGGCAATTACGAATGAAACGAGAAACAATCGTTCAGGTGTTTTAAATAAAGCCAGAACGAAAATGGTATACCTCAGTGGTCGTGATGAAGTACGATTACTGGATTTGAAGACATGGGAAAATAAAACCATCGTGAAGGACGAAATCTGGGCTTTCCAAAATTCAGATCCCGGATTTTCACCCAATGATGAATATGTTTTATTTACGGCGATCAGGAATTTTGAACAGGATGTATTTGTTCATAACATCAAAGAAAACAAGACCATCAATCTTACCAATACCGGCGTAACAGAAGCAGGGCCGGTATGGGGTCCGGATGGGAAGCATATTTATTTTATTTCTGCCAGAACAAAACCATCTTATCCATTCGGAATGCAAAATCCTCGCATTTATCGTATGCCACTGGAAAAAATCGATGCGCCATATCGCAGTGATAAATATGAAGCCTTATTCAAAACTGAAAAGAAAGATACTTCCAAAAAAGAACCGGAACCTATTAAGATAGACATGACCGGTATCATGGAAAGACTGGAACAGGTGGGTCCCAATTTCGGATCACAGTTTCTGTTGAATGTGTTGCAAAAAGGAGAGAAGACCACTATTCTTTATGTGAGCAATCACGATGAAGGAAGAGCAGCTCTCTGGAAAACGGTGTTAGAGCCTTTTGAAGCACCTAAGACTGAAAAAATAAATGGGGCTGAAGCATTCAGTGTTGATTATGCTGAGGGAGGTGATAAAACTATGGTATTGATCAATGGAACGATTTATAAATTGAACCTGGATGGCAATAAAGTGGATCCTGTTAATATTGTACACACGTTTAGACGAAACCTCTCTGGTGAGTTTACACAAATGTTCAAGGAAGCCTGGGCTCATTTACAGGAGAATTTTTATGATGAAAAATTTCATGGAATAGACTGGCTGGCTACACGTAAGCGCTATGAAAGTTTTGTTTCACATGTAAATACAAGAGGTGACTTGCGGACTTTATTGGCAGATATGTTGGGAGAACTGAATTCATCTCACCTAGGATTTAACTCTTTTGGTGATGAAGAAAATGTTCAACTATCTAACCGAACAATGGAAACGGGGATCATCTTTGAAAACAATAATCCTTATAAAGTAAAATACGTCGCAGCAAGAAGTAATGCTGATAAAGCAACGGTAGATGTATTACCCGGAGATGTATTGGTGAAAGTGAATGATGAAACAGTTGATCCTGCTATGGATAGGAGCTACTATTTCAGTAAGCCATCATTAGATGGAGAGATCAGTTTGACATTCAATAGGAATGGTCAAACGGTAACAACGAAAGTACATCCACAAGCATCCTTATTTTCAAATTTATCGGAAGAGTGGAGTGATATTAATCAGAGAAGGGTCGATGAAAAAAGTAAGAAGCGCATTGCTTATCACAATATGAAAGATATGGGAGGTGGAGAACTGGAAAAATTCCTGATTGATATGACACAGGATTTTTATCAGAAAGATGCATTGATCCTGGATTTGCGTTATAATACCGGAGGTAATGTGCATGATGAAGTATTGAAATTCTTAAGTCAGCGTACTTATTTACAGTGGAAATACCGCGAAGGGAAGCTGACACCACAATCGAATTTTGCACCGGCTGATAAACCCATAGTATTATTGATCAATGAACAATCATTGAGTGATGCAGAAATGACCGCACAAGGTTTTAAAGCATTGAAGTTGGGAACCATTATTGGAATGCCAACCTATCGTTGGATCATCTTTACCAGCGGCACCGGATTGGTGGATGGGTCTTTTGTTCGTTTACCAAGCTGGGGTTGTTATAGTTTGGATGGAAAGGATTTAGAGATTACAGGTGTAGAACCAGATATCAAGATTCCTATGAATTTTGAAGATCGCATCAATGGTCGTGATCCACAATTGGATCGTGCTATTGAAGAGATTTTGAAGAAGTTGAAATAATTGTTTTAAAGTTGATAAATAAGATCGCCTCAATGTAAAAATGAAGCGATCTTATTTTTTACTCTTATATGGTTTTATTGTTTTGCCAAAAGGAATGGCAATATTCCCCAAAAAAGCCAGACCATCTATGCCTGTTCCCATGGTATAGGCTGTATTCAGCATGAGCCCCAGTTTTAAATTTTTATTGACTGTCCAGTGATGAGCAATGGTGAGTGGGATGGCCCAGTCTTCAAAATAAGTCCAGTCTGGTCTTGCATTAATTTCTGTAATAATTGTAGGGTTTACAGGATCATTTACCCTATAAAAAGGGAAACTTAATTTTTCAATTTGTACCTGAAACCCGGAAGAAAAGGACCAGGTACCTTTTTTACCACTTGAAAACATACGGTAATAATTGAGGGTGAAGTGCATGCGCCGATTATTTCTCTTTACATCAATCCAGGCACCGAGAGGGTCAGCACTTGAACCATACAAGTCTCTATACCGTGCCTCCTGAAAATACAATGAAATGGCGGATTTTTGATTCAACAAATATTTAATTTCAATCCTATCCATTTTACCAAAGTTGGCACGATTACCTTTTTTATTGGGATAACCGGGTGGAGGAATACCATCATCAGATGTAAGAATATTGGCGTATAACAAATCTAGGTACACACCACTGCCTACTGATGCTTCCCATTTGGAAGGGATTGGTTGTTGTCTAGTATTGCTTTTTTGGGCAAAAATTACTTGTGATATTAATAGATAAATACTTACAATAACAGTTCTCATAATAAACAATTTTAATGGAAGACGCATATGCGCCTTCCATTATTTAAGTTGCTATTCAATTACCAATGTAACCATTACAGAATTCATTCCATAAGGTCTGTAACCATTTAATAATGATGGCGTAGTCGCATTACTTGGTTGTCTTTGATTTGCTGAAACAGCATTGCTGCCGATTATGCTATAATGTTCAATCTTGGAATTGGCAGTTCCCTCAAGCAAATTTTTCACCAGAGGTGCTATGCCGCTGCTTACAAGCGAAGATAATGTAGAACGAGTTGCAGAGTCGCTAACTAATCCTACACCTGCAGTAAGTAAATTAGACCATTGTAATGAATTTGAGCTAAATATATTCGGTTTGTCATACTCGTATAAAAACATCATCTTATCAGGCTGACCTGAACACCAAGGACTAATATTTAGACCAAATGAAACATATTCATTTATATCTCTCTGCATCTTTTTTACTTTACTTCTTTTTATTTTTAAATAACCCCAGCCATGAGCTGACCTGTTAGATTGAATAATAGGATTTGATTGTGGGTTTTGATTAGGGATACTTACTTCTGATACATTTTTTGTGATAGCTACTGCAAATTCAATTTTACCTTCAAATATGCCGTAACCATTTCGTAATAATGTCCATCTTCCATCTTTTACTTTTAATTCCGTATTGCAAGGAGAAGGGTTGGGTAATACTTCTGAATTCTGAATCTTTATGGGGTTGTATTCATCATCTGTTAATCCAATAACGTAAGTAGTTGCTTCAATTGGCATATTACCATTATCAAAATCCGAAACCTTTAGACCGTCATCATAAGTAATGATGTATGTAGGTGTGCTGTACGCATATTCATCATCTACTGTTACTTCATAAAGTGGGTTACCTGCGGCATCGTAAAACATACCATAATTCCATTCAACATTTGTTAAAGGATGATAGGTAAGGGTATAGTTAATAACATCATTAGGATTCCAATTTTCAGAGTAAGGAAAATAGATTTCATATGTAATCGGCTCTTCATTATAACCGGTGTTCTCTCCACCGGTACTGGTTGCAGTTCTGATAATTGTTGATTTGATGTCATAATAAGCTGCAACATCTTCCATAGATTTAAACGAGTGACTAGCAAATTTATTGCTATTTGGGTAATTTCCACTAATAAACACTTTAACGAACTCATCACGAAAACGTTGTAAGAAACTAGGACTTACACCGGGAAGATTTAGCCTATTAGCCTTAAAAATTTCATTGAATGTTAATTCCTCGTCTGTGCCAGATTTTGCAAGTTTAGCAGCAATAAACGCATTAAATTCTTTTCTAATCTCAGGTTTTTGCGAAAATAGTCCCTGAAGTACTAGATACGCATGTTCAAACTTTGCAACAACTTTTTTTTCTTTCTCATTTAAGATTTTCGGCTGTTGATACCCTATTTGCTGGGCTTCTGATTTGATAAAATCTTTCTTACATGCAGTTAGCATTAAGATAAGGATTGCCATTCCGGCACAGTTGTTAATCACTTTTTTCATAAGTTTTGATTTTTTATAAAATAAAGTTTCATAATGCAATATGAATCGTGCATAAATACCAGTCAACTGCGAAAAAACGCAGTTGACTGGTATTTATGTATTTTTTAAAAAAAAGATTAGTAAAAAGCAAAAATAAGCAAAACGGTTAAAACCTTTGCTATACAAGGCTTTATAAAAAGAGTAGTCTTAGTTTGGAAGTCGGTGTCTGGTAGGTTTTGGGCTTAAATTGACAAGGTTAGGTTACTAATTCGTTACCGATTGACAAAGGTAACTATGTAATTTAACTGATTATATTTCAGTCTTTTGCACCCTTTTCTACGTTTCCTTGTAACTCAATGTAATTTAATTTTAAACGTTAAACATTTGAGTTATGGAGCAGACAAAAAAATCGACGTTCAAACTGCTTTTCTATTTGAAAAAAAACGAACTGAAAAAGAATGGTAATGCCCCGATTATGGCACGTATTACCATTGACGGAACCCCGAAAACTTTCGGTACAAAGTTAGAAATCGACCCGAATAATTGGGATTTAAAACACGGTCGTGTTCAGGGCAAAAGTGCGCAGGCATTAAGCATCAATAAAAAACTGGATAATATACGTGGGCGCATCGACAAGATTTATGAGGATATGCTGAAGCACGAGGGCTTTGCGACTGCCCAAAAAGTAAAGCTATCATTTTTGGGTGTCGGCGTAATGGATGATGCTATCCTAAAAGTTTTCAATGACCAAAATGAGGATTTTAAAAAATTGGTCGAAACGGAAGAACGAGCGCAAAGTACCTATAACAAGTATATCACGGTTTACAATCATCTTACCACTTTTATCAAAGAACGCTATCATCGGGATGATATGGCTTTCCGAGAATTGACTGGCGATTTTATCCGGGAGTTTGATTTTTACCTCCGGTATGATTTGCAGTCTTCGCATAACACGGTTTGGGTTTACACGATGCCTGTATTAAGTCTGGCAGAACTGGCTATAAAAAAAGGCTTGATACGTGACAATCCGTTTCAGGATTATAAAATCAGTATGGAAGAAACCGACCGGGGTTATATACTAAAAGAAGATGTTGAAAAGCTGATGATGTGCGTACCAACACACCCACGGTATGAATTGGTAAAAGACCTTTTTATTTTCAGTTGCTTTACTGGACTTGCTTACGCTGATATTAAAAAACTGACAAGGAACAATATTCAATCTTTCTTTGACGGTCATCAATGGATTATCAGCAGGAGGAAGAAATCAGATATTGCTTCCAACGTTCGGTTATTGGAAATCCCCAAACGTATCATTGAGAAATATCAGGGTACTACAAGGAATGAATTTATATTTCCTATTCCGACCAATTCAACCTGCAATACGCACGTAGGCAAATTGATTGAAAAAGCCGAAATTATTACCGAACAAAAAGTTACTTTCCATACGGCAAGGCACACTTTCGGAACTATGTTTTTGACCGAGGGCGTACCGCTTGAAAGCCTTAGCAAAATGATGGGGCATAAAAATATCTCGACCACACAGATTTATGCTAAAATCACAAGCCAAAAAATCAGTAAGGATATGGATTTGGTTACGCCAAAATTCAGGGCAATGGAAGAAGCATTTTTGGCGGCTATATAATTAGCTTTCATTTAATCACAATGAGCAGAACTTAACGGTTCTGCTTTTTTTATGCCCTTACTTTTCCTTTACTCCACTTTCTGTCACAGGCTATCGTAGCCTGCCCAATAATGCCATAAAAATTAGAACAGAATATTTCCACAATCAACCGGTAAAAAGGCAGCTAAGTTATAGCGG
Organism: Sediminibacterium sp. Gen4; assembly: GCA_013391385.1. GTDB lineage: Bacteria > Bacteroidota > Bacteroidia > Chitinophagales > Chitinophagaceae > Sediminibacterium. The sequence continues at coordinate 67,636 of JACBFI010000003.1, read as the reverse complement.
GCAGCCACCCCACACGCCCACCAATAAAAAAAGTGAATGAACGGTTTCCCCCTAAAGGAACCCCCATTAAATCATTTTTTTCTTGGTTTTCGCTGTTGCCCGCTTGGATTATCTGCTTTCTTTTTTCCGGTTTTTCTTTTGGAAAAAATTATGCGAAGCGAAGCGGAGCAGACCACAACGGAAGCGGGAAACGAGAAAAGCGAGTGAGTATTTAAACATTTTTTTCAAACATCAAAATTTTAGCATTATGGCACACAACATCAATTTCAACGAGCAAACAGGACGTCATTCATTCTTCAGCGTTCAACAAAAAGCGTGGCATGGTTTGGGGCAAATCGTAGAGCAGTACCCAACAAGCGAGGAAGCAATAGTACACGCAGGTTTAGACTACGAGGTTATCAAATCCCCATTGTTTACACAGGGCAGAACAATGAGCATAGGCGACGGCGGAGAACTGATTGAAGCTAACGACATTTTAGTGCCTAACAGTTTCGCCACACTCCGCACCGACACCAACACACCGTTGGGCGTAGTAGGCAAAGACTACCATATCGTACAGAACCGTGAGGCGTTCAATTTCTTTGATGCTATTGTAGGCGGAGGCGAGGGAATATTGTACGAAACCGCAGGGGCATTGGGCAACGGGGAACGCATCTTCATTACTGCCAAGCTGCCTGACTATATCCGTGTAGGCAACGGCGACGACGTTACAGAAAAGTACATCTTCTTAACCACAAGCCACGACGGTAGCGGAAGTATTACCGCAGCGTTTACCCCTATCCGTATCGTATGCCAAAACACTCTTAACGCTTCTTTGCGGAGTATGACCAACGTAGTGCGTATCAAACACACGTCAGGAGCAAAACAACGCCTTGAAAACGCTCACAAGGTTATGGGGCTTGCTAATACCCTAAGCACACAGTTAGAGAACATTTTTAACGATTGGGCTAAAGTAAGAGTAACAGACCGAGAAGTAAGAAAGCTAATCCAGTTGGCACTATGCCCGAACAAAGAAACGCTTAACCTGCTCAAAAAAGGTGCGGAAGACGAAGTTTCTACTGTGTTCAAAAACACCGTAGATGATGCCTTTGAATACGCTATGATAAGCGACACCCAACAAATGGAAACCACCAAAGGCACATTGTTCGGGGCTTACAATGCTGTTACGGGTTATTTTCAGAATGTACGCAATTACAGGGATGGCGAAGCAAAACTACAATCTATTGTAATGGGCGGTACAGCACAGCTAAAGACACAAAAAGCCTTTGAACTGTGTACCGACTTTGCCTATTCAGGAGCAGAGATTTTCAACTTCAATTAAATCATCAAAGGCGACTGCCTGCAAAGGTGGTCGCCTACTAAAAACAAAAGATATGAAAGCATTACATAAAATGGATAATCTGGACAAAGCGGGGTTACTGTGCAAACTGTTTCCCGAAGAACTGGAGAACCTGCAAAACGCAATAGAAAAACAATGCGGGTACTTCCTTAAAAATGAAACTGCATTCCGTGAGGGGTGGTATCAAAAAGGATTTTTTACCGCTGAATTTTGGTACAGGCTTGTGCAGAATGCACAAAACGGAATAAACAAAAATGAACAGCTTTGGAAACGTCCGAACTGGTTTACAGACCATTTTTTCGACGGACATCACTCAATATTCGCTATCCATTGCCTTGTTGAGTACGCAGACGAAGAACAATGCAACCCACAACTAAAACAGGCTATACACCTGCTATTCGGGAGCGACAAATTTTTACAAATAACCTTAAACGATAAATAATTATGGCTAATTGGTGCAACAATACGGTTGTTTTCGAGGGAACAAACGAAGCAATCGAACAGATAACACAGCTATTCAAATCTATGGCTGAAAAAGAGCAGAAAGAAGATTGCGGGCAACTGCCCGATTTCGTACAGGACACGCACGGAGATTATTTCTTCAGCATCAGCCAGGACAATGAAAGTACGGGCGTATTCCAGTATGAAACAAAATGGTCGCCTAATACGGAAGTCGTTAAGCAGATAGCAGAACATTTTCAAGTTGCCTTCACACACGAGTATGAGGAATTGGGGTGCTTAGTATATGGCAAGGCAACATTTGAGAACGGTACACTAACGGAAACCTGCTTAGATAGTCAGGATTTTGAAAGCTATGAATTAGACGAGGAAACCGACACCTACCATTTTGAGGGTAAGGAGTATGACAGCGAATGGGAAATACTCGAAACCTTGTTAGAGCGTAAAATCGAAAATCAATTAAACAGCATTAAAATTTAAGACAATGAAACTATCAGATAAAACAACAGCACATATTTTGGTTAAAGCCAACACCAACAGCGAGTGGGATAATTGCGAGTTTGCAATTATTCACCTATCCGAAGAATGGAAAAAAGAACAGGCAAAACGGCTTGCACTGGTTAAGCCATTAGAGGGCAATCATTATTTCTGTTCGATGAACTACTATGATACGGCAGTAGATTTTTACAGGACAGGCGAAGATGATAACCCGAACGTTAAAGGACTGCTTAACGGCAAAGAATGGGTATTTGTAGAGCTTGGCGAGCAAGAGCAGGAAACCTTTACCGTACCTGAAAACCGACTGGACTGTTACAGGCTTGTATTGCGGGCAAACGGTACAGGCTACTATACAGCATACGGCAAGCACACGAGCGAGGAATTTTGGACAGAAGAATTTTTACTAACCCAGTTAATCGCTTAATCAGAAAACCCAATTTAAAATTCTAAATATGACACGTTCAAATCTTCATATCAAATTGAGCAACGGCAAATCCTTGATATGCGTTGCAGACAGTAGCAGCGCACCCGAACAGGGCTATATCGTTGAAAGGCTATTTTTGCCTTTGTTATCCCTTGATAACAGCGAGCAGGAACTCGAAATGCTTAAAGAGCATTGCACAATGGACGAAAGACGGATAAACGCAGACTACCGTTATATAATAGACCTTACCACCAAAGAAGTAAAGTTTTTTGAAGAGCATTACAGCTATACAAAAGACACCTTCAGGAAAGGCAAAGATATAACGGAACGTTACAACGAGTATTTAAAAACCATTAACTGACAAATAAAAGCCGCCTGAAAAGTCGGGCGGCAAAAAGACAGATCCTTCCGATGGTCGGGACTGTCTTTTTGCTTTAGATAGGTACAATCCCATTTGCTAAAATGCCCCTCACATTCCTATCTTTCATTTTATCAAATAGGTTGCGACTTTGTTGCGTGGGATATTCACTATCCCATAATTATAATTGAGGAATTACTTTCTTTCGTGAGTTCAGCGGAAAAGAAAGTAACAAAGAAACCAGTTATTGCGGAAACTGCTTATAATACTCCATTGCGATTTCACTTACACCTGCGCTGAAATACCGCCCACCGCCCGACATTACCTTAATGGCATTTTTGAGTTCTTCGGGGTCTGCACCTTTCAGCATATACCCTTTTGCTCCACAATGGAGCATCTTCACTACATCCTTAACCTCATCATTTACGCTAAAGGCAAGAATAGTTGTCTGCGGATATTTTTTAAGCAATGCCTTAGCTGTGTCAAAGCCATTCATCACAGGCATATTTATATCAACTATCATTACATCGGGAACAACGTCGGTTTGTTCCATTTTTTGCAATGCCGATTTGCCGTTTTCAGCATCAAATACAATCTCAAAATTATCGTCATCCCGTATAAAATCACAGATGCCCTTTCTTAGTAAATCGTGGTCATCTATAAATGCTATTTTAATTATTTGCTCTTTACTCATTTCCTCTTTTTAATAAGGTTAAAAAATCCGTTTGCAGGTTCAGATAAATTAGCCGTTCTATGAGTGTGAGATATGCCATCATTAACCGCAATATCCCGGACATTAAAACGGGTAAGCCATTCTTTAAAATGTGATATTTCATTAGGTCTAAAACGTACAATTTCCCCATTTTTAAGAGATATGATAAAGACATCTATGCAGAGAGAGAATGCTGATAGCTGTGATGCAGAATGGTCGAAGTTGGGGTAAAAAATATGCTCGTTATCCATAGCCTTAATGTTTTAGGTTGTGGAAGCCTTGCACAAAAAAAGAGCGCAGGCAACTACACTTACCGCACATTGAGGCACTGGTATGCCCGACAACGAATAAGCGAGCGCCCACGCCTTTGACGTGAGCGTTCTTACTTATCTGTCCCGTTGTCTAAAAATTACCAGTTTTCAATGTGGGACTTAAAGCAAAAACACTTTAAGTATTTTCTATATTTTCAGTAGCAAAGATACTAAACTCATTCCTTTTTGATAGCATATATGACAAAAAAGGTTACAGTCAATCTGTTTTATTGGAAATGTAATTTTGCTCCAGTATGGTCAGAATATCCGTTTCCTTATAAATAATCTTACCGCCTATTTGTATATACGGCAGGATATTATCGTCACGGTACTGCTGTAAAGTCCGCTTGCTGATATGGAGCAGCTTGCACACATCTTCGCCAGACAAGTATATTTCTCCGTTCATTACCGGACGGTAGTTTTTCAATATGCTTTCAATACGGTTCCTTAGCTGCATAATCATTTCCTTATGGGCGATGATTTCCTCATTATCATTCGTGAATAAATCCATTTTCAGCAGTATTGTACGGCTGTCCGGCTTCGAGCAAAGCCTGTACATCCGAGCGTTTATAATAGTTCTTTCGGTTCAATTTGGAATAAGGCAATAACCCTTTATCCTTATACGTCTGCAAAGTGCGCTTAGTAATGTTCATCATCAGGCACACTTCCTGGTTATCGAGCCATTGCTCTTCTTTAAAAATGGGAGTGTATTTCTGCGTAGCATTTTCGGTCAGTTCCAAAAGTGCTTTTAGTTCATTTTTCATTCCGTCCAAAGCGGATTTTTGTATTGCGATAACTTCCATATTCTGCTCAATTTTGCTGTGGAAGTCGAATTTATAAAGGCTTAATGCAGGGGTGGAGAATGTTGCAGGGTTTGGCTTTGAGAGGCAGTGTTTGGCGGGTTACTATCCCTATAAAACAAAAAAATCGGATAGCCCAAAAGGTTATCCGATTTGCTTTAAATCTGTATAATAATTATCTGCGTTGGGCAGGTTGTTCGGTATTTACCGTTGGCTTATCCTTTTTCTCACGGGAATAGACCCATAGCGATAACAGCCCGAAAATAATCAGTGCATAAGCTACCCATTTACCAACCCTTTCAATCAATTTAATGAAGACCGAACTTTCATAAGAGGAAAATCCCTCTGCTCCCATAGGGCTGCGCCTGTAAAATTTTCTTCTGTTAATCCAGTAACGAAGTCCCAAGCCTGCAACCAAAAATATGATACCTATAACTAATGATGCGACCATAACAAAAACACTTTAAATCCATCTTTAAATTTACGAAAAATATTTGTTTCAGCCTGTAAATGAGGTGTCCTAAATGCAAAAACGGCTTACCCATCAGATAAGCCGTTTTTTACAAATTGAAATACTGCTTTTAATCGCTGCTATTGAACTGAAAAGTTACCTGCTTCTCATTCCCGAAGCTGTCCGAAATCCAAACATCAAAAGATTGCGATACGGCAGAAGTTGATGTATAATACAGCCTGAATTGCTCCGTTGGTAATTGGTACAGGTCATTGGGCTGATAAGGCGGTTCATTGTAATACTGCAAAGTACCTTGCCCATCAAACTGGAAATAGCGCAGGAAATACTGCGTATTACTGTAATTCCCGGTACGCTGTATGGTAATGCGTATTTCTACGGTCTGTCCGTTGGCAACGTCTTTAGGCACTGGCATTACATTGACCTCAAAAGGAAAATCATTCTGTATTTCGAGTTCATCATCTTTGCTGCAAGATACCAACGTAACCGAAGCTGTGAGAATTGTCAGGAATACATATAATGGCAGTAATCCCGTTCTGAATTTATTGAATATTGCTATCATCGTTTTTACGTTTTAAAAGTTAAACCTTAATCCCAAACCTGCCGACGGTCGGAACTGCTGTAAGTCTGTACCCCAAAGGACTTTTGTACGCCCTTGCAGGACGAGTACAAAACGGTCGGACAGATACGTTTCAAAAGTGAGGCGACCACCTGCGCCGTAAATGAAATTATCCTCGCTCAGTATCTTCGCTCCATCATACAGCATTGCTTCGCCCCGGTTGATAGTTTCGTAACCGACCACGCCAGTTATCCCAAAATTCAGCGTGATGTTTTTTCGGGCATCGCCCAACAGGAAGAAGCTGTAACCGCCCTCTGCGGTATAGGTTTCCTGTGGTATGCGGAGGTCTTTATAATCGTGGTATTGGTGCGTATATTCCAACGCCCAAAGCTGATAATTGCCATTTTTACCGTTTACGGTCATTGCTGCGCTGATATAATAATCGTTACCGATTTTATCATCGGATAATACACCCGCACTTATTTCCAGTCCTCTTTGTTTTGGCAGCATTCTTTGTGCCTGTGCAGCCGTAATGCCTATCAGAACAAGCATCACGGTATAGATATACTTTTTCATATTATTGCTTTAAAAGGTTACTAAAATTTCAGGTGCATATCGTCAATCAAACGGGCTTTGATTAAATCGGAATTTTCCACCTGAAGCGTTTGGTGTCTGCCGCCGTTCTTCTCGAAAATCTCAATCAGCAGTATCTTATCATCGGCGATGGTAAACTGGTCTAAGAGGAACACATTTTGTTCGGTCGATTTTCCGGCAATGCCGTCCAATGGTTTGTAAGTACGCAACGGTGTTAGCGGTCTTTCCTGTACTACGGTGCGTTTGGCAACTTTCTTATCCACTACCTTAAAATTGATGAAATCAATCTCGAAAGGCACATTGGTACGGTTTCTCAATTCTGTATGGAAGTAGTATTTTCCGTTGTGTATGTAAATGCCCTTCAGGATAAACTGAATACCGAAACTCTTAGCCCCGATGTGCTTTACAATGCGCTTATCTTTCTTGTAAATGGTTTCCAATAACAAGCCCGCCAGTGAGGGCGAATTATTACCCAATTCCTCAAAAAGCACATCGTTACCCTTAGCTTTATCTACTGCCTTTTGCATTGTGAGCAGGTCGTAGCTCATTGCTTCGGGGTAGGAACTGTAATACACGTTAAAGCTGTAAAAACGCCCATCATTGGTAATCACAGAAAAATTGGTTTCCGGTTCAAAATCCCTCACAGATGCTTTTACACGCAGCACGTTTTCTGCATCTTCCGCTTTCCCTGCAATCAGGTATTCGCTACCCAAATCCACGTAACGAATGGCGGTCGGGAAAATCAGGTGCGAAGTTTTATCGTAGGTAACTTCCATACGGTAGGGTTCAATCTTGCCCAGGGCAAGAGGTGTCTTAATGCTGTCCTGTGCATAAGATTGTACGGCAAAGCCGAGTATCAGGGCAATAGCCCAAAAGGTTTTTAAATGATTTTTCATTGTTCTATTTATTTGAGTTCAACATTATTTTTTAGATACCAAAAAGACCTGATGCCCCGCTTTCAGCGTAACCTTTGGCGTTCTTACCTTTTTGGCGAAATAGCCCGAAATTCCCTGTACCACGCCACGGCTTAAATCAGCAGCAACCTGTTGTCCGGCATTTTGCGTGAGCATTACACTGGTTCCACCTGTCTGGCTCATATTGCCCGCCATTTCGGTAAGGGCGTTCATTTCGGGAGAATAAGGAACGTACAAGCCTTGCTGTCCGTCCAAATCGTAAATGGTAATATCCACCGGGATGATATTGCCTTCCAGTTCTATCGAGGTAACTTTTAGCTGTAAACGTCCACCCTGAAATTTGGCATTAGCCGTTACAATAGTTCCTTTGGGGATGGTACGTTGTGGCGTTTGGGCAGCTTCTAACAGTCGCAGCCTTACACCCATTTCGCCAAAAATTATCCTGATTTGAAATCCTACAACCCGGAGGATACAAGACAAATAGTAATTAATATTCCCAACACCTAACTATGAGCAATAGCCCTTTCAATCACAGTCATTTTCTTGGGTATATAAATTTTGTATCCCCCGCCTTCGTTAAAGTGCATTTTCCATCTTCTGTTTTGATGAAAACATTTGTACATCACGCAGAAGTCTTGCGTGGTGGACTTGTCGGTAATTATATTGTTATTGAGGGAGAAGACAAAGGATTTTTGGGTAAAATGTTAGAAATATCTTTACCTGAAAAAGAACGATTAGAATTAAGCGAAAGAACCTTTTCGACTAAGGCGTTTCATCCCGTAGGCAGAATAGAAATTCTCTTATCATTTGACCTGTTCAATCCGAGTAAAATAGAAAAAGGAATAAATAGTTTACCTCTAATTGGTTCTAAAGTATTTATTTGCTCATCGGAATTTCTTTCCACTCATTTTAAAACTTTTGGAATAAAACCAGAAAACATTGAGCATTCTCCAACATTTAGAATGGGTAATCTAATCTATGACAAAAATGTTCCAGTAGATATATCTCTTCAGGCTATTTTCAGTCGTCACTGTGCAGTAGTTGGAACCACTGGTGGGGGTAAAAGTTATACCATTAGCAAGTTTTTAGAGGGAGTAATAAAAACAGGAGCGAAAGCAATTATTTTAGACCCAACCGGAGAGTATTCTACATTCGACACACATCCAAAAGTTACACATTCCATACTTATTTCGGAGAGTTATTTTCCTTATCAAAACTTAACTATAAATGATTTGTTTGTCTTGTTCAGACCATCCGGACAGGTTCAGCAACCCGTTTTACTGGAAGCAATAAAATCTTTGAAAGTAGCCCATTGTCTAATGAATAATATTCCTAATAACGGACATAATAATGATGGAACGAACGATAGCTTTACATTCCGGGGGCAACAAGTAATATTAAATAATGGGTTAGTTGTGAAGCAAGGAAATTTGACTGCCGCTTACAATAACGCCTACTTTACTTATAAAGCGATAGTCGAAGATTTCTCTATAAACAATTTTGGTATAAACCTGCTTCACAGACAAATCGGAAATGAATGTTTTCAGATATTCAATGACCGTTGGGCAGCTAATAGAGATGAAAGGAATTACGGGAATGCGACAAGTCTAATAATGCGTGTCAATAATGTTATATCTGACAATGACTATTCCGGAATGTTTGGATTTAATGCCCCAACAACGAATAATTTAATTACTAAAATAAACGAGTTTTTAGAAAACCCTGATTTAAACGTTCTGCGAATTGGGTTTGAAAATGTACCATACAATTTTCAGGTTAGGGAGATTTTGGCTAATTCATTAGGTAGATATTTATTAAATAAAGCACGAACAAACGCTTTTAGAGAAAAGCCATTGATACTTTTTGTAGATGAGGCACATCAGTTCCTAAATAAAAAAGTCAAGGATGAATATTTTGAAAGTACAGAATTAAATGCTTTTGATAATATTGCTAAAGAGAGCCGTAAATATGGATTATTTTTATGCCTATCGACACAAATGCCGAGAGATATTCCTGTTGGTACTCTTAGTCAGATGGGAACATTCATTACTCATAGGCTGATTAACTATCAAGATAAAGAAGCAATAGCCAGTGCTTGCTCAACAGCGAATAAAGAAACACTTTCTTTTTTACCATCTTTGGGTTCCGGCGAAGCAATTATAATGGGCGTTGATTTTCCAATGCCTATATCTGTTAAAGTTGATTTGCCAAAGACAACTCCAAAGTTTGACACTCCAAAATTTACAAAGGCTGCAGGGAATTAAAACTCTTGTTTAGTGTTCAGTTATGGCGCAAGAATTTACATCTTTCGACTTTTCGGCTTGTTTTGAGATTGGGTTGGCTCTTGTTTTGCTTCAGGTTTTTGCAGGTTCTTTTCGGTTTTCCGGTTGCTTTTAATCAAATCAAAAAGAAAGGTTTTTTCCCAGGGTATTTGCTTTGCTTCAAACTGTAATTTCAAGCCTTGCTTATCCAATCCGTGTGTTAGTTCAAATCCGTAGTGCCTGTTCCATCCAATCCTGTCAAGTAGTCTTTCAGAGGGGAACCGCACAGCAATTAAATCTTTGGGCAACTCTTTGATGTTACGGTAATCCGGTTCCTGAAATTCGTGTGTCTTCGGATTGTAGGGAATGGTGTAAGTCCTTTTATCCTCATCATAGTAGTTGGCTATATCCGAGAACACAATACCTTTTGAAAGGAAATCATCTTTAGGTCGCAGCATATCCATTCGTATATCTACATAGAATGTATGCCCTGCAATAGCTATGGTTGGCAGCATCCCTTTGTTTACACGCAAATCGTAGGCTTCTTGGTCAACAATATTGTTTGTCGGCTTTATCTCTTCCTTTTTTTGTTGAATACCAACTACCCAGTCAATATAACTTTTTGCATCATCTATGTTGTTTGGTACTGACTTTCTGCTGCCGGACAACTTGCTATCATCCAGTCCAATAATATACCCGTGATTGGGGAACTCGTCTGAACGATAAACAATGATGAGATTATTAATGTCTTTGCCAACAACATTATTCTTGTGGCTTGCTATGGTGTGTCCTTTATATTCCTCGAATATATAATCAGGGTCATCTTTCTTAATCATATCTGTACTGTTTTTTATCAGGCTGCGACGCCTTTATAAAGACAAAAGGGAGCCGTCTTTTCAGACAAACTCCCCAATGTCAAAATCACCCAAATCACTTTTCCGCACGGTGGAAGAACCGTCGTCGCTTTCAGATGAAAGTGTGCTATCCAAAAGCTCGGCAATTTTTCGGGAAGCACCCTCAATAGAATTTTCCAGTAAGCTGAATAATTCGGTTCCCTGTAATTTCTGAACTATGGCTACCGCTGTTTCCTTTTGAGCCTGTTCCAAATTTTCTTTTTGGAGCAATGCCCCTACGGAGCTTAGTTCGTCGTAGGTAACCCCTTGGGCAAAACCGTTATCGCCACCGGATATTCCGTACCTGTTCCATTCTTCTTCCTCTTCTTCCAAATCAGGCGTATTGCTGAAAACTTCGTCCAGTTCTTCCTGCGGAATTTGAATGCTGACGTTTTCGTTTTCGTCGTATTCGATGTCTAAATTATCGGGGTTTATCTCCGGTTCCGTTATTTGGCTTTCATTGGCAGTGTTTGGCACTGAAAGGCTTCTTACTGGCTTCGGTTGCCCCATAATATCGGGCAGGTTCGGGTTAACCTTTTCCTGCGTAGGCTTTTGCTGCGACCTTTTGTTAATGACAATCTTATCCTGCAAAAGCAGGACAATGACGATGAGCAGGCAAATCACAATTACTATTTCCATAATCAGATGCTTTAAAAAATGGGTTTAAACTTTTCGTTGAAATCATCGGTAATGGCTTTTTCAAATAGTTCAAAATGATGCTCCAGTATGTTATCGAGATAAGCATACAGGGGTATCGCATCCTTGCCAATAACCTGTACAATGCGGGATAGCCGTTCGTGGTATTCCTGCCTGATATAAATGCTTTTATCTCCTCGCTTTGTCATCGAATGGGTTTTCAAAAAGTGTTCGCCGTAAGTTCCGTCAAGGTTTTTCTTGGTGCGGTTCCTTTCCCGTTGTACAGGTTTGCTTTGTTGTAGTTCTTCCTGCTTTACCTCGTTTTTTTCTTCTTCCTTTTCCGGTTCTTCGGCCGGTTCGGGCGGTAGCTGTAAACCCTCTTTTTTAACGCCGTCCACCATCAGGTTCATCATCAACTCTTCGTTAATGTCCGGCGTGACTTTTCTTTTATTATCTTTTTCCATAGGGCTATAATTGAATGACGTTTAAAAATTCGCTGATGAACAGGTCTAACTGGCAGGCTTTCATCAAACGCTCATCAGGTGGCATTACGGTAGAACGGAAAACCGTTTTACTGTCCGCTTCGCTTTCTTTGCGAAAGCGGGTGCTGTTCTTGATTTGGCTTTGCATCAGGCGTAACCCCAATTGCCCAATAAGCTGATTATATACATCGTACAGCGGTGTGCTTTCCCTGCCGTCCACCTGGTTCCAAAACAGGTTAATGGTTTGTATAGAGGTTTCGCCTTTTTTCATAATCACATCCTGTAATAGCTGTGTGAAGATGAGCGTACTTTCCATTACTACACGGTCTGCCGTAATGGGTGTAAAAATGTGGTGCATCCCCGCCAATGCTTTCAGAATGCCGGGTGTGTTCACGGTTCCGGGCAGGTCGAAGAACAGCACATCTACCGGAACGGGAGAAGTGTTTACAAATTCGTGCGCCGCATCCAGTACGCTATCCGCTTTGCATTGCATAATGGGATAGGCTTTTTTGTTGATGGTGGTAAACTGCTTGTAAGCCAATTTTTTCAAAGCCTCATTTTCCATTACCATTGCCAAATCACGGGTTTTCATTTTCATCAAACTGTGCTGCGGAAAATCCGCATCAAACACGGCTATATTGTAGCCCAAGCGATAGTGCATTGTACTTGCAACAAGCGTAGTGAATGTGCTTTTGCCAACGCCACCTTTTTGAGAAGAAAAGGCGACAAACAGAGGTTTCTTTTTTGTGTCCATATTTTTAAAATTTAAAGTTTACATCTACCTGTTTTCAGTCTTGCAGGCTTTCAGCCGTGCAATCCTGATTTCGTGCTGTCTTTCTTGCAGGATAGCTGTCAGGCTTGCCTGCGGGAATTATTGATTGCCCGCTTCCCTGCGGTACAGCAGCCCTGCTTTTATTCAGGCAGGATTGCGTTCTTGCATTCGCTCCGTCTGTCATTCAATCCATCCGGCAGGATATTCTTATGGCAGGCTGTCACGCTTTCCATCATTACTGCGTTCTTGCATTCCTGCAATCTTGCATTCAGAATAGCCTGCCATCCTGAATGTGTGCTATCTGCTCGTCCTGAAGTACGGGCTGACGGTCTGCCTGCCAACATTCAAGGGCAAAGAACTCATCAAATTCACTCGGTTGTATAGCGGTGGCAGTGTTTGGCTTTCAGAGGTAGCATTTGGCACTGTGGCACAGTGCAACGCTATCGTAAACAGGGCTTTACTTTGTATTGTGATTTTTATTAACGGATTTATGCAAAAGTCTTTTGACATATCAGGACGTAACTTGAACGGCATCGAGCCGTTTTTCCTTGTTACATCCAATCCGTCCCGTAGGGCGGATTTTTGTGTTCACCAGAACACGGCAAGTTGTGTTTTGAGCATCTCGGAATGATTTCCGATGCTCAAAACAACTTGCCCTGTGCAGGGGGCAGAAAACACCTTCCGAAGTCAGGGTTTTGTATGGATTTTAAAATGGATTAGTGATGAACGATAACAACAAAAAGCAATTGAAAAAGACCGGACGTCGCCCCAAAGCAGACCCGGCGACCATACGGTACACCATTTCCTTTAATGAGCAGGAACACGCCCGCTTTCTTGCTCTTTTTGACAAATCAGGGATGCAGGTAAAGGCGCATTTTATAACGTCCTGCATCTTTGATAAGACCATAAAGACTATTCAGATTGACAAGGGAACGGTTGATTTTTATATGCGGCTGACCTCTTTTCACAGCCAGTTCCGTTCCATTGGCGTAAACTATAATCAGATTGTGAAGCTATTGTACAAGAACTTTTCCGAGAAAAAAGCCGCAGCATTTCTGTACAAACTGGAAAAACAGACGGCAGAAATGGCGATACTGTGTCAGAAAATCATCCAAATAACCGAGGAATTTGAAGCCAAATACCTGAAAAAACAACCGTAGAAATGATAGCGAAGATTGGCAGAAGCGGAAATTTATATGGGGCATTGGCATACAATCAGCTTAAAGTAGAGAATGAAAACGGACAAATTTTGTTCGCCAATAAGATGATTGAAACCGCAAGCGGTCATTATTCCGTGGCGCAATTAGCCCAGTCTTTTGCCCCTTACCTAATTGCTAACCGCAACACCGAGAAACATACCTTGCATATTTCGCTCAATCCTGACCCGAATGATAAGGTAAGCGATGACAAGTTTCGAGAAATGGCAGAACAGTATATGCGGGAAATGGGTTACAGCGAGCAGCCTTTTGTGGTATTCAAGCATACCGATATTGACCGCAGCCATATACACATTGTATCGGTTTGCGTGGACGAACAAGGCAAAAAGATTTCTGACAAATTCGAGAAAATGCGGTCTATGAATGTATGCCGTGAACTGGAAAGAAAACACGGATTGATACTCGCAACGGATAAGGAGCGCAACCAAACTGATAAGGTTTTCCGTCCGGTAGATTATCGGGCAGGCGATGTAAAAAGTCAAATTGCTTCGGTCGTTCGCCACCTGCCGAATTACTACCAATATCAAACACTGGGCGAATACAATGCACTGCTTTCACTGTTCAATATTACCGCCGAGAAAATCGAGGGCGAATTACAGGGAAAAATGCAGCAGGGCTTATTATATATTCCATTGAATGAAAAAGGCGAAAGAGCCGGGCATCCTTTCAAGGCATCGCTGTTTGGAAAGAGCGCAGGGTTTCCGGCTTTGGAATTGCATTTTGCGAAATGCAAAACAGCTTTGAAAGATACCCCGACCAAGCAGACCTTAAAATCTGCCGTTACCATTGCTTTGAAATCTACCAGCGATGAATTGAGCTTTAAAAAGCAGTTAGCGGAACAGGGCATTAACGTGGTGGTGCGCCGTAATGATGCAAGGAGGATTTATGGTATTACTTTTATAGACCATAATTCCAAAGCGGTATGGAATGGTTCAAGATTGGCAACAGAACTTTCCGCAAATACTTTTAACGATTATTGGAACAATAACATCAAGCCAGAGATAAAAGAGCCTGTGGTATTACAACCCAAGCTATCCACATCAAATGATGCGGATCTTCCTGCGGAAGAGCCACACCATTTGTTCGACTTCTTAACTACGGAAAAACACGAAGACGGTTTGGTTGAAGCATTGGGCGGTTTATTGCCTGAAGCGCAGGGCGAAGATTATGAAGAATTGGATTTTGCTAACAAGATGAAGAAGAAACGCAAACGCCAAAGAGGTCAGAAATAGTAATCAGCCAAATACTGCCACACAACGCCACTGGCTGCCACTTTCTTATAGCCACTCCATAGAGCCTTTAAATTCACGCCCGAACATTAAAACTTAAAATAATGCAGGGAGAAGACGATTTAAGAGGGCTTGCCAAGATAATGGCTTTTATGCGGGCGGTCAGTATTCTATTGGTGCTGATGCACCTTTATTGGTTCTGCTATGGTTTCTTTTTAGAACGTGGTTGGACGTTGGAAGTAATCAACAAAATATTGGGCAATTTCAACAGAACGGCAGGTTTGTTCTCACATACCTTATACACCAAAGCATTTGCTTTGGTTTTGTTGGCTTTGAGTTGCTTAGGAACGAAAGGCGTAAAGAATGAGAAGATAACCTGGTCTAAAATTTACGTGGCTTTGGGCATAGGCTCTGTACTGTTCTTTCTGAACACCCCATTGTTAAAGCTATCTCCGGCAACAGGTACATTTCTGTATATCCTTACCATCTCTTTAGGTTATATCGCCTTATTGATGGCAGGGGTATGGATGAGCCGTTTGCTGCGCACTAATCTGATGGACGACGTTTTCAACAACGAAAACGAGAGCTTCCAACAGGAAACCAAGCTGATGGAAAATGAATATTCCGTCAACCTGCCCACTAAATTTTACTATAAAGACAAATGGAATAATGGTTGGATAAACATCGTAAATCCTTTCAGGGCAACTATCGTATTGGGTACTCCGGGTTCAGGAAAATCCTATGCCATTGTAAACAACTACATCAAGCAGCAGATTGAGAAAGGCTTTAGTATGTACATCTACGATTTCAAATTCGACGACCTTTCTACCATTGCCTACAATCACTTACTGAAGCACCGGGACAAGTATAAAATTCAGCCGAAATTCTACGTTATAAATTTCGACGACCCACGTAAGAGCCACCGTTGTAACCCACTCAATCCCGACTTTATGACGGACATTTCAGATGCTTATGAAGCAGCTTATACCATAATGTTGAACCTCAACAGGTCGTGGATACAGAAGCAAGGGGATTTCTTTGTGGAAAGCCCAATCATCTTGCTTGCAGCAATAATTTGGTATCTGAAAATCTACGAGGACGGTAAGTATTGCACATTCCCACACGCTATTGAATTGCTGAATAAAAAGTATTCGGATGTGTTCACGATTTTAACCTCATACCCCGAACTGGAAAATTATTTGTCGCCCTTTATGGATGCGTGGCAAGGCGGCGCACAAGACCAGTTACAAGGTCAGATAGCATCGGCAAAAATTCCATTGTCAAGAATGATTAGCCCGCAGTTGTACTGGGTAATGACGGGCGATGATTTTACGCTTGACATCAATAACCCACAAGAGCCTAAAATTTTGTGCGTTGGTAATAATCCCGACCGTCAAAATATTTATTCGGCAGCGTTGGGCTTGTACAATTCAAGGATTGTAAAGCTGATTAATAAAAAAGGACAGTTGAAGAGTTCCGTTATCATAGATGAGCTGCCCACTATTTATTTTCGGGGACTGGATAATCTTATCGCAACTGCGAGAAGTAACAAAGTAGCGGTATGTTTGGGCTTTCAGGACTTTTCGCAATTAACGAGGGATTACGGCGACAAAGAGAGCAAGGTTATTCAAAATACCGTTGGCAATATATTCAGTGGTCAGGTGGTCGGAGAAACAGCAAAGAGCCTATCTGAACGCTTCGGGAAAGTATTGCAGAAACGCCAAAGTATGACCATTAACCGCAACGATAAATCTACCTCTATCTCCACACAGTTAGACAGCCTCATTCCGGCTTCCAAAATCTCAACATTAACACAAGGTATGTTTGTGGGTTCTGTATCAGATAATTTCGATGAACGTATCGAGCAAAAAATATTTCACGCCGAAATTGTGGTAGATAATGAAAAAGTAGCCGCAGAAACCAAAGCCTATCAGAAGATACCGGAAATTTTATCCTTTGTAAATGAACAGGGCGAGGATAAGATGAAGCAGGAAATCGAAAGCAATTACAAACAGATAAAATCGGACATCCTGAATATTGTTGTCAGTGAAATGGAGCGCATCAAGAATGACCCGAACTTACAGCATTTGGTACAGCAGGAATAACCTAAAGAAAAATGTATTGACTTAAAAACAATTGTCGCCCACGTACAAAAAGGCTGGTAAAGATTGAATAAGTTTAATAATTTGGGAATTAAGTTCGTTTTTTTGCACCGAATTGCCATCAAGTAAACTTATTTGTATATCTTTGTCGCAATGTTGCGTAAGAACTTAGCCATAGTGTTTTTTGTTATTGCCCAAGTAGTTATACTTGGACATAGCATCGTTTCGCATCATCACCACGAAAATTTCACAGTACATAGCCATCAAGACCACGATAAAAACGGGGGCTGTGTGGATTTGGGAACCTTGTTTTCCGGCATTCAACATGCAGGAGAGCAGATAACATTTACTAATGATAGAGCGGATATAGTTGTTGCAAAGGAATTGTCACAGCCTTTTAGCGCCGTCATTTTTGATTACCAATATCCCATTGAATATATCGTTGCCTATCAGCAGCATACCTTTCCACCGGACAGGCATACAATTTACCAGTCACCGCACTACGGCGCATACTCCCTCCGAGGTCCTCCCTCTTTCATCGTTGCTTAACTTTCATCCTCTGAAAGTTAAAATTTGACTTATGCCCAATTCTACGGGCAAATCATTTCTTTTTACAATCAAATTTATTTTAACGATGAAAAAATCATTCATTATAGCGGCATTTGCTGCACTTGCGTTTACAGCTTGCAATAACAGCGAAAAATCTTCTTCAGACAAATCAAATCCAGAACAGGAACTAACAGCTCCGGCAGTCAATCAGGACAGCATTGACAAGGCTCACGGTCATTCGCACGACCCTGCGGGTAATCATACACCTGCTGACAGCACCAATAAATCTGTGGCGCAGCCTAAAGTTAATCAGGACAGCATAGACAAAGCTCACGGACACAAGCACTAATTCTTATTAGGATTACGCTTATCCGTTTGCATAATTGATTTACAAACGGTACTTCGTGAGATGTGTGTATTACCTATACACATCTTCGATGCTATGCTTTCAATTAACAAAAAATCCGGAAATGAAGTATATCAAAATTTTTCTATCAATAGCCCTGCTGATATTGGTTTCAGGGGCGGCGTATGCTCACGGAGTAGATGAGGATACCCAAACATTTTTAAGTGGCAATTCGGGAGTAGCCTTTGTCCCTTTTCTGTATATCGGGGCAAAGCATATGCTTACAGGCTATGACCACTTGCTGTTCCTTGTAGGCGTTATCTTTTTCCTTTATCGCCCAAAGGAAGTACTGCTTTATGTGAGTTTTTTTACTATTGGTCACAGTATTACCCTCTTATTGGGTGTGCTGGCAGATATGGCAATCAATGCCTATCTGATTGATGCCATCATTGCATTGTCTATCGTATATAAGGGCTTTGACAACTTGGGTGGCTTTCAAAGGTTTTTGGGTTATCAGCCCAATACTAAAGCGGCGGTCTTAATCTTTGGACTTTTTCACGGTTTCGGTTTAGCCAGTAAGTTACAGGAACTAAGTTTTGACAGGACAGGGCTTCTGACTAACCTTATCGGCTTTAATATCGGCGTGGAGATAGGTCAGTTCATAGCCTTAGCCCTTGTGCTTTTTATCATCACCAATTGGAGGCGGTCATCAAGTTTTATGAAGTTTTCAACGCTCACCAATACCCTGCTTATGGCAGCAGGTTTTCTATTGTTCGGCTATCAGTTAGTCGGTTATTTTAACTCTTAAAAAAAATAAAAATGGCAGAAATAGCGCATCAGATATTAGATAAAAAATCCATCATAAAGCAGGTGGTCATTGCTTTGGTTATTGGAGCGGCACTCTTGGTCAGTGCCGTACTCCCGGCTGAATATGGGATAGACCCGTTGGGAATTGGCAAGGCAACAGGCTTTAGCAAGCTGTATGTTGGCGATGCAGGCACGGAAACGGTGGCTTCGGGACCGCATAAAGTGCTGAAACTGGAAAACGCAGGTTCCGGTGCAGACGTACCCAAACCTGCTGCTGCGGATAACCCGGCTCCTGCAACACAGCTATCGGAGCGTACCGATGAAGTCAGTGTGGCAATACCCGCAGGAAAGGGGCTTGAATACAAAGTAAATATGCTGAAATACGGCTCACTCAAATACGAATGGATGACCGACAAAGGAGAACTGTACTTTGATTTTCACGGAGAGGTTAAAGACAACAGCAATTATTTTGAAAGCTATACCATCGCCTATTCCAATAACATCGTCGGCTCTTTCATTGCTCCATTCGAGGGACCGCAGGGCTGGTATTTTAAAAACAATTCCAATGAGGATATTACTGTCAAGATAAGATTGAAAGGGCAGTATCTCCTTAAGCAATAAATTCTAACAACATTATGGTATGTTAAATAAAATCATTCATTTTTCAATTAAGAATAAGTTGATAATAGGTTTATTTACCCTGGCATTGATATGCTGGGGTACATATTCCCTTACCAAACTTCCCATAGATGCCACACCTGACATCACGGATAATCAGGTGATGGTCATCACGGTGTCGCCTACACTGGCGGCACAGGAAGTGGAACAACTGGTAACCTTTCCAGTGGAGCAGACGATGGTCAGTATTCCGGGGATTAAGGATATGCGTTCCTTTTCACGTTTCGGGCTATCCATTGTCACCATTGTATTTGAAGAAAAGGTGGACATCTATTGGGGCAGGCAACAGGTACAGGAACGTTTGACCATAGCGTCAAAGAATATACCGGAGGGAGTTGGTACACCTGAAATGGCTCCCGTGACAACAGGTCTTGGCGAAATCTTTCAGTATGTAGTCCATCCCAAAAAAGGCTATCAGGATAAGTACGATGCCACCGAATTGAGAACCATTCAGGACTGGATTATCAAAAGGCAGCTATTGGGAACACCGGGAGTTGCCGAAGTAAGCGGTTTTGGAGGTTTCGTAAAGCAATACCAGATAGCGGTTAACCCCGATAAGCTGGCAAGTCAGGATATTACTATCTCGGACATCTTTACTGCTCTGGAAAAGAACAACCAGAATACAGGGGGAGCATATATCGACAAGGGTCCGAACGCCTATTTTATCCGCAGTGAGGGCTTGGTAAAAAACATTGACGAAATCAAAAACATCGTTGTTAAAAAAGAGGGCGGTGCGCCCGTGTTCATCCGTGATGTTGCCGAGGTTGGTTATGGCAATGGTCCCCGCTATGGTGCAGCTACGAGAAACGGACAGGGCGAAACGGTTACAGGTATTGTTATGATGCTGAAAGGAGCCAATTCATCGGAAGTCATTTCCAACGTAAAGGAGAAAATAGCGGAAATACAGAAAGGTCTTCCGGAGGGCGTTGAAATCGAACCGTTCCTTGACCGTAAAAAACTGGTGGACGGGGCTATTTCAACGGTTTCCACCAATCTTATCGAGGGGGCTTTGATTGTAGTCTTTGTACTTATTTTATTTCTTGGAAATCTTCGTGGCGGGCTTGTGGTAGCATCGGTCATTCCTTTGGCTATGCTGTTCGCTATCTGTATGATGAACCTGTTTGGTGTTTCCGGTAACCTGATGAGCCTCGGTGCGATTGACTTCGGGATTATTGTCGATGGAACGGTTATCATAGTGGAGGCTGTGATGCACCGTATTACGGGAAGTAAAGCCCGGTATGGCGGGGTGGAAAAACTTACACAAGACCAAATGGATGAAGAGGTATATGAAAGCTCACGCAAAATCCGTACAGCCGCCGCATTTGGTGAAATCATTATCCTCATCGTTTACCTCCCGTTGCTGGCATTGGTCGGCGTTGAGGGCAAAATGTTTACGCCTATGGCACAAACGGTATCTTTTGCCATTTTAGGAGCATTCCTGTTGTCGTTCACTTATGTTCCGATGATGTCTGCGTTAGTGTTGAGTAAAAAAACATCACACAAGGAAAACTTTTCCGATAGGATGATGAACGCCATACAAAAAGTTTATACCCCCATTATTAACGGTGCGATGAAGCGCAAACTTTTAGTAGTATCGGTTGCGGTGGTATTGTTCATCATCACACTTATCACATTCAACAGAATGGGCGGTGAATTTATCCCGCAGTTGGACGAGGGCGATTTTGCCGTAGAAACAAGGGTTCCCGTTGGAAGTTCCATCAACCAAATGATAGATGTTTCCCAAAAGGCACAAACCATTCTATTGAAGAATTACCCCGAAGTAAAACAGGTGGTCAATAAAATAGGTTCGGGTGAAATTCCTACCGACCCGATGCCTATTGAAGCGGGAGATATGGTAGTGGTACTTAAACCTAAGAAAGAATGGACAAGTGCGGCAGACAGAGAAGAATTGATTGAAAAAATGCAGCAATCCCTGTCCGTTATTCCAAATGCAACATTCAGCTTTCAGCAGCCTATTCAAATGCGTTTTAACGAACTCCTTACCGGGGCGAAGCAAGACGTGGTATTAAAGATTTATGGTGAGGACTTGGATATACTTTCAGATATAGCTTCTGATGTAGGCAAGAAAATCAAGTCCGTTGATGGTGTTGAGGATTTATATGTAGAAGAAATAACAGGCTTGCCGCAAATCAGTATCCAGTTCAACCGTGACAAAATTGGTCAGTACGGAATGAACATAGAAGATGTGAACAGTGCCATTGCAGCAGGATTTGCAGGCGAGGTTGCAGGTCTGGTCTATGAGGGCGAACGCCGATTTGATTTGGTAGTCAGGCTCGACAGTGCTTCCCGTGTGGACATAACCGATGTGCAGAACTTATTTGTAAGTACACCGGACGGGCAACAAATTCCTTTGAGCGAGGTCGCAGAAATCAGCTTTAAGCCGGGACCTGTGCAGATACAAAGGGATAATGCCAAAAGGCGGATTACGGTAGGCTTTAATGTCCGTAACCGTGACGTCAAGAGTATCGTAAACGATATTCAGGATGTTATCGCTGCCAAAGTAAAAATGCCAGCGGGCTATTACGTTACCTATGGCGGGCAGTTCAAAAATCTCGAAGAAGCCAATGCAAGGCTTGCAGTAGCGTTACCCGTAGCCCTACTACTTATCCTGGTGCTTTTATATTTCACGTTCCATTCCATAAAGCAGGGACTGCTCATATTTACTGCCATCCCATTGTCGGCTATCGGTGGCGTGTTCGCTTTGCTTATCCGGGATATGCCTTTCAGTATATCAGCCGGAGTAGGGTTTATTGCACTCTTTGGAGTTGCCGTACTGAATGGTATTGTATTGATTGCTGAGTTCAACCGATTGGAGAAAGACGGTATAACGGATATTTATGAACGGGTGCGCATCGGTACACGGGTAAGGTTAAGACCCGTGTTAATGACAGCAACCGTAGCCTCGTTAGGCTTCCTGCCGATGGCGTTATCATCCTCGTCTGGTGCGGAAGTACAACGCCCGCTGGCAACCGTGGTCATAGGAGGATTGATTACCGCTACGGCGCTGACTTTGGTGGTGTTGCCAGTGCTTTACATTTATTTTACCCGTCCCCCTAAAAAGAAGAGAATGAAGACCGTTCCTGTAACAATTTTGGTTTTGGGGCTATTCCTGTTGCCTTTGCTTGGCAATGCGCAGACCCCAACAAGGACATTGACCTTGCAGCAATCCATTGATGAAGCCTTGAAAAATAACACGCAGATGAAAATTTCCAATTATGACATCAACCTGCAGCAAGCTCTAAAAAAAGGCAGCGTTACGATGCCCAAAACGGAATTTTCCTATACACAGGGCGTGGTCAGTAATCCCACCATAACGGATAACCTGCTTAATGTGGGTCAAAGGATAGATTTTCCAACCGTATATAGTAACCAGTCGAAACTGGCACAAGAGAGAATAAAGAGTAGCGAAGCCTATAAAGCCGTGACAGGAAATGACCTTGTGCGTAGCGTAAAACTGGCTTATGTTCAATACCAGTACGCATTGGAGCGAAGAAAACTTTTGGTGGAACTCGACACGATATATGTGAAACTAAGCAAGGCAAGCAATATAAGGTATAAAACCGGAGAAGCGACCAGTTTGGAGAACATCACCTCATCGGTTCAGTCAAAGCAGATACAAAATGAACTGGAAAAGACGAATGCTGATATAAAAATCGCCAACCAGCTTCTTCAAACACTGTTAAATACTACGGACGACATAACCATTGCAGATACGTTACTGGTTGCAAGAGAGCTATTACTGCCACAGCAAAATGTTTCGCCTGCGGACAATCCGTTGTTAAACTATCTGCAACAGCAAATTGCGGTCAATCGACAGACCACGGCTTTGGAGAGAAGTAAAATGTTACCCGACATTATTCTTGGATTTAGCAGCCAAACTTACAAAGGAACCCAATTCATAGATGGAGTTGAGCGAACTTATACAGGACGGGACAGGTTTAATTTCTTTCAGGTCGGCGTAGCTATTCCTTTATTTCCGGGTGGCTACAAGTCAAGGATAAACGCTTCCAAAATCAGCGAGCAAAGGGCAAAAGCAGAGGTTGAACTTACTGTCACTAACCTGAACGGAAGACTAAAAGAGTTGGTACAGGAATATAACAAATTCCAGAAGTCGCTCACCTATTATGAGCAGGAGGCTTTACCGCAGGCTGATTTGATTATTAAGAACTCTGATAAAAGTTTCAGGAGCGGTGATATATCCTATACCCAGTATTTGCAGAACCTCACCTTATCCAGCAATATTCATTCAGAATATTTGGATAACCTGTACAACTATAATCAGGTAGTGATTTCAATAGAAGCGATTTTAGGAACCAAGTAATCAAAATTTTTAAAGCAATGATAAAATCATCAATAAAATATCTGCCGCTACTGCTCTTTGCAATGATAACAGTATCTTCCTGCAAAGACAAAAAAGACGGCAATACGCAAGAAAGTAAGGAAGTTCCCGAACAGGCAGCGACCGACACCACGGCAAACGCTGTTAAGACCATCACGTTTACAGACGACCAATTTAAGTTGTCCGACATTCAAACAGGCACAATCGAAAGCCGCAACCTAAGTAGTATCATAAAACTTACAGGTGTCATAGATGCCGAGCCGGGAAGCGTTGCTTCTGTATCAGCACCATTGGGCGGATACATCAAAACCTCCGGTTTACTGCCGGGGCAGCAGGTGAGAAAGGGGCAGTTATTAGCCACACTGGAAAATCCTGAATTTATCTCTATCCAACAGGAATATTTAGAGAGCATAGGTCGCCTTGAATATTTGGAAACAGAATACAAAAGGCAGCAGCAGTTAAGGGAAGAAGATATCAATTCTGCTAAAACTTTCCAGCAGGTCAGCTCCGACCTTAAAGTGATGAAAGCCAAAATTTCAGGATTGGAACAGCAGATGGCTTTGATAGGGATTAGCAGTTCGGCTTTGAGGAAAAGCAATAGTATTTCAAGAACAGCCAATGTATATGCTCCCATCGCCGGATATATAAAAGCAAGCAATGTGAACATCGGGAAATACGTTGCCTCCACCGATGTACTTTTTGAAATTATGGGAACAAACGACCTGCACCTTGCATTGAATGCTTTTGAAAAAGACCTGGGTAAAATCCGTCCGGGGCAATCGGTAAAGTTCTCATTATCCAACGAAAGCAAGTACGACAGAACCGCTAAAGTATATTTGGTTGGGCAGGCTACGGATGATAATAAAATGATACCAGTGCATTGCCACCTTGCCAACAGACAGGGCTTGTTACCGGGAATGTTTGTAAAGGCATTACTTGAAACCGGAGCAGAACAACAAAATGCCGTTCCGACTGATGCCCTTGTGCAGTTAGAGGGGGCGGACTATATTATTGTTCAGACAAATCAGGAAAAAGGTAACCATACATTCCAGTTAATCCCGGTTTCAAAAGGCGTTGAGCAGGCAGGCTACACGGCTATTGAATTGCCGTCAACTGTCAATGCAGGACAACTTACGGTAGTTACCAAAAATGCTTATACCATTTTATCTGCAATAAAAAATGCCGAGGAAGAAGAATAAAAGAAAAAAGAAATACGTGCCGCCTTCAGCAAAAAAAGGTAGCAATCCACCCAAAGATAAATGGAGCGGTAAAATGCTCAAACGAGGTCTTTGGGTGGTAGCGATATTACTTCTTATCCTTTTACTCATCTTATCAGGAATACTTTCCAATATTAATGTGGGCAATAATCATAAACACTAAATAGTATAAAATGGGGACACTCGAAACATTTTTTTCCCGGCAATTCTTTTGGGAAATCATACGCATTATTACAGTGGGCATTGCCAGCCTGTTGTTTTATTTAGAGATTATACCGCTTCCTGTATTGCTGGCAGCAATGGCTTTCGGTTTGTATTCGCTGCTGAAAACCGCCACCGTGGAACTTATCAGGGAGCGGAAAATCGGAACGGAATTGTTTATTTCCATAGCGGTCATCGTATCGGTCATAGGTAAAGAATACCTGGCGGGTTCAGTGGTGCTGATGATTATCCTGATTGCCGAATACATTGCCAGTGCAAGCGGTGAGAGAGCAAGAGCATCTATAAAGGAACTCATCGGTTCTGTACCACAGACAGCCATATTAAAAAAAGACGGCAGAGAGCAGTCCGTATCTATTGCATCGCTGGCAGTGGGTGATATTGTGGTGGTAAAAGCAGGCGAAAAGATATCCGTTGACGGTAAGGTGGTGGCAGGTTCGGGGTCTGTAAACCAAGCACCCATAACAGGCGAAAGCGTACCTGTGGAAAAAACTTCCGGTATAGAGGTTTTTGCAGGCACAATACTGGAATTGGGTGCTTTGGATGTGGAAATGACCAAAGCGGGAAAGGACACGGTGTTTTCACGGATTATCGCTTTGGTAGAAGAAGCGGAAAGCAGTAAAGCCCCAATCGAAAAATTAACGGATAAGGTAGCAGCGTGGCTGATACCCGTTGTTTTCGTTTTTGTATTGGGCGTTTACCTATTAACAAAAGATGTAAAGCTGGTGATTGCCCTGCTTATTTTCACTTCCCCTGCTGAATTAGGTCTGGCTACTCCTTTGGTAACCATTTCCGCCATAGCAAGGGCTGCAAGAGAGGGTATCCTTGTAAAAGGCGGCAAATTCTTGGAAGAACTGGCAAAGATAAAAACCATCGTTTTTGATAAAACAGGCACATTGACCGCAGGTAAACCAACCGTTAATAAAATAGAAATCCTGAATGACGGTTTTACCGAAAAGGAGTTGGTCCAGTTAGCTGCATCAGCCGAAAACCGTTCCAGTCATCCCCTTGCCAATGCGATATTGATATATGCAGGCAATATGGGCGTTTCACTATCAGAGCCTACGGCTTTTGAGGTATTCAAAGGCAAAGGCATCAGTGCTACCATCAATAATAAAAAAGTGCTGATAGGGAATAAAACGCTGATGGAAGACCATACTATTTCCGTAACCGTCAATAGCGAAAACCTCACCGATACGGCTATTTATATGGCAGTGGATGGCAGTGCGGCATCCGTATTTTATGTGTCAGATGCGATACGTCCGGGAGCAAAAGAAATGATTGAGGAATTGAAAAGAAGCGGCGTGGAAAATATCATTATGCTCACAGGCGACAATCCGCAGACGGCAGCACACGTATCAGGGCAGTTGGGTATCACATCGTTCAGGGCAGATATGTTGCCTGAAGATAAAATCAAAGCAATTCAGGAACTACAATCCAAAGGAGAGAAAGTGGCGATGGTTGGTGATGGCATTAACGATGCCCCTGCTTTGGTACAGGCGAATGTCGGTATTTCTATGGGCATTGTGGGTACACAAGCCGCTATGGAAGCTGCGGATATAGTATTGGTGGAAGATAAACTGGAGAAAATAGCCCGGTCTAAAGCTATCAGTAAAAAAGCATTCAGAACCATTAAAGAAAATATCATCGGTGGCGTAGGTGTGGTACACGTTGTAGGTATCACATTGGTATTAATGGGTGTGTTAGGACCCGTACAGGCAGCAATCATCCACCTGTTGCCCGATACACTCGTGTTTCTTAATTCAATCAAATTACTTAGGGTAAAAATTTAATTCATAATTATTCACTTTTAAAATCAAAAAAAATGAGAAAAATCAAATCAATCGGAATGTCATTAGTTATCGCAATGACAACTTTGGCAATTACTCCTGCAATGGCTCAAAGCGGACACGGTGCGGCTCCGCACGGGGGTAAAATGGTAGATATTGACAACTACCACATCGAAATGGTAAAAGCCAACAATGCGCTTACCTTTTATGTGCTGGATGCCAGTGCCAAGACATTGAATAAAACAGCTACCGGCTCGGTAGAGTTCGCTTTTGAAAACGGTACAAAATCAACGGCAAATCTTATTGCAGGTAAAAATGGAGCATTGACAGTTGCGTTGCCTAAAAATGGTATTTATACAAATTGCACCGTTACTATTACCTATGAGGACAAAAAGTTGGTTGGAAAATTTAAAAATGAAGTTTCTGATGCTGAAAAAGCCCACGGTCATCAACATTAATTTTTCAATCTATCATTACAGTGATTGACAACTGACAATGAAATAATAAGGCTTTGCGGAATACATCTTTCGCAAGGCTTTTATTTACAATTAATTTGTTAAGACAACTCAAATTCAACCAGAAATGAACAAAAAATATTAACCTAAAAAATGTCCTTATTCGTACTGCAAAATATTGTCCACTATTCTTTACACCTTCTATTTCCGGGATTGATTGCCTTTGTGTTTTTCAAAAAGGAATGGAAGATGGTCTGGATAATTTTATTATTGACAATGCTTGTTGATGTAGACCACCTGTTTGCAGAACCGATATTCGACCCGAACAGATGCAGCGTAGGGTTTCATTTTCTGCATTCGTACTACGCAATAGCAGTGTATTTCCTGTTGTTCTTGTTCGGCAATAAAATAACCAGGATTATTGCACTTGGACTATTGTTACATATGGCAACCGATTTTCAGGATTGCCTTTGGTAGCGACTTAAACAAACATTATATGGAAACAAGACCTTTACTAAAAATATTTACAGAACCATTTAAAACGTTACGGAACTCGACTTTCGCAAGACTTTATTTTGCCCAAATCGCAAGCCTGTTTGGTGATGCCTTTACCTGGTTGGGACTGGCATTGCTTACCTATCAAATCAACCCCGGTAATGCTGCAGCTATACTGGCATCAGCACTCACATTACGGGTAACGGCGTATATCATTTTTTCGCCCTTTGCAGGCGTGGTATCTGAAAAATTAATACGTAAGAATATATTGCTGTTAACCCAATTGGCAAGAATGGCAATCGTGTGTATGTTGCCGTTCGTAACCAAAGAATGGCAGGTGTACGGATTGATATTTGCCCTCAATGTATTTGCGGCATTCTTCACACCAACGTACAGGGCTATTATTCCGCAGATAGTAGAAAAAGAAATATACAGGGAAGCCAACGGCTTATCAATGGCAACCTTTCAGTTGTTAAGTGTATTTGGTCCTGCATTGGCGGGAGTATTTGCGGTATGGTTAGGAGCCAAGCAGATTTTCTTTGTAAACGGGGCAACGCTGTTCATTGCCATACTTTTGATATTGACTATCCCGATGGCTGCACTGCAAAAAGGAGTGAATACAGATAACACCCCACCCGGTAATACGTGGAGCGAAGTGATAAAAGGTATTCGCTTATTGTTTGGGAACAAGATTTTACGGTTCTCACTAAGCATTGAATTTATATCCGCTATTGCCGGAGCTATGGTGCTGGTCAATACCGTGGGGTTGGTAAAAACATCTTTGCAATTAGATGACAAGCATTACGGCTGGATGATGGCAATTTTCGGAGTAGGTGCAGCTATTACAGCTTTTCTGTTGGGCAGCCTTGATAAAACCAAAACAAGGAGCATATCGCTGATTAGCGGAGCTATCCTGATAGGTTTAGCCATCAGCTTTGCCAACTTCGTTCCGTACAATGGCTTACTCTTCTTATGGGTTTTTGCAGGAATAGGTCAAACCCTTGCCGATATGCCTTCCGAAACATTGATTGGCGAGAATATAGAGCCGCAAGACCAAGGCAAAGTGTACGGTTCTCATTTTGCTTTTTCTCATTTATGGTGGGCCATCGCTTACCCGATAGCAGGTTTTTTAGGCACACGGTTTCCCGAAAAAGAATTTTTGTATGGAGGTATGCTTACGTTGGTTTTAGCTGTAATTGCCGTTTTAGCCCTTAAGTCATCAAAAGGTAATCGTAAAAAGGCATTTTGATAAACAAAATAAACCGATGTAATGATACCAGTTCATCACTCCCAGTTCAGATACTTCGCTGGTGTCTTTGTGAAATTTCAAAATAACCGAATGGAAAAATTTTATAATGAAACACTAATTAAGCTGGAGGACAACATCAAGGAGTTAGAGATTGAAACCGACTGCCCGATACAGCAGATTGAAGCGGTTATTAAAATTATAATCAACTGCTTGTCTGACGTAAAACATTTTGTCATAAAGAGAGGGTTTAAAAATGTTGACGAGGAAATCCGTTTTTTCAAATATCAGAAACCTGTTATTGTTTCAAAACTCATTTACTATAATGCCATTTATAAAATTGAAACAAAAAAACCTTATGGAGCGAAAGCTGTCAAGAAATATTATAATAGTGAACTAACTAAACTCAAAAAGTATTTTGACAACAACCTTGAATTTTATAAGTACTACCGAACCAATAATTCTTTTATTGACGAGAAGCTCTTTGTGCGGGGGAAATACGATATTAAATTAAGTTTGGACACTTTTTATTTTGAAGCAGACCAAAACTTCTCTACTTCTCACGATTATAAAGTGGCGAAAATTATTGCCAATGACCTGATACAAGTTTATCTTGAAGACCAGCTTCACAATAACAATCACAAAAAGGCTTTGGAAAACTCCACATTGAAGTGGACAGGAAGCAAAACAGCATTAACGGAACTGATTTATTCCCTATATGCACAAGGTATTTTCGATAATGGAAATGCGGACATCAAAGTCATAGCTAAGACGTTTGAACTTGCTTTTAATATTAATTTAGGCGATTTCTATCATACCTATTTGGAACTTAAATCCAGAAAAATAAACAGAACAAAATTCCTTGACAGCTTGCGTGATGCCTTGATTAAGAAGATGGATGAACAAGAAGAAAGTTAATAACCTTTCTTATAATACACCTCGTGGCAAATAAATACCTTTTGTCCGTACAATGCTTTCCGAACCCGTTGGGGTTTCTTTCCACTTCTCTACCTGCTCCACAGCTTCTTCGCTTTGTTTTACAGGCTCTATGGATAGCTGTATCTTTCTTTCCACGGCTGCCAGTTCTGTTTTAAGTTCGCTCAATCGGCTTTCCTTAGACCAAGTACCGTTAACCACTTCCTGAAGTATAGGCAGGTCTTTTTGTATTTCAGCGATTTTCTCCTGTTCCTGTTTCACAAACCCCGGCAGTTTTTCCAAAGCCCTCAAAAAATTCATTGCCGCAGTTTCGGGGTCTTTTGCTATTAGACCGTTGTTGTAAGTGTATTTGATATTGCCCTCGCCCTGCACTAAAAAGCGGTTTACCCGAATATCAACACCCTCTTTTTCTGATATTTCGGTTTTGACCAACAGCGTAAAACCATACAAGCTGCCTATTTCTTCATACTGACCTCCGGTGCGAGCTTTGTCCGCAATCTCGTTCAGCTTCGCACCGATTTGTTTCGGATTTGCATTGAGTTGCAAGCCGTCCAACAGCACAGGATTGGCGATAGCACCATCCGGGCGTTTTTGTATGCGTTGCTGTAAGTTCTCCCAGTCAAGGCTCATCCTGTTTAAACGGGATTGAGTGCTTTCCAATAATTCCATATAGTCCTGTACTCTAAATTTAGCACTGGATTTAGAACGGTTGAACGCCTGCTTTTCACTTTCCAGTCCGGCAATCTGTTTTTCCAGTTTGGCTTTGTCCAACAGGTCTGTATTACCTGAAAGGATTGCCACATATTCCGAAAAATTCATTCCCGATTTTTCGTCCATACTTCCCTCGTCAATCGTTCTTTTGGTCAGGTTATTGGTCTTTAACTGGTCGATGAAAATCTGCTTATTATACAGCAGGTTAAACTTATAACTATCCAAAGACTTTTCAACGGCATAAATGATAACAGCCACTTTATTATCGGCAAAGAATTTGGCAATCTCATTGCCTTTACGGATTGCCCGCCCGTCCCTTTGGGCAAGGTCTGACGGTCGCCACGGTGTATCTAAATGATGAACGGCAACGGCTCTTTTCTGTGCGTTTACGCCAGTTCCGAGCATACTTGTAGAACCGAACAGCACACGGATTTTGCCCTCGTTCATCCCATTGATAAGTTCCCTGCGTTGCTTATCATTTCTCGCTTCCTGAATAAACCTGACTTCGTGCGCAGGTATGCCGTGGTCTTCCACGAGCTTGCGTTTAATTTCGGAGTACACATTCCATTCGCCCGGCTTGTAGGTTCCCAAATCCGAGAAAACGAACTGCGTTCCTTTTTGTGCGTTGAACTGGTTGTAATACTTGGCGATATTTGCCGCACAATGCGAAGCCTTGTTGTCGGGATGGTCGTCATAAATACCGCTTACCATACGCATATCAAGCGACATCTTACGGGCGTAATCCGTAGCAATGAGCATCTTTGCTTTTTCTTCGCTTGCACTTAGCTTTGGTCTGCCCAACAGTTCTGCATTTCCTGTTTTGGCGAACTGCATCAGGCTTTGGATAAAGGCTTCTTGGTCGGGCGTTGGCGGTATGTTATAAAGAATTTCGTTTTTATTGGGGCGGTCAATACCAATATCCTTTGCCGTTCTGTAATCCGTAATTTCAGAATAGAACTGCGCCAGTTCCGGCACTTTGATAAAATAGCGGAAACGCTCTTTAGCCACGATATTGTTGGCTACCGAAAATTCATAATCCGTAGTTTTCCTTGCGTAGATAGCAGCCCACGCATCAAAAGAATGGATGCCCTGTTTTTCCAATGCACGGGGGCGCAGGTATTTGAACAGCAGGTACAGCTCCGTTAATGAATTGCTGATGGTTGTACCCGAAAGAAAGGTTGCGCCCATATCCGCATTGGTACGCTCCTGAATAGTGCGAATAGCAAACAGCAGGTTGAGTGCCTTTTGGCTGCCGTCCACGTTACCCAGTCCGGCAACCCGTGTATGGCGGGTGTTGAACATCAGGTTTTTGAATTGGTGGCTTTCATCCACAAACAGGTGGTCGATGCCCATCATCTTAAAGTCCACAATATCATCCTTGCGGTTTTCAATATCGTGTTGCAGCGTTTTCAGCTTTACTTCAAGGTTTTCTTTCCTTTTGATTACCCCGGCGAGCATTCCCCTTGTCACTTCCTTGCCTTGCGATTTCAGCGCATCGAGGTTACGCTCTACGCTGTCTAATTCTATTTCGAGGATTTCCTTTTGTATTTCGGGAGATTGTGGTATCATTCCGAACTGGTCGTGTGTGAGTATCACACAATCCCACTCATTATTTTTTATATCCCCGAAAATCCGCAGGCGTTTTTGCGGGGTAAAGTCATCAATGCCTGGATAAAGGATTTTAGCGTGTGGATAGGCTTTGCGGTAATCTTCAGCAATGGCAGGTATATTCGCTTTCAGCCCGATAATCATTGGCTTATAGGCTAATCCCAATCGCTTCATTTCCTGCGCTGCCGTACACATTACAAGCGTTTTTCCTGCGCCTACTTCGTGGTCACAAATAGCACCATTGTTCAGCTTTATCATCCAAACGGTGTCCTTTTGACTTGAATACAGGTCTTCAATGCCCGCCGCCTTACGGTCTAATCCCGGAAAGTCCTGATGGCTTCCGTCATAGTTCGGGCGAACGAAACAGTTAAAAGTATCGTTGTACTGGTCGGTCAGCCTGTTTTTAAACTCATCGTTCTGTGCGTGTAACCAGTCGGTAAAAGAGGTACGGATTTCATCAATCTTGGTGTTCGCCATTTGTATGGCTTCCATATCCCGCACTTTTACCTCTTGGTCGCCAACCATTACTTTTTTGGTTATATCAGGCGTAGTATTGACAAGGGCGTGTTTGAGCAGGGCAACACCGTCAAACGTGCGGCTTTCAGCTTTGACGGCATATTTTTCCCAAATGTTCATATTGCCCTGATGGCACTTCACGGAAAAATCATCGGAGCTTTCGGAGTAATGAACCACAACATCCGCATCGAACAGGTGCGAAGCGAAACGGGCATAAATTCCGGTAGGTATCCAACGTTCGCCGAGGTTAAAATCCAGTTCCTCAAATTCAATCCGTCTTGGTCGGGCATCTATTAATGCCGTAAGGCTTGCTTTGGCTTCGGTATCATCGGGATTGTTTTCGAGATAAACTTTTACCTCATTGGCTTTCTCTACAACGTTGCCTGCAATCCAACGTTCTGCTATTTCGTATTCCTGTTGTAACGGATTGTAGAACAACCGCCCGTGCAAGGCTTCTTTCAGGGTATCGGCAGGCAGGCTGCTGATTTCGGACATAAAATCCAAATCAACGCTTCCGTATTTGTTCAGCGATGCGGCTAAAGCCTCTTCAGGATTATCAGTTGCTAACGTGGTAATAGAAAAACTAACCGGACGGCTGAATATATCCGCTTTGTGTATGACACCGCCGATGATGCGCTCCAGATAAGGAATTTCTTTACTTGCACTGTCTGTCTTTATCAACTTGGCATTGTCGGCAGCATTAAGATTGCCGTATTTTTTGGTAAAGGCATCGTATAGGAGGTTCAGCGTTTCCCGTTCAGCTTTATGCTCGGTCTGCTTTTCAGCTTCTTTTTGATAAAGGTTGATATAGCTATCTCTTACGGTTATGTACGCTTCGGCTCTTGCTTTCTGTGAGGTCGGCAACTGCAACGGATGAAAGATTGCTGTTGCCTTTTCGTCGTTCCTTTGCACATCTTGCAGATAACCCACCCAACCGTTATCCATTACAAGGCAATCGTTACGGTGGAACGATTGCAGTTCGCCACTGTACGAAGCAGGTTCAGGAACAGCATTAATATTGATAGCGGGAATGGCTGTCTTATCAGACTGGCCATTCCCGTTTATTTGTGAAAACAGGTCGCCGATAGCTTCCTGTTTTTTGCCGTTTATTGGGTGGGTTCCATTGGCAGTACCATTAGATTTTAGCGGTGTATAAGGTTGCTTCGCACTACTGAACAGGTCGGGCTGACGGCTTATTGTACCTCTACTTTTGTTAGTGTTATGTCTTTTGGATTGGGTGGCTCTTTTAGGTGGAGTAAGCACCATTACAGGTTCGCCCGCACTTTCAAACAGGTCAAAAATGCTTAGTTGCTGTAATTCCTGCGGGCTTTCCTGATGCGTTATCGAAGCGGTTACGGGTTGCGGTTGTTGCTGAATGATTACAGGGTCGATTACCGGAGGCGTAACCTTTGGTTCAATTGGAATTTGTCTAACAGGTTCATCATTTCGTTCGCCTCTGTACAAATTCAAATTCAGGTGCTTTCCAAAATCTTCGGAAAGCATTTGTTTTAAATCTTTGGCAATGCCCTCAACACCGCCTTTATGCGTATAGATTAAGGCAGGTTGTCCGTATGGGTCGGTATCTAATTTTTGGTCGGTATGGATAATTCGTGTACCGTCTTGAAAGAGTGCATTGCCAGGCGTATTATATTCGGATGGCTTGCTTTGACAAAACAGATCTTCCCTTTCGGTCAGATTTTGTTTTGCTGTATTCTTTTGCAGGATAATCAAATCACTACCGACTTCCGTACCTGCGTATTCGGTAAACAGGTTGTTGGGCAATCTTACAACCGACACCAAATTATTATCCTGCATCAATGCCCTGCGTATGGGTTCATTTTTAGGACTGTTCAGGATGCCCTGCGAAGTGATGTAAGCCAACAAACCACCCTCACGCAGCATATCAGTACCTTTTAGAAAGAAGTAATTGTGTATGCTTCGGGCAGCTTGTATTTTGGCATTGTCCCTGCTACGTGAGTATGAAAGGTCAAAAACGGAGGTATCGCCGAACGGAATGTTACTGGCGATTACATCATAGCTGTTTTGCTCCCTTTCGGGGATTTCCTCAAAACCGTTAATACGGATGTTGCTTTCAGGATAAAGTTGTTTTAAAATTTTCCCTGTGAGCAAGTCCTTTTCATAAGCAGTAACACTGACTTCCTGATTTTCTGCAAAGGATTGGATAAATGAACCGATACCTGCGGAGGGTTCAAGGAATTTATCAATGTGCAGACCATTATCACGCAAAGCGTATGAAATGGCATCTATAACCTTTGGCGGTGTATAAAAAGCCGTCAGTACGGAACTTTTCATACTATCCACATACCTGCGGTATTGCTTATCGTCTTCGGAATTTTCTTTGAGTAGTTGGTGGAGTTCCTGCGTAAGTGGAAAAAGGTCGTGTTCCGTTTTTCTCCAATTGTTGATGTCTATTTCGTTTTCTATGGGGTTTAGAACGAATTTAAGACCGCCAAATCCGCTGTATCGCATCATTAGCAGTCTTTCGCCTACGGTGGCTTGCCGTTTCTCCTTTTCCAGTTTAAAAACAATTCGTAGGGCATCAATATTCTGTTGGAGATGGAACCGCTTAATGAAGCCCATTTTCGTCAATCCATATTGAGATGGTTCCGGTCAGTTCGGTATAGAGTACATCAAACTCATTTCCGTTAGCGAAATCATCCGTTAATTCATACCCTGCGAAAACAGGCTCACAAACTGGAAACATTTTAAAGGCGAACGGTCGCAGTTCCTCA
This sequence comes from Sediminibacterium sp. Gen4, assembly GCA_013391385.1. Taxonomy (GTDB): domain Bacteria; phylum Bacteroidota; class Bacteroidia; order Chitinophagales; family Chitinophagaceae; genus Sediminibacterium. Next base: position 31,921 of record JACBFI010000003.1, on the reverse strand, counting down.
TCTGCCATTATGGTATCAAATTCATTGCATACCACTTTGAAAACCGTGTCGAACTTGGAGAAGTGCAAGCCCTCAAAAAGAATGTAGTTGGCTATTTCATCGCATTGCTCAACGGCGTTTCCCGAACGAAAAGCACCCTCGTAAGCGTTGGCAGCCCACGAAGACCGTTGGTCTATAAATTTTTGGTCGTATGCCTTTTCGGGGAAGCTGCTGTTTAATAATTCTTGCAGTCTTAATCTGAAATACGATAGGTCTTTTTGCTGTACATCCATACTTTATTTTGTTTAGAATTTTACTTAAATCCTAAAATTAGAAGCAGGAACAAATGCCTTTGAAAATGTTGTAGGGTTTGGCGTTGAGTGGCAGGATTTGGCGTAAGAACCTTATTAGCCAGGAATTTAATTTGTATTTTTGGGAAACAAATACTTGGCTGGCGTTATCACAGAATACGTACTGCGTATCTTTAAGAATTTGTGATTATTTAAGGAAAGACTTTAAGTGATATTCATTAATAAGACAGTAATAAATGACTATAGGAGTAAATCAGGCAGTATCGCCGATAAGATTTTGTTTTTTAATTGAACCTGACAATGAAAGCAAATTTGAACGTGCAGTAAAAATTGCATTTTCATATTGGGGTGGTATTTTCAGCCCAATTCTGCCACTTCATTCAGATTTACCAGAAGCATTCGTTAGGGAATATGCAATTGAGTATGACGCTTCAAATTATTACATAAATACAATAGACAATTTTGACCCCGACATAATTCTTTATGACAGTTCTTTAGATGAGAATTACATAAAGACATTAATCGGGGATAGAACTTTACTAACAATTGAAGAGTTTCTTTCTTGCACTGAAAAAGGCGAAATTAGATACGGCATAAGTATTCTTGAATTAATTTCTCATACCATTGAAACAGAGTTTAAATTCGTAAGAAACGATAACTTAAAACTTTCACTTCCCAACACAGAAAGTTCAGGATTATTTTTAAAGTCCTTCATTGGCTGCTTTGTGGACAGCTTTCAAAAAGAATTGAGTAATCAATTAAAACCCTATGCATATTTTGAACAGCCCGAAATTACTTTTGAGAATATTGCTGAACATTTTCCGAATGAGAACATTAGCACATTAGATATCAATGTAGAAGCGATTAAATCTTTGTCTGAAAGACGTTGGTATAAAGGCGAAGGAATATATTTTCTAAACGAGACAAGGTTAAATGACATTATCAATTATTGGAATTTGCGAGCGCTTGGTTGGAGCATTATTCCTATCCCGCTTAGCCAAATTAGCAATGAATACTTTAATGGATTTATAAAAAGATTTTGCAAGTTTCAAGAAGACAAATCTCAAAGTTTCTCAATCGTTAATTTTCAAGTTAGCACTTCAGCAACTCCGGAGCAGAGACAAGAAATTGAACAAAAACTTCAAGATATTAAAAACGAAATAGGAGGTAATCTTAATTTCGCATTTCAAGGTTGGTTTCCGAGATTTTGGTCAGAAGATAGGTCGGTATTGGAAGCAGATAAGGTATTGTGCGCACAGACACAAATTAATTCCACCTATTCGCAAGTAGAAGTAAAGGAAAATTATGTGAAGTTTAAAACTGATGACATACCGTTCAAACTTAAATACAACTACAACCTCGCAGCCTCACATAAAGTAAACCTTACATTTAATTACTTTGATGAATATTTGAATGATGCGGGGCTTATATATGGAATTGAAACAATCGACTGGATAAGATTAACTCATTCTTTTGGCAGGGACAAATGGCGGTTATCCAAAGGGGGATTAAGTCACTATGTTCGACGGGAGGATGACGAAGTGTATTTTTTCATTCCAAAAGCCAAAGATTTTTTCAAAGTATTTTTCGCTAAAAGCGGCAACAAATTAAACCAAACATCCAATGGTCGTTTAGCAAAAGAAGTATTAAAGAATATTGGGGGCATACGAGGCTCATATTTTTTACAAAATAAATCCTCACTTAAAATACTCGAATTAATTGAAGACGGAAAAACCGTTTACCATCAACAATTAGTTGGAGAAATCAAGAAGAGCCTAAAAATTAATGATAATGAACAAGTCAACTCCTACATAAAAAAAATCATAGAAAATAAGATAATTGAATTTGGCTCAATTCTCCAATGTGAAGTTTGCCATCAACACGCTTTTTATCTTCCCACGGATTTAATGGAGACAATGACTTGTGCCATTTGCAGAAACAACTTTGGCTTACCAACCCACCACCCACAAGATATTAAGTGGGCTTATCGTGGAATTGGACCATTTAGTAAGAATAATAAAGTTGGTGGGGTCATAACTGTATTTTTAACGCTCAAATTGTTTAATGAAGAATTTGCAGAAACCACTGGGAATATGTCTGCGCTTATTGGTTTTGAACTTATAAAAAATAAAGCAACCAAAGAGGTTGACCTCGCCTTGATACTTCAGGAAGGTAACAAAAACAGCATTCCTCCAGATTTAATTTTTTGCGAATGCAAGACCTACAAACACTTTACGTCTGACGATGCAGATAGAATGATTGAATTAGGAACAGAATTTCCAAACTCAATTTTGACTTTTGCCACATTAAATGAGGAATTAACAGATGAAGAAAAAGTAGAAATTTCAAAAGTTGTAAACCATTTTAGAACTGGTGTGGGACATCGACCAACAAATCCAATACTTATTTTAACTGCCAAAGAATTATTACCGAATGAATTTGGCGACCATTTTTCAGAATACAAAAATGAGGCTAAGTCGTACCACAGATATAATGATTGGATTGGAAATCTATGTGAGTTTTCAGTCAAAAAACACTTAGAGATTAAGACTTGGGGAGAAATACAAGGCGAATTATGGCAAGAAGAAATGAAGAAGCGTAATGAAGCACTACAAGAAAACCCAAAGACAGAATAGAACCAGCTATACATTATGGCTTATTGAGAATTTGTAGCATCCTGCCGACTTCGATATCCATTCTCGAAAAGGCAAACCATTTTTTGCCCAGGTCTTTGAGCGATGCCCCTATGTGATAAAGTTCCGAATTATCAATAATCAAAAATCGGTCGTGGGCATCGGAAAATAGCTCAACATCTACCGGAGGATATTGGTTATTGTAACGTTGTAAATCTAACCGTAGCTGATTGCTGACACTTTTGGTAAGGATGGTAGCAGATACATCATTCTTACGCTTACCTAACAAGGTAAGCACCGTATCATCCACATAATTATCGAGCAGGATAATGGAAGTTTTGGCACTTCGGATTATGTCTGAAACAAAAGCATAGGCATCAAATACCTGCCCATTGTAGAAAATACCTTTTTCGCTGTGCAGCTTGTCGCTTTCCAAAGCCTTAAATAGCTCTTCAAATTTTTGGTCGGCTTCCAGTTGCTTTAACTCAATGTTATCCAAACGATGAAACAAAGATGCGTTGCTGATAAGCATACGCCGCATTTCTACAAAGGCTTCCATTATTTCAACGCTCATTTTAACTGCTATATCCGAACGTAGTATGGCAGAAGCCATTGCAACGCCTTGTTCGGTAAAAACATAGGGCAAATACCGCCTGCCGCCGTAATTTAAACTTGAGGTTCCAAATTGGAACCTCAAGTTTTCAACTTCCTCTTCGGTCAGTTGAAAGCAGAATGATAACGGAAATCGCTCGATATTTCTTTTAACGGCTTTATTCAGGTTCTTTGTTTCTACGTGATATAAGGCAGCGAGGTCGCTATCCAACATTACCTGTTTGCCCCGTACAGTATAAATCAGGTTTCTTATTTCTTTGGGTACGATAGACGGTTTATTTTCCATTGCGCTTATTGGTTTTATTTTTCTCAAACTCAAAGGAGCTTTCGGCTTTATCGTTCAGTACGATATAAGCATCGAATTTCTTTCCTGCCTTACTTTCCATTCCTTTGATAAGAGAGGTTTTGCCTTTATTGACAAGGTTTGTTACATTTTCAATACTAATTTGTACACCGCAGACCGTGCGGAACTGTACCCAGTTACAAGCCTCATCGGGGCATTTCACAATCTTGTCACGAATGATAAGCTGTTTACTTTTGCATTTCGGGCAGGTTAGTTTTGGCTGATTGGTGCTTGCAATGGAAGTTTGCAGCAATTCATCGGTAATGGATTTGGCATAGGTTTCCATTTCCTTTTGGAACATTCCGGCATTGGCTTCGTTGTTTTCGATTTTCTGCAATGCCAATTCCCATTCTGCTGTCATCGCCACATCAGCAATTTTGCGGTCTTTCACAAGCCCGTACACCTGCAATCCTTTTTCCGTAGGGATTAAAGAACGTTTATCCCGTTGAATATAATTACGGGTAAACAAGGTTTCGATAATGGCGGCTCTTGTTGCAGGCGTACCGATACCAATATTTTTAAGTGCTTTGCGCTCTTCCTCGTTCTCAATTTCTTTACCTGCGGTTTCCATAGCAGATAAAAGCCCGGCTTCGGTATAAAGCACTGGTGGTTTTGTTTGCTTTTCTAAAACGGCAGCTTCTTTTATAGCAAGTTCGTCGCCTTTGTGCAGTTCCGGTAGTTCTTGTACTGGCTCTTCGCCATCGTCAGTAAAACTTCCTTTGATGGAACGCCAACCTGGTTCCTGAATTTTACAGCCTTTAGCTGTGAAGTCGTAGTGCAATACCTGTAACGATACATCGGTTATTTCTTTGATACAGGCTTGCGATATGGCTTCGAGTAATCGAAGCGCAATCATATTGTAAATCTTGTTTTCGTCTGCATTGAGTACCGACGGCACTTTGTCCGTAATCAACAAACCGTGATGGTCCGTTACACGGAGGTCATTCACGATACGTTTGTTGAACCGTCCCCATTTGATTTTGGTAAGGGCTTGTTTGCAATCCTCACGGTTCTGCAAAGCCCGCACAAGGTTTGGAATTTCAGCCCACATATCTTCAGGGATGTATTTGCTTCCGGTACGTGGATACGTGATAAACTTCTTTTCGTACAGGCTTTGGGCAATATTGAGTGTGGCTTCAGCAGATAACTTCAGCCTTTTGTTGGCTTCCTTTTGTAAGCCTGTCAGGTCAAAAAGCAAAGGCGGTTGTTCGGTAACGTTTTTTGTTTCTACCGATGTAACGGTTGCCGTTGCGCCACGCTGAATGGTTTTGAGCGTATCATCGGCAAGCTGCTTTTCTTCCCATTTGGTAGCAGAAATACTTTTGAAATCAACCTGCGCTTTGTTGTGGGTTAATTGTATCTGCCAGTATTTCTTTACTGCGAAATTCTTATTGTCGAGGTAGCGTTTGCATATCAAAGCCAGTGTAGGCGTTTGTACCCGTCCGAGCGAATAGATACCGTTGCCTGCGGCAATGCTCAATGCCTGTGTAGCATTGATGCCTACAAGCCAGTCGGCACGGCTTCTGCCTTGTGCAGCCTGATACAATCCGTCAAATTCCTTTCCGTCTTTCAGATTGTCAAAGCCCTGCTTAATTGCCTTTTCGGTAAGCGAACTTATCCAAAGGCGTTCAAAAGGCTTGTTGCATTTCAGGTATTCATAAATGTACCTGAAAATGAGTTCGCCCTCACGACCTGCATCAGTAGCAACGATGATGCTGTTGCTTTGCTTAAAAAGCTGCTCAATAACTTTGAGTTGCTTTAGTGCGCCAGTATCGGCGGTGTACCCTTTGTCCTTTTTGACCTTACGAACGGTCAATAAAAAAGGGTTGGGCAATATCGGCAGGGATGCTTTATCAAATCCCGATATGCCGTAATCTTCGGGCATTCCCAGTCCAATTAAATGACCGAATGCCCACGTAACAAAATAGCCGTTACCTGTCAGGTAACCGTCCTTTTTATCGGATGCTCCCACAAGTCCGGCTATTTCTCTTGCTACGCTTGGTTTTTCTGCAATAATTGTTTTCATACTGTATTACATTTTTCTGCCTTTGGATTTTGCAGGCTTGTTGTCCTGCTGCTCTTGCTGCTTTTCGTTTTTCGGTCTTTGCTGCCCGGACTTCAAAGGCTCCTGGACGTTCTTGGTCGCTTCGTTGGTTTTGCCCTCCGAATTGACGGCAGTTTGTGTTTTATGGCTTTCGGCAGGTTCTACCCGTGCTTTGTACTGACCGGGAAACTCGAAATTGGTCTTTCCGGTATCTTTGTCGAAAGTGATATAACCCTTATACGGTTGGTCTTTTTTGTCTTTCAGTTCAACGTATATGGTTTGCCCGGCTTTGAACTTATTGTATTGCTCATCATCCAGTTCTTTGCCCCTGAAAGTTCTTGGAGCTTCCTGCGGTTGGCTTTGCTGATTGCTTTGTTGGTTATTCTGTTGGTTCGTCTGGGCTTGCTGATTGTTGTTGCTCCTGTCAAACAGGAACTCAACATACCGTTTGTCCGCATTGAATTGTACCGTTGCCGAGAACTCCGTTCCTTTAGAGGAAATCATACCCTCTAAATAGAGGGGTTTGCCCTCCATCAGCGTTTGCTTTTGTTCTTCATTCAGCTTTACACCCTTAATTTCATCGGGAATTTTGATAAACTCTGTGCGTAGTGCAATCACATCATTGGTCAGTCTGTCAATGCTGATAATGGACGGCATCAGTTCACCTGTTTTGGAATTTACCAAATTAACCACACGCCCCATATTGCCCGTTTCAAGCAGGTTTTTCTTGTCTTCGTCCGTAAACTTATGACCGAAAAACTCAAAGTGCAGGTTAGGTTCTCTTTTGATACCGTGTATTGCCACGATAACATTGCCGTCTTCCGCTTGCTGCAAAGACAAGCGGGCATCTGTGCGGAGGATAGAACCACCGAGGTTAATACCTATCGGTAAAAGTTCATTGGTTTTATAACCTCGTAACAAAGGGTCGAGCAGGTTTCTTTTTTCAAGATACTCTTTGCTTAATCCGAGGTTTTTCATTGTGTCCCAATCAATCTGCTCCGGCTTGTAGCGGTATTCGCTTGTTTCCGTTGTTGTTTGTGCTGTTGCCATATTATTTTGATTTTCTTGTTTTTTATCCGGTTGGGGTTCTGCTTTCACTTCGTGTTCTTTCAGCACTTTTTCGCCCTGTGGAGTGGGCTTATCTACGTGCTTTTGCAGTTCTTCCGCTTTTTCAGCAGCAACCGGGGCAGGCACTTTGAAGAAAGTAAAGTTTGTCGGGTTCTTTAACTGGCTGAAAAAATTGGAAAAGAAGTTGGAAAAGAAATCGCCGCTTTTGTCCACACGCATAAACTGGTTTTGGTTCTTCTTGGTGGGGTCAACGGTTTCCATTTTCCCGTTTTCGTCGATACTCTTTACCGCCTGGATTTTCATTTTCTCTTTATCCAGTACGAGTAATATGTCCGAAAGCTGTTCGGGCATTTCCTGTTTATTTGTTGTTTCTTCGCTCATAGTCTGAAAATTTTAGAATTTTACGGTCGAATGTAAAGGAAGCCTTCACTGATTTGCTTTATGTGGCACTCAAAGGCAGTGTTTGTCACTTATTGGCATCCAGTTTGGGCAAAGGCGGGTTAAAACTTTCCCTGATGAACTGATGCACATCGGACAGTTTGTAATACAGTTTACCGCTAATAGTATAATAAGGGAGCTTGCCTATGGAGCGATACCGTTGCAGGGAACGGTTACTGATTTTCAGCATTTGCAATAAATCCTGATTATCCAGTAATTCTTCGCCGTCTATGCTGTTGCGCTTCTTTTGTAAATCATCTATGTGGTTGCCGAGGATGTCAAGCCTGTCCATTATGCGTTCCATCCACGCCACAAATTCCATTTTGTCGATATTCATACGGGTACGCTTTTAATGATTACCTGATTTCAGCTTTCTGCCTTTCTCGATATAGCTTTTGCCTTTAGCCATAAGCTGCTCTACATATTCATCGGTCGTTTGCACGGCGTTAGAGTTGAGCATTTCCTTAATCGCACCAATTGTATAGTAATACTGCCCGTACATTTTTGAAAAAGCAATCTGCCCGTTGGTACGCATACGCCACAATGTTTTTTCGCTGATGTGGAGATACTGGCAGACTTCGTGGTTGTTGAGCCATAAGCTATCGTAGCTTGTATCTTCCAGTTTGAGGATATATTCGCTAATGGCCTTCAACCGTTCGTTGAGGTGCTTCCACACTTCTTCGTCAACTGTTATAATGTTCATAGCACTGTTGTTTAATATTCGCAGGACAAAATTCAGAAGTGTGGCAGTGTTTGTCTGCCAATGCGTACCCATTGGTTTGGCACTTTTTTGGAAATTTTTTGCAATGAGCAAAACCCTTGTTTAATAAGGGTTTCAGTGTGTTTCGGTTATTTTATAGTAGCCTTTTGCCAACATCTGCCAATTGGCGTATATGGGCAAAGAAAAAGCAGTACATTTTGTGTACTGCTTTGAAAACCTGTGCTGATATTGCTAAAGGTCTTTATCCATATATTCTTCGAGGGAAATTTTGAGCTGGTCTAAAAACGCCGTTCGAGAGCCAGCCCTTGTTTTCATCCGGTGGAAAGAATGATGTATGTCGTTCAAGGGTGTTCGGAATAAGATTTGAAAAATCAATGCTAATTTTCTGATACTTATTTTACCGTATGCAATAGAGTTTGAAGCATACAGGGCGTAAATCAATTCGATAAGCGCATTTTGTGAATTAGTCCACGAAATGTCTTTGTTGGCATCTCCGTTTATTAAAATCGTATCGGGATTTTTTTCAGGGTTTATTTTGGTAAGCAAATAAGTATAAAGTAATTCATTGGCTATAATATGTGCAACTTTGTTATCGTAATAGGTAGAAAAGCTAAGGTCAATTTCAAATACGGCACTCTTTAAACCATCGTGGTAATTAATTTTTCCGAGCCTGAAATAAGTGTGGTCACGGTCGGTTCTTCCTGCACGGTAGTACCTGTAAAAATCCTCACAGGATATACTTTCCCTGTATTCGCATTTGAGGATTTTTAGTTGGTTTTCAAAATAGCTTTGATGTATCCTCCCGGTACTTACTGGGCAGGTAGTTTCAATGCGGAATACTTTATTGTAATAAATCAGTTTTCCTAAAATCTGCGGTTTGATGTTCTTGAAAAAATGGATTTCCTGCTGTTCGTTCTTAAATCCGGTCTGTAAGACTTTCATCTTTATGGTAAACAGCATTTCCTTCAGGAATAAGGTCATTTGGTAAGCCTCATCCGCAGTTTGCATCATTTGAGAAGACAGCTTGTCTTCTTGATGCTGAATTTCCGATAATATTTTGCTCAACACGATTTCCATAGTTTAGATGTTTAGATATTGGGACTATTCGTTTCGGAACTGCATCTATTGTGGATATGTCAAAATTTGGAAAATATTTTAAAACAAAACTCACAGGTTCCCCCAACTGTGGGGATTTTTTTGATGATTTTTCATATAGGGAGAATAAAAAAGGATAAAGCACCAATGTACTTTACCCTTTATTTTTTTATATTTGCAGTATTGATTTACAAGGTAATCAAATGAAGGCGAGTGCAGTAAGCACCATTACTAAATCGTTACCGATAACACTTCCGGTTCTTGTAAACTCTTCTTTATTAGCCACTTTGGGCTATATTAATCTTTTTTATCAAAAAATCAAATAATTCTTTTTAATGATTGTGCTTTATTCTCAAATACTTATCACTTCAAGAGCCTTTAGGTTGACAATAGTTAAATAGTGATATCTTATTTTATGGAACTGGTCAGTCATCAAAAAGGCAAATACACTTTTTTACAAGTAATTCTATGAAACTTTGTAAAAACCCAATTATTCATGTTTTATCCTGTTGTTCCCTTTGAAATAGGTGTTGATCAATTACTACCATTGGATTTAACCGCCAATAATAAAGCCGTTACAGAAGCTTTGGTAAATGATATTGATCTATTCTCAACTTATATTGATCAATGCCTCATGGATTCCGGTGCCCGTTATGCTATTGGTGGATATGATGAAAATAGAACAGTGTACAGCAGGAGCCGGGTATTTGATGATGCAGAAGAACCACGTCGTTTGCATTTGGGAACAGATATCTGGGGACATGCAGGAACACCCGTATTTGCACCTTTGAATGGGGTAGTTCATAGTTTTGGTTTTCATGAAACCTATGGAGATTATGGCGCGGTGATTATTTTACAACATGAATGGGAAGGAGAAGTGTTACACACTTTGTACGGACATCTATCCTTTGATGACCTGGATGAATTGTATGAGGGAAAGGCAATCCATAAAGGAGAAGCTTTTGCTCATTTCGGTGAACCGCATGAAAACGGACATTGGCCGCCACATCTTCATTTTCAGTTGATCAAAGATATGCAGGGTATGAAGGGCGACTATCCGGGTGTCTGTAAATTCAGTGAGAGAGAAAAATACCTTGCCAATTGCCCTGATCCCGGCGGTATATTACAGTACACTTTTGGAGTGTAAATATTTAGTGTTTCTGGGTTCTCAATGGCAAAAAATAAATGCCAATGAGAACACAGAAATACTGAATGAATTAGCTGTTTGTATAAACAGCTGCAAACTGAGCTGCAAAATCTGCAAGCTTTATCTTTCCAAGTTGTGTAGGTCTATTGTCAAAATAATGAGCCTGCATTTTACCGCTTTGTATAGCGGCTCCCATCTCTGTATAATTTTTAGCTATTTCTTCGGGCAGACCCGCTTGTAACATACCATTGAGTGTTTGTTCATCTGAAAACTGAACCCATTTCAAATCAGGTTTGCCAATGGCTTTACCAATGGCCGCTGCGATTTCATCTGTTGAGGTTTCATCACTTGAAAGATAATGAACCTGATGACCTTGAAAGTTGGGATTGAGCAAATAACTTGCAGCAACTTCAGCAATATCAATGGGTGCTACGATGGGGAATTTCCCGGCAGGGGAGCTGAAATTACTACCCATGATTCCCATATTTTTGATCAGTCCGATATTGGCGAAAAGATTGTTGTAGAAATAGGGAGGACGGAGGTACACAATGTTTACTTCTTTTAGTTTTTGCAAAGCCTGTTCAGCACGGTACAAACCCGTTACCGGACCACAACCATCTGATAGGTCTGCGCCAACACTACTCAGAAATACTACCTGCTTTACAGCACTTGCAGCAATAGCTCTGGCATAATTCTCCCCAACAGTACCAATATATGCTTTCCAGTCAGCCACACCGAAATTGGGTGGTACCATTGCGTACACTGCATCTGCACCAGTGAAACTTTGAGTTAAAAAATCTACATCGTCAACAGAACCTATGGCAGTTTTAGCGCCTGCGTCAATAAGTTCCTGAAGGTTAGCTTTACTACGACCGATAACGGTAACCTGATGACCTTTCTGTAAAAGTGAAAGGCTTAATGGCTTTGAGATATTGCCTGCCCCACCTGTAATAACATAATTCATGTTTTGTGATTTAATATGTGATTTAATATTTGTATATACAATTATCTAAATAAAAAAAATTAAAGTTGATCGGCTATGGCTCCTAGGGTTTTAACAAGCTGTAGGCTTTCTTTATGTCCTATTATCGAAGCGTAGCGCTTATAAAAATCATTCACACATTTTTTTAGTTGTGGTAATAATTCTTTTGCTTTAGGTGTAGGGTATACATTCGTGATTTTTCCTTCAGTTATCCTTATAACCAGTTTTTTTTCTTCAAGTTTTTCCAACAAACGGGTAATAGTACTGGGGGTAAGCTGCATCTCATCCGATAATCTGCTAGGCTGCATACCAGGTTCTTCCAAGACAGCCATCAATACATAGCCATGGCTGGGGGAAAGCTCAACCTGTTTCCAGCTTTCGATGGCTAACTTCTCCACTTTTCTTGCCAATGCATTGGAAGTAAAGTAAAGACATTGATAATATTGGCTATCGGTTGTTTTCATTAAAAAACAAAGTTAGCTTAAATATTTGTATATGCAAATATATTTTTTTCACTATACCCTAGTATTCAAATTTCTTTATCTCATCCGAAGAAATATGGTGAAGACCTTCTGTATGATGATGTGCTGCATGTTGCATAGACGCTGCTAATGCCAATGCGGAAACAGGTTGGTATTTTTTGAATGGTCCAATCAAAAGAGGGCTTATCAGTTTCGCTATGAAAATGCCAATCTTTTCTCCCACTCTTCTCTCAGCCCTATCACCCATGATAAAAGAAGGTCTGAAAATGCAAAGGCATGGATATCCAAGTGCTGTCAATGCTTTTTCTAGTTGCCCTTTGGTTCTGCTATAAAAAATAGATGAATTTGCATCAGCACCCACGGCGCTGATCACTAAAAATTTTTGCGAGCCTGCAGCCAATTGTAATACGGCCACTTTTTGTGGATAGACGAGATCCACTTGCCTGAATGCATCTTGTGATCCGGCTTTTTTAATGGTAGTGCCTAAACAACAAAAAACATCTGTTGCATCTATCGCAGTATTCAATTTTTCAAAATCAACAATTTGCTGCACCAATTTAGGATGACTGATATGCACCGGCTTGCGAACATATACGGTTACTTGCCGATACAACGGATCCTCTAACAACAATTCTAACAAATGTTTCCCAGTTAATCCACTAGCGCCAAGAATGAGTGCGGTTTTTTGTTGCATGGGGTGTTTTTTTAAAGCTGAGTAAAGCTGGGGAATAGTCAATTGTGAATTGTGAATTGTGAATAATGCGTTAAGCATAAAATAAAAAGTCACAAACTATATTCACAATTGACAATTGACCATTCACCCTTGACTATCCCACAATTTACTACCTTTACTCCATGTCCAACCCCAACTTGAACAGAGATCCGATGAACCTGAGTGCTGCTGAAAAGGAGTTTGAGAATGCTATTCGTCCGGCAGAGATCAATGATTTTTCCGGACAGCCACAATTGATCGAGAATCTGGTCATTTTTATCAAAGCCGCTAAGTTGAGAGGTGAGGCATTGGATCATATTTTGTTTCATGGTCCACCGGGATTGGGTAAGACTACACTAAGTAGAATTGTTGCGAATGAATTGGGCGTGAATATCAAAGAAACTTCAGGACCGGTGATTGAGAAACCGGGTGATCTGGCAGGATTGCTCACCAACCTGCAACCCAATGATGTATTATTTATTGATGAGATCCATCGATTGAGCACAGTAGTAGAGGAATATTTGTATGCAGCTATGGAAGACTTCAGGATTGATATTATGATCGATTCCGGTCCGAATGCCAGAAGTGTGCAAATAAATTTGAATCCGTTTACACTAGTTGGTGCAACGACAAGAAGTGGATTGTTGACGGCACCTTTATTATCACGTTTCGGTATCAAGTCAAGATTAGAATATTATCATGCTGAAACGCTGAAAAAGATCATTGAAAGAAGTGCAGCAATTTTAAATACGGGTATTCTTTCAGATGCTGCTTTTGAAATTGCGAGGAGAAGTAGGGGTACGCCTCGAATCGCTAATGGTTTGTTACGTCGCGTACGAGATTTTGCACAAGTGTTAAATGATGGTAAAATTGATTTAGGCATCACACAACATGCATTAAAGGCATTGAACGTGGATGAACATGGATTGGATGAAATGGATAACCGTATTCTATCAGCTATCATTGATAAGTTTAAAGGTGGGCCTGTTGGACTTACTACCATTGCGACTGCAGTGGGAGAAGAAGCGGGCACATTGGAAGAAGTATATGAACCTTTTTTGATACAGGAGGGCTTTTTACAACGTACACCGCGGGGAAGAGAGGTTACATTAAAGGCATACCAACACTTAGGAAAAGATCGTCCTTCGATGGGGAATCAGTCGGAATTGTTTAGATAGATGTATTGCCACAGTCCACAGGACTCCTTTGGAGAAGGCACTGAGATACACTGAAAGGGGTTCCGGTTTAATCGGAACCCCTTTTTTTACAATATTTCTGAGAGGCTTTCTTTTGTGGCTTGTATGGTGGCGTCTAGGTCTGCGTATGAGAGTGCATTGTTTAGGAACCAGCTTTCAAATGCGGAAGGAGGTAAGTAGATACCTTTTTTCAGCATGGCATGAAAGTATTTGTTGAACAATGCGTTATTGGCAGTGGATGCAGATGCAAAATCAGTAACCGGCTTTTCGCTGAAATGGATACTGATCATTGATCCGAATCTGTTAATCACAAATGGAGTTCCACTTTCAGTGAGCACTTTGTTCAGCCCCTCATGTAGATAAGCTGTCTTGTCATTCAATTCTTGATAGAGAGAAGGATTATTTTTTAACTCACTTAATAAAGTATAACCCGCGATCATAGCAATTGGATTACCACTTAGCGTGCCTGCCTGGTATACATTTCCAAGTGGAGCGATTTTTTCCATGATGGCACGTTTGCCACCAAAAGCACCAACAGGCATTCCCGCGCCGATCACTTTCCCATAAGTAATAAGGTCTGCATCTACATTCAACACCTGTTGTGCACCCCCTTGTGCTAAACGGAAACCGGTCATCACTTCATCAAAAATGAAAACAATACCTTCTGCATCACAAATAGCCCTGATGCCTTCGAGGAATCCGGGAGCAGGTAAGATACAGCCCATATTTCCTGCAACGGGCTCAACGATGATGGCAGCGATTTCATTTTTATGAGTTGCTACTAATTGTTGAACAGCTTCAAGATCGTTATAAGCACAGGTCAATGTGTCATTAGATATACCGCCAGTGATTCCGGGAACTGTTTGAATATCAAAAGTGGCCAATCCGCTACCTGCTTTCACAAGAAATGCATCAGCATGACCATGATAACAGCCTTCGAATTTGATGAATTTATTTCTACCGGTATATCCTCTTGCCAATCGTAAAGCACTCATACAAGCTTCTGTTCCACTGCTCACCATTCTGATCAGGTCAACATTGGGTGCCATGCTTTTGATGAGTTCTGCCATTTCAATTTCCAGTTCCGTAGGTGCGCCGTATGAGGTAGACAATACCGCTTTTTCCTGAATGGCTTTCACCACCGGATCGTATGCATGTCCTAAAATCATAGGTCCCCAGGAAGCGATATAATCAATGTAACGATTGCCATCAGCATCATAGAGATAAGCACCTTTAGCTTTTTCAATAAAGATGGGCGTTCCGCCGACACTTTTAAAAGCACGTACAGGAGAATTTACACCACCCGGGATCGATTGTTGTGCGCGTTGGAAGAGAGAGATACTTTTATTGTACATAGTTATATTTATTGTTAATATATTGCCACTGGATGCACAGAAATGCACAGAATCTTTCAGTGCTTCTCTGTGTATTCAGTGGCAACTAATCATTGATTAATCAGTCTGATTGCATCTTTCGCAAAATAGGTGGCTATCATATCAGCACCTGCACGTTTAATGGAAGTCAGGCTCTCAATGATCGCTTTTTCTTCATTCAACCAGCCCATTTTAGCAGCTGCTTTGATCATTGCGTATTCGCCACTTACCTGATAAGCACTTACCGGAACTTCGACTGCATTCTTCACTTCGCGAATGATATCCAGATAGGCCATGGCGGGTTTTACCATCACGATGTCAGCACCTTCTTCCACATCCATCAACGTTTCTTTGATGGCTTCTGTTCGATTGGCGAAATCCATTTGGTAAGTTTTTTTGTCACCAAATCCGGGAGCACTATCCAGCGCATCTCTGAATGGACCATAGAAACAGGATGCATATTTAGCACTATAACTCATGATACCCACTTTCGTGAATCCATTTTCTTCCAAACCATTTCTTATGGCGCTAATTCTTCCATCCATCATATCACTGGGTGCCACAAAATCGCAACCTGCTTCTGCATGACTAACACTCATTTTTACCAATGCTTCTACTGTTTCATCATTCACGATTTCACCATTTTTTACGATACCATCGTGTCCGTAAGATGAAAAAGGATCTAAAGCGACATCTGTCATCACCATTATTTCAGGAACGGCATTTTTGATGGCTTTAATACTTTGCTGCATCAATCCGTTTTTATTCCATGCTTCTTTACCGGTATTGTCTTTGAGTTCGTCTTTGCATTTAATAAAAAGCAGTACACAACGAATTCCCATTTCCCATAATACCTTTACCTCTTTCACAGTTAGGTCTAAGGACATCCTGTAATACCCGGGCATAGAAGCAATTTCAGTCTTCACATTTTCTCCCTCATCAATAAACAAAGGAGCAATAAAATCAGCAGGTTTCAATATCGTCTCAGCCACCATTGCACGAATAGCAGGTGATTGGCGGAGGATGCGGTTGCGTCTTTGGAGATACATGGATCTTTGATTTTTTGATCTTTGATTTCTTGATTTATTATTTACTCAGCTTTATTTTTAAATCAAACGTTTTATTCGCGGCAGTGAAAATAGCTGTTAGTTCATTTGCTTCTGAGATTAATTGATCAATGATACTACTGGTACTAAGTTTTGTTGCTTTAATGATTTCTAACCAATAATGTGACTCGTCGATTTCTTCCAGAACAATTTTTAATTTATGTGCAAAATCAGCTTGTGATTTTGATCTGCTGGTTGCACGATAATTTGCTCCTACCGATCCTGAAGAACGAATCAATTGTTTGGCAATCTCAAAGCCGGCAGGTGTTTTAGGCAGACAATCACAAAATAATACAACATCGATATTGAACTGTTTTGTTCTATCTTGTAAAGTTTTCCGATTCATCCTACGAAATTACAATTGAGCAGTACGAACGATGCGGAGCGTTTGCTATGAAAAAAATCAAGAAATCAAAGATCAAAAAATCAAACTTAAATCCATTCCTTCGGGTACAAACAAGCCTGCCACAATTCCCATTCCTTTGAGCCTTCAACCGGTTGATGATTATAATCAAATCTTACCGTTGGCGGTAGACTCATCAAGATGCTTTCAATTCTGCCATTTGTTTTGAGTCCAAAGATAGTTCCACGATCATGTACCAGATTAAATTCAGTATATCTTCCTCTGCGTATTTCCTGCCAATATTTGTTTTCCGGTGTAAACTCAGTTTCTTTTCTTTTCTCTACAATAGGAATATAACTATCTATGAATGCATAACCACAAGCTTTTGCAAATGCCATCCAGAATTGCACATCTTTATTTTCATCCGGACGCTGGTAGTCATAAAAAATTCCACCAATGCCTCTTCTTTCTTTATTGCGATGCCAGTTCACAAAATACTCATCACATTCTTTTTTGAATGTGGGGTAAAATGAAGGATCAAATTGATCGCAAGCATTTTTATAGGTTTGATGAAAGTGAATGGCATCTTCTTCAAACAAATAATAAGGGGTGAGATCCGTACCACCACCAAACCATCTGTCTATCACTTCTCCCTGTTCATCATACAATTCAAACATGCGATAATTACAATGTACAGTGGGCACAAATGGATTATACGGATGAATCACCAAACTCAATCCACATGCAAACCAGCTATGTCCATTGATCTTTAATTGTGTACGCATCATATCCGTAACCGGACCAAAAACAACAGAAGTATTCACGCCGCCTTTCTCCAACACTGCGCCATTGCCAATCACACGTGTACGTCCACCACCGCCTTCAGCGCGATCCCATTTGTCTTCTTGAAATGTAGCTTTCCCATCTACTTTCTCCAAAGCAGCACAGATATCATCTTGCAGCTGATGAATAAAGGAAATCCATTGGTCTTTTATCATAAGGGTATATTGAGGTGAAAGGTGAAAAGTAAAATGGAATACAATATCCTTTCACTTTTCACCTTTCACCTTTGACTTTTATGTGTGTCGAAATTCTTTTACTGCATCCACAAACGCTCTTGCATGATCAACAGGAACATTGGGGAGGATGCCATGTCCGAGATTGGCGATATGTCTGCCCGGACCAAATGCACGCAACATGTCTTTTACTTCTTTTTGAATCACAGGAATCGGTGATAATAGTTTTGCAGGATCAAAGTTTCCTTGGAGTGTTACATGGTTACCTGCAAACTGACGAGCCAGTTCCGGCTTGATACACCAATCGATTCCCAAACCATGAGCGCCTGTAGCGGCCATGCTATCTAAACTATGCCATGCACCTTTTGCAAAAACGATGGTGGGTACTTCATCTTTCAATGCAGCTACGATCTGACGCATGTATTGTAATGAGAGGTTCTCAAAATCATGCGGACTCAATAATCCACCCCAGCTGTCAAAGATTTGAACGGTGTCGGCACCTGCTTTTACTTGCGCTTTCAAGTAAGCAATGGTAGTATCTGTGATCATTTGCAACAACTGATGTGCCAGTTCAGGTTGTGTATAGCAGAATGCTTTTGCTTCATCAAAAGTTTTAGAACCTTTACCCTGTACCATATAACATAATAAAGTCCAAGGCGCACCCGCAAAACCGATCAATGGCACTCTTCCGTTGAGTTCTTGTTTGATGAGTTTTATAGCATCCATCACATAACCCAATGTTTCATGAACATCAGGTACACGAACACGATCCATGTCTTTAATGGTTTTGATCGGATCAGGAAGTACAGGACCTTTGCTTTCGATCAATTGTACTTCCAGACCCATGGCTTGTGGTACTACCAGAATATCTGAGAATAAAATAGCAGCATCCACACCCACAATATCTATCGGTTGTAAAGTGATCTCACAAGCCAGTTCAGGGGTTTGACAACGTTCAAAGAATCCGTATTTCTCACGCAATACCATGTACTCAGGAAGGTATCGTCCGGCTTGACGCATCATCCATACAGGCGTTCTTTCAGTTGTTTCACCACGAAGGGTTCTGAGGAGTAGGTCGTTTTTTAGCATAGATTATTTAGTGAAAAGTGAAAAGTGAAAAGTGAAAGGTGAGGAAGATGTGATCTTTATTTCACCTTTCACTTTTCACCTTTCACCAAAGTAATAAATCGCTTTCCTCACCAGTTCTTCTTTTCCCGGTGAATGAGCTGTGATGATTGAATTATTTGTATGTTTCTTAATTGCTGCTTCTGTGGTATTTCCAATAGCAAAGAATACAGTTGAATCAGTTACTTTGTTTTTATGGAAAAAACTTTCAACGGCACTTGGACTAAAGAACAAAATGCCATTGTAAGCAGTATCTATTTTTTGGTATAGTGGAATGGTTTTATACACCACTATTTCTTCTACTTGTATGCCTGCTTCTGTAAGTCTGGCGGGTAATTCATCTCTTCGCTGGTCTCCGCAGAAGAAAAATATTTCATCCAATTCTTCATTGTCGTCTAAAATATGTTCAGCGAGTTCCAATGCGTTATTACCGGTGCCCTTAATAGCCTGTTCTCCAAAATAATTGCTAATCAGTTCTTGTGTTGTATTCCCCATGCAGTAAATATTCCATTCGGGTACTTGCTGATCTAACATGGTGATTACACTTTCAACAGCATTCATACTGGTGAAAACAACTGTAGCATATTGTAAAGCGATCTGTTCTACCTCTTGCTGTGTATCAATATCCTGTACAGGCTCTGTATCAATCAATGGAATAATATCCAACTGAATATTGTTTTCAGCAGCTTCCTGTATCAACGTATTTTTTACAGGTCTGGTAGATAATATGTGGATCTTATTTCCCTGCATTTCTAATGGCTTGAATGATCTCTGCGGCACCCATCGCTAAAATTTCTTGTCCCGCCTCGGTACCTATCTCTGCACCTATGGAAACAGATACAGTTGTGCTGATATCAACTTTCTCTCTACCATCTAGTGACACCACATTTCCCTTAAAGAAAATTTCATCACCTTGTATTTGCGCCAAAGCTGAAATAGGTGTAGCACAACCACCCATCAATTGACGTAAAAAATTTCTTTCTGCATGGGCACAGATCGCTGTTTCGTTATGATGGAGTTGTTGACAGCTATTGAAAATTTCCGTCTCTCCTTCTCTACACACTACCATTACAGCCCCTTGTGCAGGAGCAGGTAACATCCAGTCGAGATCAATTGCTTTTTCCGGACGAAGATTGATTCTTTCCAATCCGGCTGCAGCAAAAATGGCACCCTGCCAATTACTTTCTTCCAGTTTACGTAATCGCGTATTCACATTACCGCGCAGATTATCAAATTGATGATCAGGATAACGATTGAGCCATTGTGCTTTGCGGCGAACGCTGCTGGTAGCAAATAGTCCATGGTCCATGGTCCATGGCCCATGATTTGTTGACCATTCACCATTGACATATCCCAATGCTTGAGGTACATGATCATCTTTATAAACCAAAATATCTTTATGAGATGCACGTTTCAGTACTGCAGCTTCTCGTATGCCTTTGGCGAGTTGCGTTGGCACATCTTTCATGGAGTGAACGGCAATATCTATTTTGTTACTCAGTAAGGCAGCATCCAGCGTTTTCGTGAAAATACCTTGAACACCAATTTCGTAGAGTGGTGTTACAAGATCAATATCTCCTTCGCTTTTAATATACACAAGCTCAGTAGCTACTCCTTTTTCTTTCAGGAGCTCTTGCACCCATGTGGCTTGCCACACGGCGAGCTGACTGTCGCGTGTTCCTATTCGTACTACCTTGGTCATATCTAGGTTTAATGACTGCTCGTCATGAAGTCGTTGATGGCTTCAATGTAATAACAACCGGGCTGATGTCTGTTACGCATCTTAACGGCTACATTGTTCACCACTTTCTGAATGGCTTCTGTATTGATATCTTCTGATGCTCTCTGTGAAGTTAAAAACAATCCACAGGAATGCATATCATGTAATTTTTGCTTCACCGCCTTTAAAATAGGAACATGGCGGCGCTGATGATTCCAAATCATAAACTCATTCATGTGTTGACGAATGATATTCATGGCTTTTGGTACTTCTGCTTTTCTTTTCTGTAAGGTTTGGTCGTTGATCTTAGACAGATCATCCACATTGGCAAGTACTATATTGTCTTGCTGTGCCAATGAAGGATCAATATTATGAGGAATAGAAAGGTCGATCAGTATCTTTTTATGACCGAATTGTAAATTTTTGGTGGTTACTACCGGCTGTTCAGCATTGGTAGCAACGATAATAATATCCGCACTGTTGATCTCCTGTTCCAACTCATTCCAGTCAGCACTTTGTAGCTGCAAACTCGCTGCCAGTTCTTGTGCTTTTTCTGCTGTTCTGTTGATGAGGGTGATATTTTTAGTATCTAGGTAATCAACCAGATTCTTGCAAGTATTACGTCCAATTTTTCCGGTACCCAGTAATACAATCTTTTTATCACTGGTATCTGCTAACTGCTGGCGGATAAATTGTATGGCGGCAAAGGAAACAGATATGGTACCACCACTTAATGCGGTTTCATTTTTGATTTGCTTGGAAGATTGTAATACAGTATTGAACAAACGTTCCATAAAAGAACCGATCATTCCCTTTTCTTTTGCAAACTTAACTGCCAGTTTCATCTGACCCACAATCTCATAATCGCCCAGGATCTGAGAATCCAATCCGGCACCAACGGAAAAAATATGTTGTAAAGCTTCTTCGTCTTGTTTGATGTAGCAACGTTGAACAAAATCAGATTTGCTACCTAAAGTAACACTGCAAAGAAGGTCAACCAGTGTTGCTGCATCGGGCGCAATACCATAAATCTCGGTACGGTTACAGGTGCTGAGCACAAATAACTCTTTTACACCCCTTGCTTTCGCATGCTGTAAAATGATGGCATATTGTTCAGGATTAATGGCATAATTACCACGAACAGCCGCATCGGTCTTTTTGTAGTTGATTCCTGCTATGAAAAATTGTCCTGTCTCCATAAACTGCCACGATCCTTTAAGTCTCGCTCAAATAAGTACGCAAAGGTATCCTGCATGGTTTCTTTTAAAACATGACAAACGTCATTACATTGTCATTTCTCTGTCAGATTTCTGATAAGCGGTCATTTTAGCTGCTGAGAGCAAACTCTTTCTGTTTTTGTTTCGTTCTTTTCTGCAAACAAATCCTTCAGAACTTTTAACCAAGCGATTTGTTAGTCTAACTTTGCAAATTCAAATGTGATTATGGCAACGAATGCGAAACGTGCACTCTTATTAATGAATCTTGGCTCACCTGATTCAACAGAAGTAAAAGATGTCAGAAGATACCTGAATCAGTTTTTAATGGATGGTCGTGTAATCGATATCCCATATATCGTAAGGGCGTTGCTCGTTCGTGGTATCATCGTTCCATTTCGTGCGCCTAAGTCTGCAGAAGCGTACAGAAGTATTTGGACCGATGAAGGTTCTCCATTGATTGTACTCACCAAACAATTACAAGAAGCACTACAGCAGGATATTGAAGAACCCATCGAGATTGCTATGCGCTATGGTACGCCATCTCCTAAAGAAGCCTATGATGCTTTATTGAAAAAACATCCTTCTTTGGAAGAAGTGGTTTTGTTACCCTTGTATCCGCACTATGCAATGAGTAGTTATGAAACCGCAGTTGAATATGCAAAAGAGCAACATAAACAATATAATTACTCATTTAAGTTAAGTGTTATCAAACCGTTTTATGATGATGAAGCCTATATCAGTGCATTGGCCGAATCTATCAAACCTTATACAGAACAAGCTTACGACCATATTTTATTCAGCTACCATGGCGTACCACAAAGACATATCCGCAAGAGTGATGTCACTGGTTGTCATTGTTTGAAAGTAGAGAACTGTTGTGAAGTGGCTTCTCCGGCACATAAAGAATGTTATCGCCATCAATTGGTGGTGACCACTAAATTGGTAGCAGAGAAATTAGGTATCCCTAAAGAGAAATACAGTCTCTCATTTCAATCCAGATTGGGTAGCGGTTGGCTACAACCCTTTACAGATAAGCGTTTGGAAGCTATGCCGGGAGAGGGAATTAAGAAATTATTGGTAGCTTGTCCGGCATTCATCAGCGATTGCTTAGAAACCATCGAAGAAATAGGAGAGGAAGGAAAAGAAACCTTCCTCCATGCAGGAGGCGAATCATTTACACTAATCCCCTGTCTCAACGTCCACCCCGCGTGGACTGCCACTATTGAAAAATGGATGGAGGAGATTAGGAGTGGGAAGGAGGAGATGATATTAATTTGAAAATTTTCCAATTTGAAAATTTGAAAATTGAGTTGTTCTAAGGTTTAATGAATGATTTTACAGTCTTTCAATCAAATTGAACTATAACTTTACAGATTACATGAAATATTGGTAACTGAAAATGAGCATCTTCATTTTCAAATTTTCAAATTCTCAAATTTTCAAATTCTTGTACGAATACCTCAAATCACTACACATCATATTCATCGTTACCTGGTTTGCGGGGTTGTTTTATATGCCTAGACTTTTTATTTATGCCACTGAGGCCGGAGATAAAAATGAGATGGAATGTAAAGTGTTGCGTGAACAGTTTTCAATTATGATGAAACGCTTATGGTATGGGATCACCTGGCCATCTGCGATTCTTACTTTGATTTTTGGATTGTCAGTTTTATTTCATGGCAATTGGGATAAAGTTGTTTTTGATGCATCCGGAAGATGGTTATTGGTAAAACTCATTTTTGTTTTGTTTTTGTATGTCTATCATTTTTCTCTGCATCGTATTTTTAAGCAGGAGATCGCAGGCATTTATCGATATTCTTCTAATCAACTCCGTATTTGGAATGAAGTAGCCACTATTTTCCTTATCTCTATCGTCATGCTGGTGGTAGTAAAACAAAGCCTCAGTTTTATATGGGGGCTGGTTGGGCTGATCTTATTTGTGCTGCTGCTCATGAGTGCGATTCGGGTGTATAAGAGAATGAGGAGTAATGAATTCAAAAGTCAAAAGTGAAAAGTCAAAAGTGAAAGGGCAAGAATTCGTACGATATCCATTCTTTTAACTTATTGATAATCATTTTATTAGATTTTTTTTTGCGTCAGTAACCATCTTTTGACTTTTGACTTTTCACTTTTCACTTTTCACCCTCCCTTTTCCTCCCCCACATTTCATACCTTCGCAGCCTTTAAAACCTGCCTGTTAAAGGATTACAGGCAATTTTCAAGCTGACCGAAAGACTATGAGTGCTAAATACGCTGAATTTTCAGGATTGAACCTGCCGGCTATCGAAAAAGAGATACTGGCCAAATGGAAGGATGGACAGGCTTTTGAGCAAAGTGTTGCGCTGAGAGAAGGCAAAACACCTTTTGTTTTTTATGAGGGTCCGCCAAGTGCCAACGGTATGCCGGGTATTCACCATGTCATTTCTCGTACGTTGAAAGATATGGTGTGTCGCTATAAGACCATGCAAGGTTTTCAGGTAAAGCGTAAAGGCGGATGGGATACCCATGGATTGCCTGTTGAATTGGGTGTTGAGAAAGAACTGGGTATTACGAAAGAAGATATCGGCAAGAAAATTTCTGTGGAAGATTACAACCAGAAATGTCGTGAGGCAGTGATGCGTTACAAAGACATTTGGGATGATATCACTACCAAAATGGGATACTGGGTAGATCTGAATGATCCCTATATCACTTTCGATAACAAATACATTGAATCGCTGTGGTGGATATTGAGTGAGTTGTACAAAAAAGGATACTTGTATGAAAGTGTATCCATACAACCTTACTCTCCGGCGGCAGGAACAGGATTGAGTTCACATGAATTGAATCAGCCCGGAACTTATAAGGATGTAAAGGATACATCTGCAGTAGCAATGTTCAAGGCAATCAAAAGCAACAAGACACAATTTCTTTTTGATGCTGCAGGTTCTGATGAGGTGTTTTTTATGGCATGGACAACTACTCCATGGACATTGCCTTCGAATTTAGGATTGACGGTGGGGCCGAATATTGATTATGTACTGGTTCAAACTTTCAATCCATATACCCATTTACCTGTATTTGTTGTGCTCGCAAAAGCCTTACTGGGTAAGTATTTCAAGCCGGAAGGTGAAAATGGGGATTTTGCCGGATACCATGCAGAAGTAAAATTATTGCCTTGGAAAGTTATCACTGAGTTCAAGGGATCTGCTATTGAAGATGCTACTTATGAACAATTGCTTCCTTACGAAGCCAATTCACCATCAGTAGTTGAAGAGATCACACCGGGTGCTAAACCTTTCCGTGTTTTGTGTGGAGATTTTGTAACGACTGAAGATGGTACCGGTATCGTGCACACAGCTCCTGCATTTGGTGCAGATGACTATAAGGTTGGACAGAAATACAATATCGGTATTCTCACCATGGTGGACAGAGAAGGAAAATTTGTGGATGGATTGGGTGAGTTCAGTGGTCGCTATGTGAAGAATTATAAAGACGAGAAAGATTATGTGGATGTAAACGTAGACATCTGTGTAAAACTGAAAAAAGAGAACCGTGCTTTCAAAGTTGAAAAATACGAACACAGTTATCCGCATTGCTGGAGAACGGATAAACCCATTCTTTACTATCCTTTAGATGCTTGGTTCATCAAAACCACAGCAGTAAAAGACAGAATGGTGGAATTGAATAAAACCATCAACTGGAAACCGAAAAGTACCGGTGAAGGACGTTTTGGTAATTGGCTGGAAAACATGGTAGACTGGAATTTGAGTCGCAGTCGCTATTGGGGAACCCCATTGCCTGTTTGGCGTACAGAAGATGGTAGTGAAGAAGTTTGTATTGGTTCCATCGAAGAACTGAATGAAGGCATTCGTAAAGCCAATGAAGTATTAGGTGGCGATGTCAACAAGAACTATTTGCATGAAGGCATCCTTGATCTGCATAAACCTTATGTGGATGATATCGTACTGGTGAGTGTCTCAGGAAAACCCATGCGTCGTGTATCGGATCTGATCGACGTATGGTTTGATAGTGGTGCGATGCCGTATGCACAATGGCATTATCCTTTTGAAAACAAAGAATTGGTTGATAAGGGACAATCATTCCCTGCAGACTTTATCGCAGAAGGTGTTGACCAAACACGTGGTTGGTTTTATACCCTGCATGCAATTGGTGTGATGCTATTTGATAGTGTGGCTTACAAAACCGTTGTAAGTAATGGATTGGTGTTGGATAAGAACGGAAACAAAATGAGTAAGCGTTTGGGTAATGTAGTGAATCCGTTTGAAACTATTGAGAAATATGGCGCTGATGCAACACGTTGGTATTTGATCACCAATGCATCACCTTGGGATAATTTAAAATTTGATCTGGCAGGTATTCAGGAAGTACAGCGTAAATTTTTTGGCACTTTATACAATACCTATCAATTCTTTGTACTGTATGCTAATGTAGATGGATTTGCATTCAAAGAAGCGCCGATTGCATTGGCAGACAGACCCGAGATTGATCGCTGGATTCTTTCTTCACTCAATAGTTTGGTGAAAAAAGTAACCGCAGCGATGGACGACTATGAGCCAACCATTGCGGGAAGAGCTATTGAGGAATTTGTAGATGAACATTTGAGTAACTGGTATGTGCGTTTGTGTCGTCGTCGTTTTTGGAAGGGTGATTATGAAACCGATAAAATTAGTGCTTACCAAACTTTGTATGCGTGTTTGGAGACGATTGTAAGATTGATGGCGCCTATTTCTCCGTTCTTTAGTGATGCGGTGTTCAGAAACCTGAATGCTGTAACGAATAGGTTTGATGTTTCATCTGTTCACCATGCAGATTTCCCTGTTGCAAATGAAGCAGCCATTGATGAGGTATTGGAAGAGCGAATGCAATTGGCGCAGGATGTATGTTCCTTGGTATTATCACTGCGTAAAAAAGTAAACATCAAAGTAAGACAGCCTTTGCAGAAAGTGTTGATACCGGTACTCGATCCCAATATGAAACATCAGTTGGAATTGATCGAAGACCTGATTAAAGCAGAAGTGAATGTGAAGGAGATGGAATACATCACCGATACAGAGGGTATTATCAAGAAAAAGATTAAGCCTAATTTCAAAGCACTGGGTACTAAACTAGGTGCAAAAATGAAAGCAGCAGGTGCATTGATCACCGGATTTGGTCAGCATGAGATCGCTACGATTGAGAAAGCGGGTCAAATAGACTTGAATTTGGATGGCGAGACGATTACCATTTTATTATCTGAGGTGGAGATTGCCGCAGAAGATATTCCGGGATGGAGTGTGGCAGGAAAGGGTAGTTTGACCGTAGCCCTGGATATTACCCTCACTGAGGAGCTAAAACAGGAGGGAGATGCCCGTGAATTCGTCAATCGGATACAAAATATTCGGAAAGAAAGCGGTTTTGAACTCACAGACCGTATATTCGTGACCGTTCTTGAGGCTAAAGGCCTTAAGGAGTCTATTGTTAAGTATAACGATTATATTTGCCGCGAAATTTTGGCAGATATCATTGAATGGGTACCTGAATTATCGGAGGGTACCGAGATCGAAGTCAATGATAACCTGTTGAAAGTGGTAGTAAACAAAAAAGGATAAAAGCGTATGGCTACTAAGAAACCAGCCCCTAAGGCAGCGAAAAAACCGGCTCCAAAGGCGGCACCAGCCAAGAAAACAGCTTCAAAACCAGCGCCTAAGAAGGCTGCTGCTAAACCTGCTCCTAAAAAAGCAGCCAAGCCAGCACCTAAACCGGCAGCTAAAAAAGCGGCTCCTGCTAAGAAAGCAGCAGTAAAACCAGCACCTGCAAAAAAGGCTGCTGCTAAACCTGCTCCTAAGCCGGCTGCTAAAGCACCTGTGAAAGCAGCCAAGCCAGCACCTAAACCGGCACCGGCTCCTGTGAAAAAAGTAGTTGTACCGGCTAAGCCTGCTGCGAAAGCTCCGGTAAAGCCCACAGCTCCAGCACCTGCTGCAAAGCCTGTATCCACGCCTTTACCTCCGATGAAGAAACCAGAGCCTAAAGGTCCACCGGCACCGCCTGTAAAACCTGTTAGAAAAGCGCCTGAACCACTGAAAGAAGTGAAGGTTCCCAAAACCAGCACAAAAAGCAGCGTTCCATATCAGCCCGGCTATACACCATTAGAAAAAAGAGTAGAAACTGTGAGAAACAACGAAACATTAGTAAAATACAGCGATGCGGACCTGAATGAATTCCGTGAGTTGATCAATAAAAAACTGGAAGCTGCTAAAAAAGAGCTGACTTATCTACAAGGTCTGATTACCCGTAAAGATGAAATGGGTGGTGATAATGACGATGCTCGTTATATGACCATGGAAGATGGTAGTATGAGCATGGAAAGAGAACAGCTCAGCCAAATGGCCAGCCGTCAGATCACTTATATCGATCATCTGGAGAAAGCATTGATGCGCATCGAAAACAAAACCTACGGTATCTGCCGTGTAACCGGTAAGTTGATCGATAAAGCCCGCTTACGTGCGGTGCCGCATGCTACGTTGAGTTTAGAAGCGAAACTGGGTTTGGTGAAGCCTAGTGCCGAATAACCAACCCCCCGGCCCCCTTCAGGGGGCCGGGGGGTTATCTCACTTCCTGCATCTCTACTAATTTCTTATAAATTCCTCCCCTCAAAAGCAATTCATCATGTGTACCTCTTTCTGCTATTTCTCCTTTTTGGAGAACGATGATCTCATCGGCATTACGGATGGTGGAGAGACGGTGGGCAATGACTATAGAGGTTCTTTGTTGCATCATATTATTGATAGCGTCTTGTACCAGTCTTTCACTTTCTGTATCTAATGAGGAAGTTGCTTCATCTAAAATCAAAATCGGCGGATTTTTTAATACGGCACGTGCAATGGTTACACGCTGACGCTCACCACCACTGAGTTTGGTACCACGATCACCAATATTGGTATCAAAGCCTTCTTCTTTTCGCTGAATAAAATCATAGGCATTGGCAACTTTTGCAGCCTGCTCAATCTGTCTTTGATCAGCATGATCGATACCCAATGCAATATTGTTGGCAATGGTATCATTGAATAGTATGGGCTCTTGTGTTACAATACCCATCTGACTTCTAATGGAATGTAGTGTGTATGCTTTGATGTTTACACCATCAATTAAAATCTCACCATTGGTTACATCATGAAAACGAGGGATGAGATCTGCGAGGGTACTTTTACCCGCACCGGATGATCCAACCAAGGCAATGGTTTTCCCTTTTTCAATTTTTAAGTTGATATTTTTTAGGATGGTCACATCCTCATATGAAAAAGAAACATTGTTGAACTCGATGCTATGATTGAACTCGGTCAAGGTTTTAGCATTGGGTTGATCGGTAACGGTGACAGGCGCTTTTAAAATTTCCTCAATTCGCTGAATAGCAGCACTACCACGTTGTGCGCTGTAAAATGAGCCGGACAATGATTTCGCCGGATTGATGATCTGGGTGAAGAAAACAATATAAGTGATGAAACTTTCCGGTTCTAACCCGAATTGTCCATCCAATACCAATTTGCCGCCAAACCAAAGAATACAAGACAATACCAACACACCCAAAAACTCAGACATGGGTGAAGCCAGGTCTTTCCGGAAATTCATCTTATTACGGATCTGATTCAGTGTATTGTTATTGCTGATGAATTTGTTGTGTAATATTTTCTCGGCATTGAATGCCTTGATCACACGTAATCCGCCAAGTGTTTCATCAAGAATCGACATCAATGTGCCTAATTTTTCCTGAGAAGAAGTGGACTGCTTTTTCAATGATCGACTCAATCTGCCGATGATAAAACCTGTAAGAGGTAACAGCACCAGCAGGAATAATGACAGAGCAGGACTTAGCATAACCAAAAAGACAAGTATAATGATGATGTTGAGTGGGTCACGAATCAATGCTTCGAGTGTACCCATTACACTCCATTCTACTTCATTGGCGTCATTACTCATGCGACTGATGATATCGCCTTTTCTTTGTTCTGTAAAGTATCCGATAGGAAGATCTAATATTTTGCTGTAAAGGTCGGCGCGCAACTTGGTCATTACATGGTTACGCATGGGAGCTAAAACTCGAAATGCGAGATAGGTAAAAACATTCTTAAAAAATACAGAAACGATAATAAGTCCGCAAATAGCTCCTAAAGCATACACTTCCCCATTTTCCGTAATGAGCTTGCTGATGAAGTATTTTAGATAATTTAACACACCGTTGGCAGTCAACGCAAATGCCGGCTCAACATTGATCAATGCTGATTTATTGAAAAGCAATTGTAGAAAAGGGGCCAACATAGCCAATGAAACCAATGAAAAAAGGATGGAGAATAGGGTAAAAATCAAATACAGTACGATGTTCTGCTTCTGACTCCTTAGGTAAAAAAGTATTCTTGAAAAACGCTTCATATCAGGATAAAATCGGTAAAACACAGCAAAGTAAGTAATTTTACAGCCAATCAAACAGTTCAACATGGAAGAAGGAAAACGTCAGCGTCAGGTAGCAGGAGCCATTCAAGAGGAAATGAATGATATTTTCAGGAGACTGAATCTTTCCATGCTCGATGGAGGAATGGTATCTATTTCCTCTGTTAAAGTTACTCCCGATCTGTTGGAAGCCAGAATTTATCTCAGTCTGTTCCAGGTAAAAGATGCAAAAGCCACCATGAAGACGATAGAAGGTCGTGCATGGGAGATCAAGAAAGAATTGGCTGATAAAATGAAACATCAACTCCGCCGAATACCCGTTCTTCATTTCTATCTCGACGACACTTTGGATTATGTGTTCAAAATGGAAGAGATATTCAAGAATATTAGTGAGGAGAAGAAGGGGGAAGGGAATGAATAATGAATAGTGAGTAGTCAGTAGTGAGAGACATTTATACTCTCTACTGACTATTCACTACTCACTCAAAATCATCGTCATTTACCAAATCCATATTATCCATCCGTGAACTTTCTCTTTGCCTGGCGCTATTTTAGATCGAAAAAATCTACCAATGCCATCAATGTCATTGCATGGATCAGCGTAACGGCTATTACGGTGGGTTGTGCAGCACTTATTATCATACTCAGTGTATTCAATGGATTTGAAGAGCTGGTTAAGGGACTGTACACAGATTTTTATACGGATATTCGGATTGCTCCGGCAAAAGGGAAAATCATCACACTCAACACGCAGCAGCAACAAAAAATTAAGTCAACACCCGGAGTCGCTGTTTTTAGTTTGGTAGCAGAAGAAAAAGCATTGTTGGTAAATGGTCCGTACCAGTCCATTGTATTGGTAAAAGGGGTGGATGAACAATATGTAGCTACCAATAAAATTACTGATCATATCAAGCGAGGAAAGTTTGCGTTGGGAACATTGGAAACACCGTCTATTGTATTAGGCTACGGAATAGAAAATGCGATTGGGGCAGATGTAGAACGAGGTATTTATCCACTCACGTTGTATACACCTAACAGGAAAGCCAGTTTTAATTCCATGGATGGACTCAGTGTTAACAATATTACCGCCAGCGGTACTTTTCAAGTACAACAAGAATTTGATAATAAATATGCTTTTACCAATCTCGCTTTCTTCCGTTATATGTTGAACATGGAAGCGGATGAATACAGTGCTGCTGAGATAAAAGTAGCCGGTGATGCAGATAAGATCAAAGAACAATTACGGTCAATTTTAGGAGAGCAATATTTGGTGCAAACCAGGTATGAACAAAATAAGAGTTTATATGCAGTGATGCAATTGGAGAAATGGGTCATCTATGCTATTCTTTCTTTGATATTGGTAGTGGCTGCATTTAATATGATTGGAGCATTAACCATGTTGGTATTGGAAAAACAAAAAGACATTGCTGTATTGCAAGCGATGGGTGCCTCACAAAAACGAATTCAAGCTATTTTTTTATCAGAAGGATTATTACTTGCCGGATTTGGAGCGGCTTTGGGTATGTTGCTCGCCACAATTATCTGTTGGATACAAATTAAATTTGAACCTATTAAACTGGCAGGTGATACTTTTATTGTAAAAGCATACCCTGTTAAACTGATACCTGGCGACTATTTTTTGGTACTCATAACTGTAACCACCATCGGCTTCCTCGCCGCATGGATACCTTCGCGAAAAGCCAGCCATCAAGAACTCGCCCTCAAATAACCTCCGTGCAACTCTGCGCCAAACTCCTTTACCTCTGTGGTAAAACCACCGAGATTCTGTGTTAAGAAACAAAGTTTTGATTAATCTTTTTAATTTTGTTCTTTA
>JACBFI010000039.1 GCA_013391385.1 Sediminibacterium sp. Gen4 | reverse complement strand
GTGCATCCCGACCTTAGTCGGGAGGGTCCGCGGTTCGAACCCGTGTGCTCCCACAAAAAAGACGTATTGAATTATTAACTAAATAGTTAACTTCTGGAAAGCTGAAAAAATTCCAACAGTTAGTACACATCTATTTTATTGCAGCAATACCAGCATGGGTATACGACTTAGACCTTTTTTTCGCAACATCGTTTAGCCATTTACTTTCATATCGGTTCAGAGCAAAATCAAAAACCCTTTTACCAGCCGAACCTTCTGCTCTCCGACCAATACTATTAGCAGAATCTGTAATTAATTTCCCTTGATCAATTGCTACTATACTATCAATAAATAAAAAATCGTCCATTGTTAATATTATTTCACCATAACTACTATAATCTTCATTGAGAACACTTTTAATTTCATTACTATTTCTAAAGCCAGATAGCAGCATTTTTTTAAAATACGTTATTTTAAATGAATACACATAGGCTTCTTTCATTTGACGTCTTTCAGAACTGCTGTATTGACTAGTAGTCTTACATGACACAATAAAACAAATAATAAAAGCAATGACTCTAAAGTTTTTCATAATATCAATTTTAATTCGATTCTCATATAAAGATTATAAATAGATTATTTTTTTCTTCTCAAGGTCTACTTTTAAAAATATCTTCCAGAGATATCTCTCGAAGATGACTCTGTGAATAATCTAACTCTTTTTGATAAGCATACTCAGAAAACAAAGAAAATTTACATGATGCCATTAATTTAAAAATGATAATGAACCCCTATTTGAATACCTAAGTGAAATGATGGGCTATAAGTATCGTTTCTGTTTTCATCAAAACGTATATCTTTTTTCCAAGAAGTTATGACCGGAATAACTATCCCAGTTGAGATTTTAATCTTATCTGATATGGTTCTTTGAAATGATGGTGTTACTGATAATATTGACGCAAATTGATACTGATATTTCGTCTCCGTAATGTTTTGGCCATCTCTAGAAAAATATTTTTGCTTAAATGTTTTTAGTTGATGATAGTTTACAGATAGATCAAAAAAATATTTTTTCCCAATACTTGACTTATAACCTAGTCCTATTAATTGCTCTAAGCAATGATAATTATATTTTCTAGTGGTACGCAGTAAGGATACAAAATCTAAATCTTCATAGGGTCTTCGAAGTGAAAAATTTTGTGCAAAATAACCTAAT
This sequence comes from Sediminibacterium sp. Gen4, assembly GCA_013391385.1. Classification (GTDB taxonomy): domain Bacteria; phylum Bacteroidota; class Bacteroidia; order Chitinophagales; family Chitinophagaceae; genus Sediminibacterium. The sequence continues at coordinate 28,419 of JACBFI010000039.1, read as the reverse complement.
CCAATTGTAAGCTTCCCTAAACTCCGGCCATTTGAAAGTTAGCAAAACTGTTAACTTTAAATGGTAAATATGAAAAAGTCTAGGTACACCGAAACACAAATTGTCAAAGCGATTAAAGAACATGAGGCAGGTAAATCTGTACAAGATATCTGTCGGGAATTAGGAGTAAGTAATGTAACATTCTACAATTGGAAGCAACGTTACGGAGGAATGGAAGTAAGTGATGTGAAGAAGATGAAAGAATTGGAAGAGGAGAATAGTCGCTTGAAGAAGATGTATGCCAATTTGAGTTTATTACATGAAGCATTAAAGGATGCTGTTGCAAAAAAGCTCTAACCCCTGACGAGAAGGGCATCTTGGTGAAGCACATGATCACCGATCATGGTGTAAGCCATCGTCAGGCGTGTAAAATGGTAAGATTGCCCAGAAGTACTGAACAATACAAGCCTCGTATGAAGGAGGACAGAGAAGTCATTGAAGCATTGGAAAGGATCATTGCGAAGCATCCTGCAATTGGTTTTTGGCAATGTCATTACCGGTTAAGATTGCAAGGTTATCTATGGAATCATAAAAGGGTTTATCGTGTCTATACAAAGCTGCAGTTGAATATTAGGAGGAGAAGTAAGAAAAGACTTCCGGCAAGAGTAAAACAAGCATTATTCCAGCCAGAAGCTATTAATCAGGTATGGAGTATTGATTTTATGAGTGATGCTTTGTGGGATGGAAGGAAGTTTAGGTTGTTGAACATTATTGATGATTTTAATAGAGAGGTATTGTATATTGAATCAGATCTGTCCTTACCTGCTTTACGAGTAATCCGAGTATTAGAGTTTTTAAAGGAGACAAGAGGTCTTCCGGAAATGATTAGGGTTGACAATGGTCCTGAGTTTATATCTCACCAGTTAGATGGCTGGTGTAAAAAGAATAAAATCATGCTGGTATTTATCCAACCAGGCAAACCAATGCAGAATGGATATATTGAACGTTTAAATGGCTCTATCAGACGGGAATTGCTAAATGCGTATGTGTTCAACACGTTGAATGAGGTCAAAAACAAGGTGGAAGAATGGGTCTTGGATTACAACCACTATCGGCCTCATAAAACACTCAAATACGCATCACCTGTCCTGTTCAGAGAGAAGCAAAAACAACTGGCAGAAAACTTAAATTTTTAACTTTTAAGTGGCCCGAAATAAGGGGAAGCTTACACAATCTGTACATATATACCATTTGAAATAATCTTTTTGTAAGAAATATTTATTCCCGAGCTAATTCCGGTTCCAGATATTTGTCGTGTGGGTCCATATACATTAGTAATAGTCGTTTTGTTATATAAAATTGGCAGATTGAAAGACAACTCATTTGTTTCAGCATAGTCAGTCTGTGAAAATCCTACTAAATATGTTACAAACATTAATGACAAAAGAATTGAACGCTTCACCTTTTAAAAATTTAGTTATTGTGAATTCACTGATCAATGACGTTTAACTTCAAAAATTAAAACTAGTTAATATATTCATTTATTTTTATAGGTGAAAACACTGATTTTTTTAGTCTTATAATGATGTTTCCCTCAAAAACGAAGCAGTTTTAACAAAATAATTGATGCTTTTTTTTATTCATCCAATTTACCATCTCATTATTGCTGCGATCTCTATTTTTGCAAAATGAATGTTCTCGTCAATAGCACCTCCCCCAGTCCATGGGAATCACAAGATGAAGATGTATTGGTAGATACCACTACTCCTTATCAACTGATCGTATGGAACGATGAAGTGAACACATTTGAATGGGTGATTGAAACCCTCATGGAAGTGTGCGGACATTCACATGAACAAGCCGAGCAAAGTGCCCTCATCATTCATTTTCAAGGAAAATATGCGGTTAAAAAAGGAAGCTACGAAACCCTCAAACCTATGTGCGACGCCATTACAGACCGTGGTATTGGCGCGACCATAGAAAACATGAAATAAGAAATAGGAAACAGAGAAATGAGAAAGTATTTCAATAAGACAACTCATTTCATTCCCTATTTCTTATTTCTTATTCCTTATTTCTCATTTTTTATTTCTGATTTATGCCTTTACACGCACTCACTTCCTCCCTCTGGTTTCCACCGGTTACGGATGCTTTAGAAGACGGATTATTGGCCATGGGTGGAGATGTTTCAGTGGAACGACTGCTGTTAGCGTATAAAAACGGGATATTCCCTTGGTATGATGATACTGTTCCATTGTGGTGGAGTCCCGATCCCAGATTTGTATTGATACCGGAAGAACTGAAAGTGAGCAAAAGCATGCAGCAGATCATCAAAAAGAAAACCTTCACTTTCAAAGTCAATACAGATTTTAATCAGGTCATCCATCATTGTCAATCACTCAATAGAAAAGATCAGGATGGCACATGGATCACAGAGGATCTAAAAGAGTCGTTTATTGAATTACATCGTCTTGGTCATGCCCATTCCGCTGAAGCATGGATCAATAATGAATTAGTGGGCGGTTTATATGGCATTAAAATGGGACCTTTCTTTTTTGGAGAAAGTATGTTCAGTAAAGTCAGCAATGCCAGCAAATTTGCATTCATTCATTGGGTCAGACAATTGCAAGAAGAAGGAATTATTTTAATCGATTGTCAGGTATATACGGAACATCTGGAAAGCCTTGGTGCAAAAATGATTCCGAGAGAGGATTTTATCCAGTTGCTTAAGCAACATATTTAGCTTTTTCGCTCAGTAAAACCTTGGTGAACTCATGTGCTAAAAAAACCACAGAGGAAGCAGAGTTGGGCACAGAGGAAATTTAGCTTTTGTAGCCGTACATGACTTCTACATCACGCACAATCGTTTCCATATCGTGGTCTTTATTGTATGGATCATAGTTTTGTTTCAGGTTACTGCCGAATACCACTGCTATGGTTTGCCAGAATGCAGCATTAAACCCTCCTTTATATTCCTGAATGATCTCGTAACAATTGTTGCCGGTTTGACGATAGATCAACTTCATCAATACCTTTCCCTGATACACGGATAGTTTGGTGAGCTTGTCAGCAAATTCCTTTTTCAATTCCTTTTCTCTTGATTTGATGATCGCCCGTCTTTTTTGTTTATCAGACACATTCACCAACCTAGCATTGATCTCATTCATCACTTTACTGGCAGCCATCGCATACGGATAGGTAACATAAACAGCGTTACGCAAACGCGTCCATTCAGCCCAGTGACGTTTCCATTTACCGGTCAGCTTTCCAATGACTTCTACAGGAGGTAATATACTTTCAGGAATGGTGTCTCCTTCCGGAGTGATGTATGCGTATACACGAACCGTATCATAAGGACCGCGTTCCTGAGCGGACAGGGTAATACTGGTTAAAACAATAACCAGCATACTCAATAGGATATGTTTGCCAGGGAACCGCATTACTTAAAAATAGAACTAGTTTTTCTAATTAATGCTGCCTGTGTAGAAAAGTAACCCTGAGGAATGAATAGTTTTAACAAATTGGTAGCTGCTTACGAAGCTACTTTCAATGTGTTCTTCGATTGACGGTTTCGTTGAATAATAGACATTACAAAACCAATAACCATCACTACAATACCCAACCACAGTACATTAATCATTGGAAATTCATACACTTTAAGCGTGATCAGGTCTGTAATAGCTCCACTTTCTTTGATGCCAATCTCCAATAATCCCTTCTTTTCATCTTTCACTTTATTGAACTTCAAGATCAGACTTTGCGCTGTAACCGTATCAGGAATGGGTCTGAACTCATTTCCGGCTACGGCAATACCCGGTGTTGCCGTATATCTCCTTCCATCCTTAGACAATACAGCGATATCGAGAAACAAGGCTGTTTCACCCTGACTATATAAAGCAGCTTGCTCGGTTGGATTTACAGATACTTTATTGAGGATGATTAATCCGTTACTATAAAACAAAGTATCCCCCACACTGATCTCACGATTGGTAAAGCTGGTGGTATCTTCTGTACTGTTTTCCTGGAAAGACGTGATGTAAGCAAAAATGTCTTTATGCCAATAATGCTTGGCAGCAGGATTGGCAGCAAACCCTTCCATTCCCTTATTGTTCTTGATCACATCCGGATAGAGATTGAAAGCATCATCTCCTTCTTTTGCTTTAAAATTAATTTCATAATAACGCTTTCTGTCTCTTTCATTCAGCGTGTCTTTCACATAGGTAACCATATAACGACCCATATCAGTCGCTACGCCTTTGAACAAAGTGATATTCTCAGCAGGATTTCCTGCCGGATTCCCACGTTCTTTGGCATCTTCTTGTCTCAATGGTGTTACCCCTGTGGTATTCCAACTCAATACTGTTTTCTTAGCAGATGAGATTAAAATTCCAACGAGCACCAATCCAAATCCAACATGCGCTACGGAAGCACCTGCTGCTTTCAGCTTTCCTTTCAATCCTAAAAAGATATAAGACGCATTGGCTACTACTGCATACACTGCCGCAAAAATGGCCAGATGAATAGCAAATAAAAATCCAGGACCTTTTTTATCATACGCAACTTCACCAAAGAAACTGATAGACAAACTGATCAACACAGCCACCAATGTTGGTATCCAGATGTTTTTACCAAAAAAGCGTTTGGGTGTATCTTTGTATTTGAGGTATTGCGTAAGTGCCGTCAATAATCCAATGATAATCGCTACAAAAATTTGAATCTGGTTATGTGCAAACTCAGTATCTTCCGGTGGAGCGATATTGGTACCAAATAATTTATTGAAAACTGGTGTTGAAGTTTTAGCGATGATCACCATTCCCGACAAGAACAACACCAAAGACCCTATGAACATCCAAAACTCTCGACTGTAGGTATTCTCCTCTTTCTGTATGGATGGAATAGCTTTATAGTTTTTGAAATACAAAAACAAGGCAGGAACAAAAAATACCAACACAAACAACAACAACTGTGTATTCATACCAAGATCTGTAAACGCATGCACAGAAGTATCTCCCAACACACCACTACGTGTCAAGAATGTTGAATACAGAATGAGTGAAAAAGTAATGATATAAAAGAAATAAGTAGGTCGGAGTGAATAACCGCTGTTACGATAAATGAGATTGGTATGCAACCCCGCTATCAATGTTAACCAGGGAACTAATGAAGCATTTTCTACCGGATCCCATGCCCAGTATCCACCAAATGATAAACTCTCATATGCCCATGCTGCACCCATCATGATCCCGGTTCCTAAAACTGCTGCAGAAAAAGATGCCCATGGTAAGGATGGTTTCACCCATTCATGTTTCTTACTCATCAATCCGGCAATGGCATAAGCAAAGGGAACAATGGTAGACGCAAAACCCAGGAATAAAATAGGTGGATGGATCACCATCCAATAATTCTGCAGTAAAGTATTCAATCCCGTTCCATCTTTAATGAGACTGAGATAGTCGGGTCTTTCGAGAATCGGCCAATCGAATTCATTGCGTAACAACAGAAATGGACTGCTCCCGATCTTTACGCCAAAAATGTACACGCCCAACAACATGGTAGCCAAGGCAAATTGAGCAAAACTCATCACTGTCATCACCCCCGCTTCCCAGGCTTTAGCACGCCATATCAGTACCCAACCCAACACACAATGCCAAAAACTCCATAACATGAAACTACCTTCTTGTCCTTCCCAAAAACAACTCAACAAATATTCCATCTGCAGACTTCTGTCGCTATGGTTGTATGCATATTTATATTCAAACAGATGATTGGAAATGATATAGTACAAAATTCCAAACATGGCCAGTACGCTGATTGTCTCTACCAGAAACGCTACGCGCGCCATTCTCACCCAACCTGCTTTCTCATTTTCGAGATGAATACGGCTTGCCTTAAAATAAGCAATGGTAGCGATGAGAGACGCTACCAATGATAAGATCGCAAAAAAATGTCCTGCCTGTCCGGGTAATAAATGTTCTCCTAAATATTGCATGTTGATGGAATTCTGTCAGGGAATAAAATGTAAGATGCCTGAAATTAGTTGCTCACTTCTTTGTTCATTTCCGGCTGTTGTTGCATGGCTTTGGGATCGTCTTTATACTTGGAAGGACATTTCAACAAAATATCCTTGCACTCAAAATGATCACCCTGCATTTTTCCTTTCAGCACCAGACGCTCACTTTTTTCCATATCGGTAGGCTTATTATTATGATATACTACCTTAATGCTGTTACCCAGTGTATCTACAGCTGTGAAAGTCAGGTAATTCGGATTTTTCACTGCATCATACTCCAAAGGCTGGGTTTTATCTAATTTAGCGATCAAATTCACAAATTTACCTTCCTTTTGTCTGGCCGATTCAATGGTTTCATACGTCGTCAGATCACCGGTATAGCTAATCAAAACAACAATCGCGGCAGCAATCAAAACCAGTATGATGATGTGTGTTTTTTTCATGTCAACCTTTTTACGCTGCAAAAGTAGCCCAAAATGAACAAGCAACACGGGATGTTTGTCAGGCAATCTTGTTAAAACAGATTTCTTTCCACAATTTTAGGACATGGAGCAGGTGAAACCTACGGAAAAAGACAGTTTACTCGAATACAAAACATTCATGGCAAGGATCATCGCCGGCTGGTTATTCCTGATCTTTTTATGTCTCTGGATATTCAATGCGCTGCCTTTTGACCATATTGATATCCCCGGCTTTATCGACCCCAGTGTTTTTCAGGTTGATATTTGGAAATGGATCTTCACTTCTACCTTTTTGCTCATTTTTTTAATCTTACCCGGACGTTACACCGCTTTTATTCTGGCTTTTTTAATGGGATTGTTCATTTATACCTATTTGTACACAGGTCGTTCGCTTTTTAATCCGGCATTTGTATGGGTTTTGATCCCTTTTATACTTCCGGATCGATGGTTTTTACCTGCCTGGCTCGGGTTAAAATGGATATTGCTGATTAGCTTATTACTACATGCCTGGTGGCTACCCCTATCTGTGAAAGCCATTCCGGGATATACCCTGTATTTGATCCCTTTTATTGCCTGGGAATACCTGTTTCAATCATTCATGGAAAAATATGAGCCGAAATAACCGTCAGAAGTCAAGATTATCGGTCAAATAATGTCTCCCGCCCGTCACAAACAGCCATAATTCCGAAAAATGCGCCTAACTTGCGCGCTGTTTGCAATCTAAGAATCATCATGACAGACTTATCACAGTTTGACCCCAACACGGTTGGTAATCCCAACAACAACATTTTCGGACTCCCTTTTTCTGAAGAAGATGCACGCCTCGTGATACTTCCCGTTCCCTGGGAAGTAACCGTTAGTTATGGTGCGGGTACAGCCCGTGCCGCTGAGCATGTATTAAAAGCCAGTATTCAGGTGGATCTCTTCGATGCCGATGTTCCGGGCGGATGGAAACAAGGCTATTACATGAAAGAGACCAACAAAAAGATCTTGTTGAAAAGCGATTATCTGCGCAAAGAAGCGGAATTGTACATCGACTATATCTCCCATGGAGATGAAGTAGAAAAGAACAAGTTCATGTGCAAAAGCCTGAAAGAGATCAATGAAGGCAGTTTGATGATGAACCAATGGGTGTATGATGAGACCAAAGCATTGTTGGACAAAGGCAAACTAGTAGGATTGCTAGGTGGTGACCACAGCACTCCGCTGGGTTTCATGAAAGCATTGGCAGAAAAACATGGTGATTTTGGTATTCTTCAAATCGATGCGCATTGTGATCTTAGAAAAGCATATGAAAATTTTGTGTACTCACATGCTTCCGTGATGTACAATGCACTGAATGAAATTCCACAGATCACCAAACTGGTACAAGCAGGTATTCGTGATTTTTGTGAAGAAGAATGGGATTATATCTGCAATAGTAATTTCAGGGTCATTACTTACTTCGATAAAAACATACAGGAAAGAAAATTTGAAGGCGATACCTGGAAACATATCGCAGATGAAATCGTGAACCAACTTCCGGAAAAAGTATATATCAGTTTTGACGTTGACGGACTGGATCGTAAATATTGTCCAAATACCGGAACACCTGTACAGGGCGGATTTGAAACAGAAGAAGTATTGTACCTTTTCAAAAAGGTAAAAGAGAGCGGCAGACAATTGATTGGTTTTGACCTTGTGGAGATCGGAGTTGGACAAACGGATTGGGATAGTAATGTGGGTGCTCGTTTATTATGGAGACTCTGTAACCTCATGATCAAATAGTAAGATGGCGGCAAAGACCTTTGATTATATTGTTGTGTTAAAACAACGCAACTTTAAATTGGTAGACAATATCAGTATCATGATGTTGCTATTAGCGGTTATTATTCTTCTGGAAGAGGCATTGACTCCATTTTCGAATGCCTCAATCATGCCCTTCACCATTGTAACACTGATACTAGGTTGGATCATTTTTACTTATGCCAAAAAAAGCAATGGCAAGATTGGGTATTACAGAATTGGACTTTTATTTGCTGCTTGGGGTCTGTTCATTACATTGAAATCTCCCTATGAATGGATATTTGCTGTGTATGTCATTGCTGCAGTCATAGAAAAACAAGTGAAATTCCCTAGAGAGATCGCTTTTGATGAAACTGAAGTGGTATTCAATACATTTCCACGTAAACACTATCAATGGAATGAATTGAGTAACGTAGTATTGAAAGATGGTTTATTAACACTTGATTTCAAAAATAATAAACTACTTCAGAAAGAAATTGACTCCCAAACAACCCCACAGTTAGAGAAAGAGTTCAATGAATTCTGCAAGTCAATGATTACTGCAGATAGCATAAAATAGATTAATTTACTGAACGATTTTGTTTTACTACGCAGTAACATCAGTAGTCTATAGTATATCGTCACAAATCACATAACATGGCAATTTCACAATCCCCATACATACTCTACTCAGATGGTAACGGCAATATCTTTGAAGATACCAGTCTGTATGCCACAGGACGAGCAGGATGGGATGCATTTCCTATTCCCTTAGACGAATGGATAGAGTTGCCGGATGGCGGAAACTTATATGAATTGCCGGGTCGCAGAGGTATTGGTATTGACGTAGTCACCGGCGAAATGCGTTTATGTGAAAAAGGTTGGGCTGTTGCCGCTTTTATTCCACCTGCACATACAGGTTTATACATTGCTGCTTATGAAACCCTACCCGATGCCCCTACTTTGCCCTTGTTTTGTTATACGGCTGCAGGATGGTACAATAACAAAACTTATGTGCCTGCAGTAAGAATTGAAAAAGATATCAGACAAGAATGCGCGGGCTATGACAGCAAAAAAATTGAAACAGGTACACAACAGTTACTCCATAACTATCCGGACAATCGGCTGGTCAAACACCTGATGGAAAATTGTTGCATGACATACAATTGTCCGGCAGCAAGAAATTTCTCTCTTTCCAGATGGGAATGTCCGGTTCCAACTTCACCCGCTTGTAATGCCAATTGTGTAGGGTGTATTTCTTTTCAACCCGAAGAAGAAACCATTGTATCTACGCAAGATCGTCTCACATTCAAACCGATGGCGGAAGAGATCGTTGAATTCACCGTTCCGCATTTAATGAATGCCCCATTCCCTATTGTTAGTTTTGGACAGGGTTGTGAAGGCGAACCCTTGTTGATGTGGGAAACCATTCGCGAATCTATTTTACAGATAAGAAAACATACAGACAGAGGAAGTATCAATATTAATACCAACGGTTCCAAACCTGATGCGGTAAAAGCTTTATGTGAAGCGGGTCTCAATAGTATTCGTGTGAGTACCAACTCAGCCCGCAAACATATTTATGAGCCTTATTATCGTCCTAATAATTATCGTTTTGAAGATATCATTGAAAGTTTGAAAGTAGTGCGTGGTTATGGAGGATGGGCTAGTATCAATTACTTTGTTTTTCCGGGAATGACGGATAGTGTAGAGGAATATGAAGCACTGCGTCAATTGATCATCGATACCGATCTTTCGATGATACAATGGCGTAATTTCAATATCGATCCGGATTGGTACATGGGAAAAATTGGCGTTCATGAAACTGGCGAGATGTTGGGAGTTAAACAACTCATGTCATTGATTGCTGAAGAGTTTCCCAAAGTGAGATTCGGATATTTCAATCCACCCATCGAAAGAATCAAAGGAAATTATGACCAGCATTTTGCAGGTGCTGAATTATACCAATAAGATTTACTGACACTAGAGAACAATGATTGCAAAAAAAGACTACTACACAGGTATTGCACTTGCTGTATTGGCTACGCTTATATGGTCGGGCAATTTTGTGATTGCCCGAGGTGTGAACCAGCAAATTCCTCCTGTTAGTCTTGCTTTTTATAGATGGTCGCTTGCCACAGTGCTCATTGCTCCACTAGCTATCAAAAAATTCAAAGAAGAGAAAGACATCGTTCTCAAAAACTGGAAATACATTTTCTGGGTAGCACTCACAGGCATTACATTGTTTAATACGTTTGTATATGTTGCCGGACATTATACTTCTGCCATCAATATGGCATTGATCGGCACAACCTCCTCTCCCATTTTTGCAACGATCATGGCAGTGATTTTTTTGAAAGAAAGATTGAATGCATTCAGAATCATTGGAATTCTATTGTGTGTTGCAGGAATTGTTTTGTTACTATCAAAAGGAAGTTGGGAAAATCTTGCTTCTTTTACTTTTTCTGTCGGTGATCTTTGGGTGCTTGCGGGTGCATTGTCATTTGCTATTTATAATATTCTGGTCAGAAAAAAACCAACAGGCATTTCATCTATTAATTTTTTATTTGTCATTTTTTTATTGGGGACCATCTTATTATTTCCTGCCTACTTAACAGAACTCAATATCACCGGTCCCGTTCAATGGAATGGATATTTATATGGATCCATTATTTATTTAGGACTAGGAACATCGGTGATTTCTTTTCTGTGTTGGAATGCAGCATTACAAAAACTAGGCACCGGTACTACTGTTCTTTTTGGAAACCTCATTCCCATTTTTAGCACCTTGGAAGCTGTATGGTTATTGGGTGAGCAAGTCAATTCCATTCATTTGATCAGTGGATTACTCGTCATTGGTGGATTGATCATTGCCAACACCATGCAAAACCGCAATCGTATAAAACAGTAATTTACGGCATGAAGCATTCGGTATCTTCCACTGTTCCATCTCATGTACTTCCTTTGATTGTTCTTTCTCAGTTTGCAGGAACATCTGTATGGTTTGCCGGAAATGCCATTTTACCTGCGCTACAAATACAGTATCAATTACCGGACAGTATGTTGGGGAATATTACCACTGCAGTTCAATCAGGTTTTATCATCGGTACATTGATATTTGCATTGCTGAGTATTGCAGATCGATTCTCGCCCGTACAACTGTTTATGTGCTGTGCTTTGTTGGCAGCTGTCTTTAATGTAATGGTTATATGGGCAGGTAATGACACCGTTTCACTATTAACTTGTCGCTTACTCACTGGTTTTTTTCTGGCAGGTGTTTATCCTGTTGGAATGAAGATCGCAGCCGACTGGTATGCAAAAGGATTGGGAAAAGCATTAGGATTTCTGGTGGGTGCTCTGGTAGCGGGTAAAGCATTACCTCATCTGATCAAAAGTACCATACAAGTAGACAATTGGCAACAAGTGATGATCCTTACTTCTATAATTGCTGCATCAGGAGGGTTACTGATTGGATTATTTTTGAAGAATGGTCCACATCGTGCGAAATCGGCTGGTTTGCAGAAAGTCAATTTAGTGAGTTTATTTAAAGACAAATCCTTCAAAGCCTCTTCATTCGGGTATTTCGGACATATGTGGGAACTCTACTCATTCTGGGCTTTTGTTCCATTGATGATTACCTGGTATAATCATTTTCATGCAAGTTCTATCCCTGTTTCTTTTTGGTCTTTTGTAATCATTGGTGTGGGATGTATCAGTTGTATGATTGGCGGATCTATTTCAAACAGAATTGGCAGTGCGAAAGTAGCATGGGTATCCTTGATTGTATCGGGTATTTGTTGTTTGTTATCTCCTCTTTTTTTCCTTGCTTCTCCTGGTATCTTTCTGATCTGTTTAATGCTATGGGGATGTTTTGTCATTGCTGATTCTCCTCAATTCTCTGCATTGGTATCGCAAACTGCTCCGCCGGTAACAAAAGGAACGGCACTTACATTGGTCACTTCTATTGGTTTTGCCATTACCATTGTAAGCATCGAAACTCTGAACCTGATATGGAATCGATTTATGTCTGATGATGTAGCCAAATATTGGCTTTTACCCGTATTGGCGATTGGTCCTGTTTTCGGTTTATTCCATATGAAATCTTTAGTCCAGAAAAATTAATCCAACATCCTATCTTCATTCCTTCATGGATACCCTTACATTGATTTTATTGTGTATTGCCGCTTTTTCTGCCGGATTTGTAGATGCCATCGTTGGCGGAGGCGGATTGATACAAACTCCCGCGGCACTGGTATTACTACCCGACCTATCCGTTTCAACGGTGATCGGGTCATTGAAAATACCTTCATTCAGTGGTACTTTTTTTGCTGCCAGACAATACTTAAAAAGAACACAACTGAACTGGCGTATGACTTCATTGATGTGTATCACTGCTTTTATCGCAGCATTTGCCGGCTCGCAGTTGTTGACCGTTGTCAGCAACCGTTATATGAAACCCGTTATTTTTATTGTGTTGGTGCTGGTAGCGATTTATACGTATACAAAAAAAGATTTCGGACAACAAGTGCAAAAAAAACATAGCGCTACATCCATTCTCGGGTGGAGCCTATTGATCAGCTTCGTGATCGGGTTTTATGATGGGTTTATCGGTCCGGGTGCAGGTAGTTTTTTAGTCCTGGCTTTTATTGCGATCCTTGGTTTTGATTTTTTACAAGCCAGTGCCAATGCTAAAATGGTCAACCTCTCCACCAATTTGGGATCCATCGTTTTATTTTTATTAAAGGGCAGTATCCTCTGGACAGTTGCCATTCCCATGGCCATCAGTAATGCTGTAGGTGGCATCATGGGTGCATCTTTAGCCATCAAAAAGGGCAATCAGTTCATCCGTATTTTCTTTCTCATCATCGTAATAGCGACCTTGCTTCGTTTTGGTTATGACGTATTTTGGGGCTGATAGTTGATAGCTTATAGCTTATGGTTCATAGCTTATTGGAGAGGTTAATGGCTTATCGTTCATGGCTTATGGAAGAAGCTGATGGCTTATAGCTCATGGCAAATGGAAGGAACATACACTTTACTTGCCATACGCTATGAACTATAGGCTATATGCTATCAGCTATGACCCATAAGCTATCTGCTAGACCCACAATTAACCTTTCTTTATACCCCAAAAGTGGATTACTGCATGGTTATGGCTGTAATTTTCAACATTGTTCATTGGCTCAAAGCATAGCTGTATTTTTATATGAATAACATTGCAAGCATGACACTCAATTTTGAGAGGGAAAAAAATATCAAAGCATCGCTCATCACAATAGCTATCTGTGGGGCTTTGTTTTTATTGTTTTTTATGTTGCAATGGAGTTTACCACAAATTCCGCAGCCTGATTTTGGCGAAGGCATTGAAGTAAATCTGGGTAACAGCGAGACGGGCTTGGGGGATATTGCACCTCAAATTCCCGGTTCACCCTCTGAAACACAGGATGCCAATACACCTGCACAATCTACTCCTACCACTAATCAACCCAATATTACGGGTGATGAAAATGAAGCAGAAGATGCACCTGTTGTCAATAAAACGATCAATAAACCTGTCACTAAACCAATCAGTGAAAACAAACCTGCCATCACAAAGCCAACCAATAACACGGTGAGTAATCCAACTCCCCCAGCACCCAAACCCAAAGCTGTATTTCAAGGCGGTACCAGTACTACCACCAGTGGAAATAATGCGGATAGTTACAATGGTGTAAAAAATCAGGGCATTGCCGGTGGAAAGGGTGATCAGGGAAATCCGAATGGTAATCCAAATTCTGATAGTTATAAAGGCAATGCGGCCAGCGGTAATGGTGGAGCCGGCGGTACAGGTGGTGTGAGTATTCGTAGCGGATTAACGGGAAGAAGTTTTAGAAATATCCCATCTTTTGAAGATGATTTTAATGAAAATGCAAAAGTGGCTGTTGATGTTACAGTAGATAAGTCCGGTAATGTTACTATGGCTGTTGTAAATCCAAGAGGTACCACTACTACCAATCAGAATATCAGAAATATCGCCCTACGCAAAGCAAGATCCCTGAAAATGAATGCGGGCAATGCAGATGAGCAAACAGGGACTTTGGTATTCGATTTTAAGTTGAAAGGATAATTCCTTTTCATAATCTGCTATTCTGCGGCTTCATGCATCTCAATCGCATAGTTTCATACATTTGTCGACAACAGTTTTGAGTCTCACAATGACCTACGCAGAAACGATCGACTATCTCTTTACACGACTCCCTATGTTCAGCAGAATCGGAGCTGCTGCTTATAAAAAAGACCTCACCAATACCATTCGTTTATGTGAAGCACTGGGCAATCCGCAGCATCAGTTCAAATCCATTCATATTGCAGGCACCAATGGTAAAGGATCTGTCAGTCATATGATGGCTGCCATTTTTCAAACGGGTGGTTATAAAACCGGACTGTATACTTCTCCTCATCTAAAAGATTTTAGAGAACGTATTAAGATCAATGGCGAAATGTGTTCAGAAGCATTCGTCGTTCGTTTCACGGAAAAGATTCAACCCCTGATTGAAAAAATTGAACCTTCGTTTTTTGAAATTACTGTCGCTATGGCATTCAGTTGGTTTGCTGAACAAAAAGTGGATATAGCAGTAATTGAAGTAGGATTGGGTGGAAGATTGGACAGTACAAACATCATTCATCCCGAATTGAGTATCATCACCAATATTGGAATGGATCATATGAATATGCTAGGGAATACACTGTCAGCGATTGCGGGTGAGAAAGCGGGTATTATGAAAACGGGTATCCCTTGTGTAATTGGAGAATCTGTACCAGAAACCAAACAGGTATTTGATCATACTGCTGAAAAAGTACAAACCGCTTTGATCTATGCCGCTGAAACAAAAAGTATTGTTAACTGGACTTATGAACATCATCAGTTGATCGTAACCATGATTGATCATGCTTCGCAAGAACAACATGCATATCGATTAGATCTTCCGGGAATCTATCAATTAAAAAATATCATCACTGTTGCAGAAGCTGCTTCCCAATTGGCTTCCAAAGGGTGGAATACAGGAGTTCCCATTGTACAAAATGCATTACCGCAGGTTAAAAAATTAACAGGACTTCATGGAAGATGGGAAATCATTCATGAAAACCCTGCAGTAATACTCGATGTGGGACATAATGAAGACGGCATCAAAGCCATTAATCAGCAATTGGCTTATGTAACATACGAACATTTACACATCATCATTGGTATGGTAAAAGATAAAGATATCGATACCGTATTGAACATCTTACCCAAAAATGCCCACTACCATTTTACGCAAGCGCAGATTCCAAGAGCACTGGATGCAGTGAGTTTACAACAACAAGCGAATAGCGTTGGTTTAAAGGGCGATTGTTATGCAGATGTCAATACTGCATTAAAGCAAGTCCTGACTATTGCTGACCCTAAAGATCTGATCCTGATCTGCGGAAGTGTCTTTTTAGTAGGTGAAGTAGTTATGCCAATAGCTAAAAACTAATTATTGAATCGTTATCCAGTTGAGTTGTAACAACGCTTCATATACAGGTCCTAATTGTACTCCATGTTGTATTTTATTTTCACGCAGTAGCTGTAGAAACTCTTCTTTACTGAACAAGCAAACATCAATGTCTTCAAACTCATCAAAATTTTTTTTCTCGCCTAGAACAGCATTTTTAGCCAGAAAAAAATAAGCTGTATTATCATTGATTGCAGGATTAGGACATAACTGACATAAAAATGATACATCATCCGAATGAAATCCTGTTTCTTCCTGCATTTCACGTATAGCAGCCATCTTAGGATCTTCTCCTTTATCAATCACACCTCCGGGTAACTCATAAGTGATCTGATCAACAGGATAACGATATTGACGAACGAGTACAACTTTTTCATCACTGGTCACTACAAATATATTCGCCCAATTGGGTAGTTCAACTACATAGTAAGGTGTAATGATTCGCCCATCAGGAAACTCACATGTATCTGCACGGGCTTGAAACCAGCGATCACTGTATACTTTTTCAGATGCTAATTTTTTCCACTTGAGTGCTCTCATTTACCAACCTTTATTTTCACGTAATGTGGTGATATGGGCTGTATGATGTTTGCCATGCCAAGCGTATAATCCTAACAAAAACCACATCGACATTTCTCTACCATGTTCAGGATGGGTTACCTTTCTCTCCCACTGTTCCGGCGTCAAATCTTTGATGGTTGCCAACATCCGCTGATGAACGCCATGCAATAGGGTCAAGGAAACATTGATAGGAACTGTTTCAATATCCGCAAGCTTTACCCATGCATTTTCATCATAAGGTTTGATCACTGGATTCTCTTCTGTTAACCCTAACCTAAAACGTATATAAGCATTCATATGACTGTCTGCAATATGATGTACCAACTGCTGCACCGTCCAGCCCCCATCACGATAAGGCGTTTGTAATTGTGCCGCATCTAAATTCAAAATGGCTCTCTCTACTTCCTCAGGAAGAAACTGTATATCAGCCAGCCATTCTTTCTTTTGTTGCTCACTATAAGGCTTGGGTTCATATTTTCCGATGGGATAACGTGGGTCTTGGGTCATGGGGTTGGGTTTGGGTGATTGGGTGATCGGGTGATCAGGTAATCGAGTTATCGGGTTATTAGTTGTAATATTTCTTATTTCTTATTTCTTATTTCTTATTTCTTATTTCTTGATTCTTGTTTACCTTCCTTGTCTCTTGATTCTTCATTCTTGATTCTTCACCTAAGCTCCTTCTCTAAGCGCATGTCCTGTTAGGTGAATGAAGACGTCTTCGAGATTGGCTTGTTTGACTTCTTTGGGTTTTTCGAAGCCGGTGGCTACCAGTTCATCAATCAACTTATCAGGAGAGTTCATGGCGATAATTTTTCCCTTATCGACAATCGCAACACGGTCGCACAAGATCTCGGCTTCATCCATATAATGTGTCGTAATAATAACCGTAGTTCCTTTATCCCTGATCTGGCGGATCAAATCCCATAAATTTCTTCTGGCCTGTGGGTCTAAGCCTGTCGTAGGTTCATCTAAGAAAATGATACGTGGCTCATTGATGAGTGTAGTGGCTATTGAAAACCTTTGTTTTTGCCCACCACTCAGCTCTTTGAATTTGACTTTTGCTTTATCACGAAGATTGACTGCATCCAATAAATGCATGGGATCTATTACGCGATTATACAATCCGGCAAACAATTGCAACAATTCTACCAGATTCAATCCAGGATAATACCCTGAAGTTTGTAGTTGTACGCCGATGATCTTTTTGATCTCATTGGGTTCTTTATCCAAATCAAATCCATCTACCCATACCTGACCACTTGTTTTCTCACGTAAGGTTTCAATGATCTCCAGCGTTGTTGATTTACCGGCTCCATTGGGACCCAGCAATCCAAAGATTTCTCCTTTCAATACCTCAAAGCTTAATCCTCTTACCGCTTCAAAATCTCCGTATTTTTTATGCAGGTCTGTAACCTTAATAATAGGTTGACTCATGGCTAAAATTTATACACAAAGCCGGCTTGTTGTGGTGCTACACCAACTCCTAAAACAGCTTTGTTATGACGTTGATTGAATAAAGTTACGGCTAAAGCCAGATTTTTTTGCCCTTGCAATGTCAAATATCCTCCTGTGACCAGTGAGGCAAAGCCGCCACCAATCATCGCCCATCCGGTTCCTTTTTTATTTTCGTCCGATAAATTTCGAATACCAAAAATCATCGCAAAACTTCCTGCTACACCTAAAATTTGTCCGGCTACTTTATTGGACTGGTGTTTAAGGTACAAATCAATCAATTGCTGATCGCGGGTACGATAAAACAGTTGCATGAATTGTTTGCTTCCCTGGTACAAAGTATCCCGATAAAAAATATTGTTGGGTTTAGGATTGATGATATAGTGCATCTGTCCGGGCTCAAGACGTTGTTGTGCTTGCGAGAAAGAAGAAATCAATACAAAAAAACAAATGGCAAAAAGACGGAGCATTTTTTGCACAAAATAAGAAGAAGAGGGAGATGTTCAATATTGAATTTCCGATTTTGAACTTGAAGATTCATTACTGTCAGAGGGAAATGGGCTGTGAGCTACGAGCCGCGAGCCTTGAGTCATAGTATTGTAGGCTTAATTTTATAAATGATAAGGCTTACGAATAGTCTTCATCGGTTAAAAGCTATGTTTTACATGCCCAAACAGGCTATTTCATCCTTCAAATTCAGCTTATAAAAGCTCATAGCTCATGGCTCAAAGCTCGTAGCAGGTTTTACTTCCTTATAAATAGCTTTCCAGCTCATCCATCATCTCGCTACTGCCAATAAACAAAGGTGTTCTTTGGTGTAATTCGGTGGGGTGAATATCGAGAATTCGCTGTTTGCCATCGGTAGCGCGTCCACCGGCAACTTCAAGAATAAACGCAAACGGATTGGATTCATACAATAAACGCAACTTACCTTTTGGTTTATCGATCGTACCGGGATACATAAAGATGCCCCCTTTGATGAGATTGCGATGCACATCTGCCACCATACTGCCGATGTATCTTTGTGTATACGGACCACCGGTATCTTTGGTTTTACGCTGACAGGCATCAATGTATTTTCTAACGCCTTCATCGTATTGAAAAAAGTTACCGTGATTAACGGAATAAAACTTACCGGTTGGCGGACATTTGATATCCGGATGGCTTAAACAAAACTCTCCAATCGAAGGATCTAACGTAAATCCATTTACACCTCTGCGGGTGGCATATACAAACATGGTACTGGAACCATAAATCACATAACCGGCAGCTACTTGTCTGTTTCCGGGTTGTAAAAAATCTGCTTTGGTACATGGTTTCCCTCGCTCACTCACACGACGATAAACACTGAAAATGGTTCCTATTGAAACATTCACATCAATATTACCACTCCCATCGAGTGGATCAAACATCACCACATATTTGCTTTGGTTACTGACTTCATCATCAAACACTACAAAATCATCCAACTCTTCACTTCCAATACCGGCACAACTGATACCATGTTGTAAAACACCCATGAATTGGTTATTGGCATAAATGTCTAATTTCTTCACATCTTCACCTTGCACATTAATGGTTCCGGCATCGCCGAGGATGTCAACCAATCCGGCTTTGTTTACCTCTACATTTACACGTTTGGCGGCAAGACCAATATCTCTTAATAAACTACTTAATTCGCCTGTGGCTGTGGGGAACTGTCTTAATTGTTGCAGGGTGAATTCATCCAGGGTAAGGATTCTTCTGTTTATTGTCATGGCTAAGGGCAATCGTTTGCACGAAGATATTTAATTTGATCCTCCTAGAGGGATTGAAAATTTGAAAATTGATGGAACACAATCGAGAAGTGTACTTATTACACACCTTGATTACTTCATACTTTTTCATTTTCAATCCGTCTAGGCGGATTGAATTCCCTCATTTTCAAATTACTTATTGTCGCATGAACAACTGGGTAAAATAGATCACCCCTTTTGCATCCTGATAAGTACCGATGCCTGTTAAAGTATAGTTGCCTTCAATATTCTTTTTATGCCCCGGACTGTTGATCCATCCCTTTACCACTGCTTCTGCGGACAGTTCTCCGTATGCCAAATTCTCTGCAGCCCCCATTACAGCACCAATACTTTTTGACACTACTGCAATTCGTTGCTCAAATCCATCATGACTAAATGCAGCTCTTTTTAAGGCCATATTCTTACTATGAATAGCAGCTTGTTCATTGGCAACCTCCACAAACTTCAATGCACCCAACCCTTTACGTTTACGGTATTCATTGACATGGTATAAAATGTCTCTGTTCATGGCAGCTGCACTAAAAGAAGGCGCAGTTGATTTTGTTGAATCGGAACTAACCATTTTCCGATTACAGGAAAGCAAAAACAGAGGAAAAGATATAAAGCCGATTAAAATTGTGAGAGATTTGATATAACGCATATCATTCTTTTTTTCATCTATAAACAACAACTATACCAATTTAAGCTTATATAGATTACAAAACTGCCAATAAAAGTATAAACCATAGAGACAAATACTATACACTTGTTATACACCCTTCAACTTTGACTGTTGTTTACACCGGGCTTACCCGTAGTTTTGCCATTAGAACAGCTATATACATGAAAGTATTCAAATTCGGCGGTGCCAGTGTCAATAATGTAGATCGTATCAAAAATCTGGCATCCATCGTTCAACAATATAAGCAAGAACCACTGGTGGTGATCATTTCAGCCATGGGTAAAACCACCAATGCATTGGAGAAAGTAGTAGAAGCTTTTTATGCCGGAAAGCAGGAGGAAGCACTTCAACTGTTTGAAGTGATTAAAAACCAACACCTCACTACTGCCAAATACCTACTGGTAAAACAGTACAATAGTTGCGCTGCCAAACTCCATGATTTTTTTACAGAAGTAGAATGGTTATTACATGATAAGCCCGTTCGGGAATTCGATTACTATTACGACCAGGTAGTTTGTGTAGGAGAATTATTGAGTACATCCATCATTAGTCATTTCTTAAATGAAGAAAATGTTTTGAACGAATGGCTGGATGTTCGTGATATTCTTCGCACAGATGATAATTTCAGAGATGCAGGAGTTGATATTGAATTTACCGAAAAGAAAATAGTAGATAGTTGGCAGTTGACAGTGGATGCCGGCATGAACATCATCGTAACACAGGGTTTTATTGGATCAACGGATGAAAATGAAAGCACTACGTTAGGACGTGAAGGCAGTGATTATACTGCTGCCCTTTTCGCGAATATGCTCAATGCTGAAAGCTTGACAATTTGGAAAGATGTAGAAGGTGTTATGAATGCCGACCCCAAACAATTTCCGGAAGCACAATTGATTCAGGAACTCAATTTCAATGAAGTCATTGAAATGGCTTTTTATGGCGCACAGGTGATTCACCCAAAAACCATCAAGCCTTTACAGAACAAGGGTATTCCGATGTATGTCAAATGCTTTCTGGATCCTTCTTTACCGGGTACAATCATTCACAAAAAGAATATCAAAGGATTACCACCGATTTTTGTCATCAAAGAGAAACAAATTCTTGTTCATTTGAAAAGCAGAGACTTTTCTTTTATGGGTGAAGAACCCATGCAACAACTCTATGCCATATTCGCGCAGACTCGTGTAAGACCCAACCTCATTCAAACAGGCGCCATTGGTGTGCAGATTTGTATGGATGATAAACAAGATAAAACAGATCAATTCGCAGCACAAGCCGGATTGTTATTTGATGTCCAAGTAGAAAAGAATCTACAACTACTTACCATCAGACATTATGAGGAAACTTTGCTCAGCAAGATGTTGGAAGGAAAAGAAGTAGTGCTTTTGCAAAAGACGAAGGAAACTGTGCAGGCTTTGTTTAGGTGATTTTTTGTAAATCCTTGGATTTCTATGATCAGTGAGGAGGATGGAACGCAGATTCTCATGATGATCATGATGTACGCAGATATATTTTCACTTTGATATCAGAAATTATTTCACCACTCTCCCAGCTCCTCTAAACCTGGGTTGCCAGTATTTTTCGTTAAGATCACTGATCATCACGCCTCCGCTGGTGGCTGCGTGGACAAATTTGTTATTCAGCAGATAAACACCCACATGGGTAATATCACGGTTGCGACCTGTTGTGTGAAAGAAAACCAAATCTCCTTCCTGTAAATCAGCCAGCTCAATCTTTTCGCTATTATCATATTGCTCCTGAGCTGTTCTGGGTAAAGTGGTATTAAAAACATCACGCATCACTACCTGTGTAAAGGCAGAGCAATCGATGCAATTTTCTGTATTTCCGCCTAAACAGTATTTGGTTCCCCACCATTTATCAATGGTTTCCAACAATGGTATATTGGTGAGTTTTTCAACTGTAGCATCGATGATCACCGCATACTTTAATTGAAGATAACCGGCTCTTTCAATATTGAAAGCATTCATATCCGTAGTACCGGTATTATTTCGTTTGCCTGTATTGCCGGTAGAAGCCTTGTTAGCATTGGTTGTGCTGGCCTTATGTCCGGTAGTAACTACAGATCCGGGAGTTACCTCTATTTGATCCAGAAAAGTTCGTTGTTGCGATGTGGTGGTTTTAGCAGGTGCCGCTTTAGCCGTGGAATTATCCCTTGAAGTCAGCTTACTCAATGATTTACAGCTTGTCAATACAAGCAAAATCATTATTCCTATCATCCAAACAGATCGGTTCATCATACCTGCAATATACCCTCATGCATTTTTTATGCCAAATGATGTGGAAAAGATCTAAAATAGCTTATGGTTAATGGCTAATGGTGGATTTCGGATGTCTGATGTCGGATTTGGGATATATTATTTTGATATGATGTGGATAATTGATCCTATTAAAAAACCTTGTAAAATGGGATATTTGGAGTTCGGAATTTGGAAGCCTGAACCCACCCAAATCAGACATCAGACATCAGACATCAGAAATTACACATCTGATATCTGCCATCCGATATCTGCCATCCAATCAGACTTCCTACATCAGACATCCGACATCCTCCTATGGCATTTTCACATTTACACGTACATACACAATATTCTCTGCTCGATGGTGCTGCAGCGATTGATAGTTTATATAAAAAGGCTGCGAAAGATAATATGCCTGCCTTGGCCATTACCGATCACGGCAATATGTTTGGTGCTTTTGAATTTGTAAGTCAGGCATGGAAGAATACCAAAGTGATCGGAAAAGATGCCAATGGAAAAGACATTACTGAGCCGGTCATCAAACCTATTGTGGGTTGTGAATTTTATGTGGTGAAAGATCGACATATCAAAACATTTACAAAAGAAGTAAAGGATGAAAGATATCATCAGGTATTATTGGCTAAAAACAAGAAAGGATACGAAAATCTAGTAAAGCTCACTTCCCTTGGATTCATTGAAGGGATGTACAGCAAATACCCACGTATTGATAAGGAATTAATTGAACAATATCATGAAGGATTGATTGCCACCACTTGCTGTATCGGCGCATATGTACCGCAGACCATTTTACATGATGGTGAACAAAAGGCTGAACAGGAATTCAAATGGTGGCTAGATTTATTCGGCGAAGATTATTACATCGAGATACAGCGACACAATATCAAGGAACAGGAACTAATCAATCAAACCCTATTAAAGTTTGCCAAAAAATACAATGTGCCTGTGATTGCTACCAATGACAGTCACTATGTAGATCAGGATGATGCAAATGCACATGATATTCTGTTATGCATCAACACCGGAGAGAAACAAAGCACACCCGGGTTCGATGATTTTGTGAATGATGATGCACAGATCAAAAACAGACGTTTTAAATTTCCCAATGACCAGTTTTATTTTAAGACGACAGAAGAAATGGGGAAACTGTTCAGTGATATTCCTGAATCATTGGACAATACCAATCAGATCGTAGACAAGGTGGAAGTCTTGAATCTTAAAAAAGATATTTTACTCCCGGCCTTCCCCATCCCCAAAGAATTTCAAATACATACGGATGCCAATTTGAATCAGTGGGAATATCTGCGACATATTACCATGGAAGGTGCAAAAAAGCGTTATGCAGATATTGGTCCAGAGATACAAGAGCGAATAGACTTTGAATTATTCACCATCAAAACCATGGGATTTGCCGGATACTTTTTGATTGTGAGTGATTTTATCAAAGCCGGAAGAGAACTGGGTGTATTTGTAGGACCCGGTCGTGGTTCGGCTGCAGGAAGTGTGGTGGCATATTGTATCGGTATTACCAATATTGACCCCATTAAATACAATCTGCTGTTTGAGCGTTTCCTCAATCCCGATCGTAAGAGCATGCCCGATATTGATACAGACTTTGATGATGAAGGTCGTCAGAAAGTGATCGATTATGTGGTGGACAAATATGGTAAGCAACAGGTAGCACAGATCATTACCTATGGTACGATGGCCGCCAAGATGAGTATTAAAGATGTAGCACGTGTATTGGATCTACCCCTCGCTGAAAGTAATATGCTGGCAAAATTGGTTCCCGATAAACCGGGCACTGAATTGGGGCGAGTATTACATGCACCCCTAACTGTGAAAGATGGCGAAAAATCATTAGAAGAAAAAGAAGCGTACCAGCAAGAAGATATTGAGAACGTCAAGAAATTACGTGAGATCTACCAAGGCGATGATATCCGGGCACAAGTACTCAAAGAAGCTGAGCGATTAGAAGGTTCTGTACGTAATACCGGTATACATGCTGCAGGTATCATCATTGCTCCAAAAGATCTTACTGAACTGATTCCTGTAGCCACAGCCAAAGACTCTGATCTTTGGGTAACACAAATTGAAGGAAGTATTATCGAAGATGCCGGTGTTATTAAAATGGACTTCTTGGGTTTGAAAACCCTCTCCATTTTGAAAACGGCTTTGGAATTGATTCAGCAAAACCATGGTGTAACGATTGATCTCGATACGATTCCATTGGATGATGAAAAGACCTTTCATTTATACCAGCGTGGAGAAACCAATGCCACATTCCAGTTTGAAAGTGTGGGTATGCAAAAATACCTGCGCGATCTAAAGCCGGATAAGTTTGATGACCTCATTGCGATGAACGCATTGTATCGTCCGGGACCTATCGCGTACATCCCCAAATTCATTGACCGTAAACATGGTCGTGAGCCTGTGAGCTACGATATTCCTGAAATGGAAGAATACCTGGCTGAAACCTATGGTATTACTGTATATCAGGAACAGGTGATGTTGCTGAGTCAGAGCCTTGGCGGTTTTACAAAAGGTGATGCGGACGTACTCCGTAAAGCCATGGGTAAAAAGCAGAAATCGGTACTGGATAAAATGAAGAAACAGTTCATTGACGGTGCTACCGCCAAAGGACATCCTGCAGATAAACTCGAAAAAATCTGGACAGACTGGGAAGCATTTGCTCAATATGCATTCAACAAATCACACTCTACCTGTTATGCTTTTGTAGCTTATCAAACTGCTTATTTAAAAGCACATTATCCGGGAGAATACATGTCGGCGGTTTTGAATCATGCAGGAAGTATTGAAAAGATTACTTTCTTCATGGAAGAGTGCAAGCGAATGGGTATTAAAGTACTGGGACCGGATATCAATGAATCATTGAAGGGTTTTGCAGTGAATAAGAATGGGGAAATTCGTTTTGGTTTAGGTGGGTTGAAGGGTGTGGGTGAAGCGGCTGTAGAAAATATCATTGTAGAAAGAGAAAAGAATGGTTGGTACCAAGATATTTTTGATTTTATCAAACGAGTGATCCAAAGAAGTGTCAACAAAAAATCATTGGAAAGCCTTGCCTATTCAGGTGCTTTTGATTGTTTTAAAGAGTTTCACAGAGCGCAATATTTCCATATTGCGGATGGTGAAAAAATATCGGGTTTAGAGAAAATCATCAACTATGGACAAGCCAATCAATCTGCTGCTGCGGCCAGTACCAACACTTTGTTTGGTGATATGTCTTCTGCCATGCAAGTGCCTATTCCTAAAATTGCGAATGTAGAACCCTGGACACTCACTGAATTATTGGATCATGAGAAAGATGTAACAGGAATGTTCATGAGTGGGCATCCACTTGATCATTTTAAGTTCGAACTGAAGTATTATGGCATTACCAGCATCAATGATTTCAATGAGATCAAACAGACCTTGCATTTACAACCCAACCCCGGCAAACAAATTCGTGTAGCAGGGTTGGTGATAGATGTTCAGCACAGGGTTACCAAGACCGGAAAAAACTTTGGCTCTTTTGTCATTGAAGATTTCAGTGGTAAAACAGATTTCATTTTGTGGAGCGAAGATTATATCAAGTTTCAGAATTATTTAGAAAAGGGACAAAATATATTGCTGACCGGATTCTTCCGCTCACGATTCAATCAACCCAATAATTTCGAGTTCAAAGTAAACGTGATGTCTTTATTGGAAACAGTAAAGCAAAACTTAACCAGAAGCATCGAGATCAACATGCATCCGGCATCTGTAACGACGGATTTTGTATCATTCATTGATAAAAATGTGCGTGAACATCCGGGTAAGTCATCTTTGCGTTTCAATATTTATGAGCCTCGCGAACAATTAAAAGTAAGTATGTATTCACTGGAAAAAGGATTTATGATGAATGAAGAAATGGCTCATTTCTTATTGGAGAACCCGGATTTAGATGTGAATGTTGCTGTGGTGGGTTGATACAAATACTTTGATCTGTGCCTTCATCCTAATCACCATTTATCTACCAAAAACGCTGTTTATCCATTTTTGTCTGTTTTTTACCAAGAAAAAATGGCTTCTTGTTGCTAAAACAGACCTCATGTCATCTGAAACCCTGAAGCAACGGATCATTACAGTAGATGCATTACGTGGATTTGCCCTACTTGGGATTCTACTTGCGCATATGATTTATTGGTACAATGCCGGTCCATTACCCGGTGAATATTTTCAAAAACACAATGACACGGCCAGTGGCATTCTGGGATTCCTCAATGAGATACTGATCTCCGGAAAATTCTTTGCCTTCTTTTCCTTTTTGTTTGGATTGAGTTTTTTTCTCCAAATGAACAGTATGGAAGAAAGCGGCAGACCTTTTGTTTGGCGCTATGCATGGCGTATTACCATCATGGGAATCATTGGCTTGATACACCATGCTTTTTGGAGAGGAGATATCTTATCCATTTATGCACCACTAGGTTTCATTCTTTTGCCCATGAGGAAATTGAGTAACAAATGGATACTTACAATCGGTATTTTATTGGCGATCAATTTGCCAAGTTTGCTAATGCAGTTACCCGGACTGATAGAACATCTTACATCTACTACACCACCACCTCCCCCACCATCCGGACCACCACCGGGACCTGATCCTTCTCAAGCATTTTTCAAGAATGTTTACCAAAGTGATATCTGGACCATGATGAAAAACAATATCATCAGCATTGGAGAAAAATTCGATTTCCAATTTGGCAGTGGTCGTATTTATGTAACCTTGGGCTTTTTCTTGTTGGGAATGTATAGTGGCAGAAAGGGATGGTTTGCGATGAGCGCAGAAGAATTAAAACCCATTTTCAAAAAGATAAAAAATAAATCCGGTTGGCTTGTTTTAGTGACACTGATAGGTGGACTTGGTATCTATGGCTTAAATGAAGGTTTTAAACTCGGCTGGGAAAGCAGTCCGGTGGTAGGCATCATTTTTGGCACATTGTTTAATCTCAACAATGCTTCCCTAGTGGTTTTCTATGTCACAGGAATCACATTATTGATGAACCGAAAATTTTGGCAAAACTTATTATACCCATTGGCTCCTATTGGAAAAATGGCTTTGACCAGTTACTTACTACAAACCGCACTCGGACTGGTATTGTTCTTTGGATTTGGGTTTGGATTGG
This sequence comes from Sediminibacterium sp. Gen4, assembly GCA_013391385.1. GTDB lineage: Bacteria > Bacteroidota > Bacteroidia > Chitinophagales > Chitinophagaceae > Sediminibacterium. Next base: position 780 of record JACBFI010000039.1, on the reverse strand, counting down.
TAGGTGTAACACCCCCTTGGCTCAACTGGTTAATTGCGATTGCATTTTTTATCGTACAAGCATTTTTTTGCAAATGGTGGTTTAAACAATTTTATTTCGGTCCGGTGGAATGGTTATGGAGAACAGCCACTTATTTCAAAATACAACCCTTCCGGAAAAAATAATCAACTCTGTGCAACTCTGCGCCAAACTCCGTGTCACTCTGTGGTAAAAAAAAGAACCACAGAGTTGCACAGAGTTTGGCACGGAGGTACACAGATTTATAGCGCTTGTCCGAAAGTGAGTAGGTTATGATCCGGATCCAGGAGTGCGAATTCTTTTTGTCCCCAAGGCTTTTCAGCCAAAGGAGCATTAGGATGAATAACTACTTTATTTTCCTGAAACGTCTGATACAGTTGATCAATATCATTTGTTCTGATATACACTTGTCCGTAATTGGTCAGCGGATCTAATTCAGCAAAAGAAAAGAAGTGTATTTCAATGCTATCTTTTTGAATGATGAGGTAATCACCATAATCTGCACTTATTACAAAACCCAATTGCTGGTAATATGTTTTGGTATTTTCTTTATTGCGCATGGGCAATTTGGGATGGATCTGTGTAAGCATCTGGATGTATTTGACTGCAAACTCGGGATTTAGTGTAAGACATACAACTAAAATCAATCGATGCTTACATTTTTTCAACCCCTCCTCCGTGCAACTCCGTGTTTAAACTCTGCGTCACTCTGTGGTTAAAAAGTAGAACCACAGAGTTGCACGGAGTTTGGCGCAGAGTTAC
>JACBFI010000038.1 GCA_013391385.1 Sediminibacterium sp. Gen4 | reverse complement strand
CAGCACTCTGACTTAAAGTTCCACTGAAGTTGCCTCCAGTAATATCTCCTGTTACCGTCAGATTGGTAAACGTACCAGTTGTTGCACTGATCGTATTCGCATCTACTGTTCCAGTTACACTCAAGTTCGTCAGACCAGCCAGGTTGCTGATGTTTGCAGTCGTTGCACTGATCGTATTTGCATCTACCGTTCCGGTTACACTTAAATTATTGACACCAGTCAGGTTTGTGATGTTTGCATTTGTTGCTGTCAGATTACCACTCACTGTCGCGTTCGTGGTTGACAGTGTAGTCAGGTTCGTCAGACTCGTAATTGTATTCGCAGATCCCTGATTGATTGTTCCACTGAAGGTACCGCCTGTGATCAGACCACTTACATTTAAATTATCGAAGTTACCGGTAGTAGCACTTACTGTTGTTGCTTGCACTGTTCCCGTAACACTCAAGTTTGCTAGACCACTTAAATTAGTGATGCTCGCATTCGTTGAACTTAAAGTTCCTGCATCTACTGTTCCGGTTACACTTAAATTATTGACACCTGTCAGGTTCGTAATACTTGCGCTTGTCGCACTCAATGTGTTCGCACTAATCGTTCCGGTTGCAGTGATCGTATTGATGTTTGCAAGGTTATTGATACTATTCTGTGCACTTGCTTCCAGTGTTCCACTAAAGCTGCCACCAGTAATCGTTCCGGTTGCATTGATGTTCGTGAAGTTACCGGTTGTCGCACTTACAGTCGCACTCTGGACCGTATTCGTTACACTTAAATTAGTAAGTCCAGCCAGATTGCTGATGTTCGCTGTTGTCGCACTGATCGTATTTGCATCTACAGTTCCGGTTACACTTAAATTATTGACACCAGTCAGGTTCGTGATGTTCGCATTTGTTGCTGTCAGATTACCACTCACTGTCGCATTGGTAGTTGACAGTGTAGTCAGGTTCGTAAGACTCGTAATTGTATTCGCAGATCCCTGATTGATTGTTCCACTGAAGGTGCCGCCTGTGATCAGACCACTTACATTTAAATTATCGAAGTTACCGGTAGTAGCACTTACTGTCGTTGCTTGCACTGTTCCCGTAACACTCAAGTTTGCTAGACCACTTAAATTAGTAATGCTCGCATTCGTTGAACTTAAAGTTCCTGCATCTACCGTTCCGGTTACACTTAAATTATTGACACCTGTCAGGTTTGTGATGTTTGCATTCGTAATGTTTGCATTCGTTGCTGTCAGACTTGTAATGTTCGCAAGATTATTAATCGTGTTTGCAGCTCCCTGACTAATCGTTCCACTAAAGGTTCCACCTGTAATCGTACCCGTTGCATTGATATCTGAGAAATTACCCGTCGTTGCGCTTACTGTATTTGCCTGCGCTGTTCCCGTAACACTCAAGTTAGTGAGACCCGACAAATTCGTAATATTAGCCGTAGTAAAATTACCAGTTGTTGCACTCATGGTAGCAGCTTGTGCAGTTCCGGTAACTGTCAAACCACTTAAGCTACCAACAGAAGTAATATTAGGTTGTGCTGGTGTAGTCAGTGTTCCACTAATTTGATTACCATAGATAAAATTGGTAACCGTAATATTCGTAAACTCCCCTGTGTTTTGTATACTAGCTAATAAAGCAGGAGACAATGTTCCACTGAACATCCCTCCTTCAATAATGCCTGTCACACTTAAATTCGTTAGTGGCCCAAGCGCCGTGATATTGGGCTGTGGTCCACTCGAAAGTGTTCCACTCAATGTATTGGCACTAATAGTCCCTCCTGCTGTAATGTTATTGGCAACAGAAAGATTGGTCAATGTTCCTACCGAAGTAATATTGGGTTGAGCACCTGTTGTAAGTGTTCCCGATAAGGTATTGGCTGTAATGTTACCGGTAGCAGTCAATCCTTGTAAATTCGCAAGATTAGTAATACTTGCCTGAGCAGTATTCGATAATGTACCACTAAATGTACCCCCACTGATTGTACCTGTCACCACAAGGTTTGGCAATGTATCAATTGCTTTGATACTTGCTCTGATAGCAGCCAATGAATCCAGAAATCTATTTTCACGAACATAGCCGCTTAACATAGCAGCTGTATCTTCTACAAAAAGAATATCAGAAGAAGCTATTTTCCTTAGAACACCGTTTAATGTAGTAACAAGAGAATCTGATCGTTGCCCATTGATAGTCGGTGCCGTTAAATTACCTATTGATCTTGGTTCCCAAACTTGAGTAACAGCATTATAAACATATACCTGTCCAGTGGTGGTGGGTAACGTTCCAGAAATCTGGCGTCCCATCAATCTATTGGCATTCCATAAAGCTATTGTATTGTTAGCAGCTACTACCCAATCATTCCCGCTTGTATTTGTAACTCTTATAGTAGTACCATCTCCATTCATATTAATGGTACCAACTTGTCCATTAAAAGAGACTACCCCATTACCATCTGCACTACCAAAAGGTTTCCAGATACCTGCCTGACGATAATAAAATTTATCATCTGCCAAACTGTACAACAACATACCATTCACTGCATTGGCATCCGGTATGGCCAGTGTATCTGAAACACGTGGCAGCAAAAGGGCTTTGTCTAATCCATCAATCTGAAGGGCAATATTGTTATTCAGAATTCGTGCTGTACCAATAGCAATACCTTGGGCATTCACAATTCTGAAATTGTTCATGCGCAAAGTGTCAGTCGCTCTGTGGTCACCCAAATTATCACCAAATCGCTGTGCATTGGCAGTAGATACCAAGGCAACAATCAGTAGCATACATATGACGATGTATTTGTGATTTTTTATTATTCGCTGATATGCCTTATAGAGAGATGCCACTTATACTTATTTATTTTACGACTACTATTTTATATTGACTTCCAAATACTGTTACCGGTTGTGCAGTAAAATTTGCGAAACGAACTGAAACAAACCCATCACGCTTACACCACGCTCCATACACTGTCCAGAATTGATAATCATCCAATGCAGTAATCAAAATCGGATCTCCTATCCTTGCATTTGGAACTTCAATTTCAACAACCGTAGTTGTATTAGCTCCAATTCTCGCATCTGCACCACTTGTTTGACTTAAATTAGCATTGGTCACTTGGGTAACACTAATATTTGCTGCCTGGGGTACCGTCCAGTTCACATTTCCCAAACTATCTGTAGTTAAAAAAGTATTTCGGGGACCGGGAGTAATATTCGTATTCACATTCGTAACACTTGCATTGCCCGCATAAATAGCATACACCGCACTCAATATTTGCTGGGTTCCTAAATCCACGAAATTATTGGCAGGTATCCACCATGGTGCCGGAATGGATGGGGCAATCGCAATTTTCTGATTCATAAAATAAGGTCCATTCGCCCAATCAATTTTGGATAATGAATCAGTTAAACCAGGACCGGTATTTCTGATTCCTCTGCCTACCACCACTTCATACACTCCATCATTGTTAGATTGTACACGGTGCGACTCTCGGTATACGGGTGTACCGATCACAGTTCCTTGAAGAACAGTGACTTCATAGTGAATAGTACGATTTCGTGCAGGATTGCCCTGGTTGTCTTTTGCAACACCTGTTAAATAAAAAGCTCCGGGTGGTTGTGCGAACAAGTTACCAGTCAGTAAAACCAACACCAGCAGCATGTTCATTTTAAAAATGGTACTTTTCATAAACGTTACTTTAAATACGGTTGCCATTAAGTTTTAGACTTAAAGGTTTTTCATAGGATACGGCTTTCAATAGTTGTTCAGAGGACATGACATTTAAAAATTGGTTTTTCATAGGATATGTCAATGTCTTTATATTCATTGGTATCCAGTAAGTTACGTTTTTTTTCGCTTACAAAAATACCATATAATCAACCCTTTACCGAATTACTACAATTTAATTAACCTTAAACTATAGCGCTTATTCATCAATTCAACCATCACTGTGTAATTACCTGCTGCCCATGCATTTCCGTTGATCATATAACCCTTTTTCACATCCTTCATGGGCACCATTTGACCAAAGAGAATTTTACCATCCATGGCAATCACTTTTACCAAACAAGAGAGTTTTTCATCGAAATCGCCGGTTGCCTTCAAAATCGTTGATCCCCTGGTTGGATTGGGATACACATTTAACGACAAAGAGAATGTTGTAGTATCTGCAACAGGAGGCTTTTCTGTACATCCTGATCCAAATAAGCCAGTACCATTGTTGGCAATATTCAATGCTGAAGCATAACCGCCTACCGACAAACATTTGCCAGACCCTGATACCGGCATGGTAGGAGTTGTAACAATTCCGCCATTTCCACTCAGGAAACTAGTTCCCATAGAGGATACCTGAGCTTTACCTACCGTGCAGGTAAAGATCAGGAACAGCATGAAATATGTTAACTTCTTAATTGGCATAATAAACTTCTCTCACAACCTTCGCTGGCGTTCCCGGAGGACTGGTCACCTGGATATCTAATGTTTTTTCTGTCAGCTCTTTCACTACATAATCGCGGGTAGCTGCCCCTAATGGACTATTAGTAATGACTTCTTTTAACTGGATCACGCTAAGCAAATAGGCTTCACCTCTGTTTCCATCGTCATCCAGAAATGTTGCTGTAAATGGAGTTTGTGTTCTAGTGTAGGTTTTGTAATACCGCTTTTGCGCATCAGTAAGAGGTTGCAGCACGCCATTTTCATAAATCGCTTTCAAGAACCATTGCTTGTTGCCTAAAGGGCTGGTCAGGTTATCAAATAGCTTTTCATGCTCTGATTTAGGAAGAATTGAATCTCCCTTACCACATCCCGAAAAAAATAAAGCACCTGACACCAATAGGGTAGCCAAAATAAATGCCCTGATTTTTTGAACTGGTTTCATCTTTGGTTGATTTCCGTGGAATTTGTTTGGGTTGCGTTCAAATCGGAACATCCGTTCGAACGGGCCTAACAGAGGATAACGTCTTATTTGTCTTCTGTGCGGTTGGTTGTTGGAATAACCCGGATGCCGTACAGATCAAAAAGCCGTGGATGGATTGGATCGGTTGGTTTCAAAGGATTGGGATAAGTCAGATTTGATATGTACCAGCATTAACCGGCGTTTATCAACGCTGCTTTCAAAGAATAGGATTTTTCGAAATCGCGAGATATTAATTATTTAATATGTCGCATAGATACAATACAGCTTTTCGAGGACTGGATTGTTGTTGTAGATGTTCAAATGAGGGGTTACTCATTTGGTTGTTAAGGCGCGGATTAAAAGCAATGGTGCTTTGTAGGATTGGATATTGTAATGCAAATATATTACTATATCCGTGTAGTAAAAACACTACTCATGGGTTTTAATGGAATTATAATCTCAAAAAAAAAGCCCTCCGAAGAGGGCTTATATGTAAAATTATTGTATTTATACTTTAAAGTGAGAGAACGCTTTATTAGCTTCTGCCATTCTATGCGTATCTTCTTTCTTCTTGAAAGCAGCACCTTCACCTTTGCTGGCAGCTACGATCTCATTCGCTAACTTATCCGCCATAGTGCGACCATTACGCTCACGGCTATAACGAACCAACCATTTCATACTCAATGAAATCTTACGGTCTGCACGTACTTCAGAAGGAATCTGGAAGGTTGCACCACCAATACGACGGCTTCTTACTTCTACAGAAGGCGTTACATTGGCAATCGCCTTTTTCCAGGTTTCATAACCATCTTCACCGGTCATTTTAGTAACCTTATCAACTGCATCATAAAAAATATTGATAGCAGTACTTTTCTTACCATCCCACATAAGGTTATTGATAAAACGGGTTACCAGTTTGTCATTGAAACGACCGTCTGGTGCAAGTGGTAATTTTTTGGCTTGTGCTTTACGCATGACGTATAGTAATTAGCTGATTAACAGATTATTAGGTTATTTTTTTGCCTTTTCTTTCTTAGTTCCGTATTTAGAACGGCTCTTCTTACGATCCTTAACACCGGCAGTATCAAGGCTACCACGCACGATGTGATAACGTACACCCGGAAGATCCTTCACACGACCACCACGAATCAATACGATTGAGTGCTCCTGCAGATTATGACCCTCACCAGGAATATAAGCGATAACTTCTACTTTATTGGTCAAACGCACTTTCGCTACTTTACGCAGAGCTGAGTTAGGCTTCTTTGGAGTAGTTGTGTATACACGAGTACATACACCACGACGCTGCGGACAAGCATCCAAAGCCCTTGATTTACTTTTGGCCCTGATAATTTCGCGACCTTTTCTAACTAATTGCTGTATTGTAGGCATTATTTACCGTTTAAAATTTCGGACGGCAAAGGTAATGGCTGCAACTGAAAAATCAAAAACTTTTCAAAAGTTTTGATCCGAACTGTGGATAAGCATTCATTTTTAAGTCGATTTAGGCATAATTACCCCTCTTATCACACCTGATAGCTTCTATTTTTTCTATCCATCAGGTAAAAATACTTGCTAATCCCATGAATTAATACGCGATTAAAACCCTAGCCGCGAACGCAGGTATTTTGATAACTAGGTTTATACCCTAAGACCTGGTTTATGAACAAATGGCCATTATTTCTAACCCTCCTTTTGAGCCCAATAACTCCTTTTGCTCAATTTTCAGCAATTGCCTACACAATAGCCGGCTCTACTTATGAGCAAAACTTTAATCAACTCCCCTCTTCCGGTTCTTTTAACCTAACCGGAAAAGGCCCACATGCATTGGATCAAGCCCCTCTCTCACGGACAACTCTTTCCGGCTGGCAAGTACTACAAATCAGCGGTAGTCAGACTAATACGAATATTCTCTCAGGTACAGGCTCGGGTACAGGCAGTGGTATTTACAGTTATGGGCTTTCCGGCAATAACAATCGAGCACTCGGTTCACTTGCCTCTGGAACCGGAGTCTATGCGTTTGGGGTTGTGTTTGAAAACCTGACTGGGAGCATCCTCAATAAAATACAAATTCATTATAAAGCCACTCAATGGCGCAAAGGTGGTTCGGGGAATAGCAATCACTGGCAATTTTCTTATCAAATCAGACATGCCAATAGTATCGATACCGGCAACCTAATTAAAAAAAATGATGGGAATCTGATCTCCATACACCATTCTACTGGCAGCGCAACACTGAACGGACATCTATCAACAAACCAATACCCGATCTCTATCACCATTCATGATATTGTTTGGAAACCCGGTGAAAAATTAATCCTTCGTTGGGATGATCAAGATGAAACAGGTAGTGATGATGGGTTGGCCATTGACGACTTTATTTTTTCAGCAAATACCGAAATCAATGCCCCCACTATTGGTAAACTTATGATAGATAGCATTGGAACAAAAACAGTATCTATAAGAACCACAGTGAATGATCAGCTTTCCGATACAGAAGTCAGGTTTGAATATGATACCATCCCTGAAATGTCTCACCCGATTATTGTTGCTAGTCCTACCATTACTGCCGGCTCAGGAAACACCGTTGTCAGATGGCAACTGCATGGACTTAGTCCGGGTAGAAAATATTTTGTGAGAGGTATTGTCAGTAATATAATTGGCTCAACAATCAGTGATACAACAGAATTTACTAGTATCACTGCTGCTCCTGATATCAGAACAGATACCATTATAAACAGTGACTTTGGCGTATTCCATGTGTCTGGAAAATTGATATCAGATAACGGCTCAGCGATTTCAGAAACAGGTTTTTGTTGGACTATAAATAACATACCGAACATTCACCATAATCGATTACCGGTTGTTATGATTGATTCTATATTAACAATCACTATCCAAGATTTTCCACTTAATACTACCATTTTTATCCGCCCTTATGCACTGAATGAAAAAGGTGTTGGTTACGGAATTCCATTCAGCTTTCGTACACCTGTTTCTATTCGTTCATTTACTTCATCACCAACGCATAGTAATAAAGACACTTTGTTGTATGAATTACGACTTCATCGGTCTGTAGACTTCATAACTACTACAGATTTTATGGTGAAAAGCATCCCTGAAAATGGGGCATCGGTTTTTGGATTAGAAAGAAAAAATGATTCCACTTATATCGTGAAGATTCATGCCGGTAACGCAGACGCCATTATTCTACCGGTAGTGTATCGCAATATTCAACAGTTTCCGCATATAGATCCGGCATCGTATGAAGGAAGCAAAACAATACTAGACAGAACTCCGCCAGAGATCGTAAAAGTGTTGATTCCTGATCGATCTTATAAAGTAAAAGATAGCATACCTATCAGCATTATTACACAACCAGACACTTCCTCATTCAGGTTATTGGAAGGACGTTTATCGGGCTATCCGATATTAGGATGGCGCAAACAACATGACAGTCTGTACAACGCTTTTTGCATCATAACCGCAGGAGGCAATGAAATAGAAGCCAGTGCAGCACATACCATTCTTCTGGAGATACAAGACAGTGCAAGTAATAAAAATCATGCTTCTGTTTTCACGATCACACAAGACAACGATGCGATTGATCACTCAAGACCTATCATTCAATCACTGATACTTCCCGAAAGAAAAAAATACAAAGCGGGCGATAGTTTGTCTTTCAACCTTCTATTCAATGAAAAGATTGTATGCGATACCGCACTGGGAAAACCTGTACTATCCGTTACAATTGGAACACGTATCCGCAATCCGCAACTCAATGCTGTTACTGATACTAGTATACAATTCACTTATGTGATTCAAAACGATGAATTTGATGCTGATGGTATCAGATTAGCTAATAGCATTACACTCAACAATTGTATCATTCAAGATCCTGCAGGAAATCTTTTATTGAATAGTATTCCATCAGCAGGTATCATCACAGATATATTAGTGGATGCGGTCTTACCGGAAATCATTGGAGTAACTACACCAACTGCTCAATTGTATGGTCTGAATGATACATTACAGTTTCGGATATTTTTTTCTAAGCCTGTTGATCTTCACCCACAAGAAATCCCTTTTCTTGAAACCGTAATCGGGAATACCACTTACAAAATTCCTTATAGCCATGGTGCCCCCGGCAATGCATTCGTTTTTCAGCTTCCTATCAAAAAAGGAATGTTGGATAAAAACGGCATCAGTTTAACCAACCAACTTTTTAATGCACAGTCTATCACTGATGATATTGGTAATCCTGTTAAACCCTTACTCAAAAATATTGGAGCATTAAGCGCTATTAAAATTGATGGCATCGCACCCATATGGATGGATTCTGTTGAAACAATTATTCCTGTATGCAAAAAAGGACAATTGCGCTTAGATAGGTTTTTGCAAATATATGATGAAGAAAAAGCGGGTGGTATACAATGGCATATCATAGATGGCCCAAGACAAGGCTATATTACCGGACTTCCATTCAGCAGTAAGCAAACTACAGATATACATGAACCTAAAAATTTAGTATACATACATACGAATCATGAAGCGTTGAAAGATACTTGTTTGATTGAGGTTTCAGATGGCATCAATCGTATTCGCAAACAACTGATACTTGAATTCTTCCCCGAGATCAGTAATAATATCCTTGATAAAAATCAGATTATTTGTGCAGGAACAATACCTGAACTGATCAAGGGTAATATTCCTTCCGGAGGTAATGGCTTGTATACTTATCAATGGCAAATGGCAACTCAACCTTTGTTGCCATCACTATTATCCAACACGCATGCTTTTCTACAACCCAATAGTCTTCAGCAATCTACTTGGTTTAGAAGAATTGTTCAGTCGGGTGGATGTACAGATACTTCTCAAAGCATTTTTATTGAAGTAAAAACAAAAGGACTTTGGCTTGGCAAACAAAACAACAGTTGGCATACCGGTAGCAATTGGTGTGGTGCCATGGTTCCGGATCATCAAACGGATGTCATCATACAAACAAATGATCAAATCGTACGAATCACTGATAGCGCATTTTGCAGATCCTTACAATTATTGGATCAAAGTCGATTGCTTTTATCCGGTGTGCTGAGTTATGGGGGGACTATGATTGGACAACAAGCCATTCAATCAGTCAATGGTACGCTTCTTGCGACGGGAAAAACCAAACAATATTTACCGGCTCAAACTTTTGAAAACAATCAGTTAGATCATCTGGTTATAAAAGGAACTGAATTGATATTAACGGATTCATTACATCTCAATCAATCATTACAATTGATACAAGGGAAATTTTTCACCCAAGATATGCTGATCTTACCTACACAAGCAATGATTGCTCCCAATGCTGCAGGTACACAAATCATCGGTCGATTGACGAAAAAATGGGAATTGAAAAATAACTGGATGGCACATCCTTTCAAAGAAAATATTCTCGTCACCAATATCCCATTTCAACATACATCCGCAGTTCCACCTCACGCTATATTTAAAGACCAGAAAAACGAAAAAGCAGAACCCTATACTTTGTACTTTCCAAATTATTCTGCATCTCAAAAACCTGTTTGGAAAATGCTTGAGCAGGACAACCATGCTTCAACATATCTATGGCAAAGATCAAACGGTATCGGCTTATTCCAACCATTTGAAAAAAAGTCTCATGCTACCCTTCATCTTTTCGGCAGTCCTATTATTGGTGATGAAGAAATACTATTTCTGAATGTACAAGACACACAATGCCATCTTATAGGGAATCCATACATAGCGAAAACACTCTCGAAAAATATTTCACGCAGTCATCATATCGGTCATTATTTCTGGGTTTGGGATAGCAGCTTGGCTGAGACGGGAGGATATACTGCAAAAGCTTTTGATGGCAATCATATCATTGAACCTATGCAAGGATTCATCATTAAAACCAAACCAGGAATCAACGCATCCATCAGATTCTCAGAACAAGCGAAAATCACTACAGTATTACCAGATAGTATTAATGGCATCATTGAAAACCGTTATCAGGTAGCGTTATCACTTCATAAAGATCAAATGCTATTAGATAGATTTTTATTGTTGGACTTAGATACTTCCAGTATTCGTTTTGATGAAGATGATGCCGAAAAATTATTCAACAAAAACTATAATATATACAGCCTGAGTTATGACAAGATCGCTCTGGCAGTGGATGCCCGAAACCTTAGTAATCAGACTTATATTCCCTTAGGTATTCAAGCAATATCCCAAGGATCTTATTCCATCAAATTTGATCGCGTTTGGTTACCACCCAAGTTACAACTAGAGTTGCACGATCATTTTACCGGAAATATCACAAAAGTAAAACAAGACAGTATCGTTCATTTTCAGATTACTGCCGACACCAGTAGTTTTGGAGAAAAACGTTTTGTACTAAGAACACCCATACCACCGGGTCCACAGGAAGAGCCTATCATTCTGAAAATATCTCCTGTTCCGGCACAACATCAGTTGAATTTTTATTTCAAATCGCATCAAGCCGGACATAGTTTTGTATTGATTAAAAATATGAACGGACAATTACTTCGTAAACAAATACTGGGGCAGCAGCAAGAAGGGAATTTTCAAGTATCGCTGAATGGACTATTGAAGGGTACTTACATTCTGGAAATTCATTGTGGCAACCGTTTTGTAGCCAATACTTTTATCAAGTTGTAAAAAAAGAGGCTGTATCAAATTTCTGACACAACCTCTTTTATTCCGAGCTCGATAGAGCAATTTTTCATGCAGCAGATCTCAAGCTCTATATTTTACTCTTAAGACCTCCACCTCCATATCCCATAGACCATGGACTATAGACTATAAGCCATACCCCACTAAACATGATACATCCAACCATGCGTATCAGCTGCTCTGCCCTCACGTATATCATTGAGTCTCTGTTTTAATTCAGGAGCTGTTTTCCATTTGTCTGTATCAAAATGCATTACATAATCTTTATAGCGCAATTCTTTGATCAAAGAAATGGTAGCTGCTGTTCCGGTTCCAAATACTTCGTATAAGATACCGGCACGATGAGCATCCATAAGGTCTTCAATACTGATCTTTTTCTCTATCACTTCAAAACCCATATCCTTCAATACAGTCATGGCACTGTCTCTGGTAACGCCCGCCAAAATAGTTCCCTCTTCCAAAGATGGGGTTACAGCTGTATTGCCAATGATGAAAAAGACATTCATGGTACCAACTTCCTGCAGGTATTTATGTTCAAAAGCATCTGTCCAAAGTACTTGATCATAACCGGCTTTCTTTGCCAAAGCAGTTGCCAACATGCTGGCTCCGTAGTTACCTGCATTTTTTGAAAAACCAACCCCACCCGGTGCAGCTCTAGTATATTTTTCCTCCACATAAATCTTCATAGGTGCGGTGTAGTATGGACCTGTTGGACTCAATATAATCATGAACTTGTAGGACTCCGAAGGTTTCACTCCAATCACAGGATCAGATGAAAACATAAAAGGTCTGATATACAATGAGTGATCCTTCATAGAAGGTACCCAGTTCTTATCTAAGTCAATCAGCATGCGCATACCTTCCATAAAAATCTCCTCAGGTACCACCGGCATTTGCATACGCTCAGCTGAAATATTGAAACGTTTAAAATTATCTTGTGGACGGAAAATAGCAACATTACCGTCTTTGTCTTTATAGGCTTTGATCCCTTCAAAAATTGCCTGCCCATAATGAAGTGCAGCCACCGATGGTTCCATTAATAAGGGTTGGTAGGGTTTGATCTCCACATTTTTCCACTCTCCGTTCTCGTAATCCGCTTCCAACATATGATCCGTAAAATATCTTCCAAAAGGGATATTTTCCAGCGTCATATCCTGTAACTTACTTGTCTCAACTTTCGTGATGTTTATGTCTAGCGCTGCTGTCATAATTCTATATTTGGCGCAAAGAAACGAAAAAAAAGAAAACTAACAACTGTTAATATTTATACAATGACCGATAAAAATGATATGAGATTACCTGATTTCGTGTTACCCGATCTTTACAAGCATCATTTGGTCATTGTAAATGAATCATCTGTCAACAATAAAGTTGAGGAAAAAATAGTCGTATCAGATACAAAAGAGCCGGAATTTTTAGGAAATAACCAGAAAAAAATCACCATTCTGGTATCCGACAAAGAAGCCGTTTTTGTTAATGATCAGGCTTTACAATTTTTATCTGCTATACTCACTGCTTGTAAACTGAATTTGGGTGATGTTGCCATTGTGAACCTAGCCAATCACCCGCTGTCTTACAGTGCCGTTAAAGAATGGCTTACCCCAAAGTATATCATCCTTTTTGATATTGAAGCATCGCTGATACAAATGCCATTCAAGTTACCCTTTTATCAGGTTCAACTATATGACCAATGTTCCCTTCTATTTGCCCCATCATTCCAAACCATGATGGGCGATAGTAGAGAAGCCAAACTTGAAAAAAGTAAGTTATGGTTAAGCCTGAAAAACATGTTCAATCTATAGTATGCACACACTTGTTTTTGCCACGAATAACCAACATAAAGTTGATGAGATCAATTCCATCATTGGAAAGCATATCCGTGTGATCACTTTAAAGGAAGCAGGCATTGATATTGACATCCCAGAACCACATGATACATTGGAAGCTAATGCAACAGAAAAGTCATCAGTAATTTATCAACTTACGCATCAAAATGTATTCAGCGAAGACACAGGGTTGGAAGTAGACGCTTTACAAGGTGAACCCGGTGTCAAAAGTGCCAGGTATGCAGGTGAAGGAAAAAACTTTCAAGCCAATATTGATAAATTGTTATCGAAGCTTGGCGATCATCCGGAAAGAACGGCACGCTTCAGAACTGTGGTATCACTTATTTGGGAAGGAAAAGAATATCAATTTGAGGGTATTTGTGAAGGTCATATTACAACCACTCAAAAAGGCACTGGAGGCTTTGGATATGATCCTATTTTTATTCCAATTGGCAGTAATAAAAGCTTTGCGGAAATGAGCATGGACGAAAAAAATCAATTCAGTCATAGAAAAAAAGCCATTGTCCAATTGATTCATTTTCTACAACAACAACCTGCATTATGAATCGTATTAAAATAACGTTACCGGATCATTTTCATTTCCACACCGATATAAAGATTCGCATTACGGATCTCAATTATGGTGGACATGTAGGCAATGATGTATTTCTTGCTTTGATACATGAAGCCAGACAACAGTTTTTAATGAAATATGGATATGCTGAGTTGTCTTTTGAGGGTGTTGGACTTATTATGGCAGATGCCGCCTTGGAGTATAAAAAAGAATTGAATCACAGTGATACTGTAAGGATTTCAGTTTGTGCTGCCGATTTTGATAAATTGGGATTCGATTTATTTTACAAAATTGAACTTGTACAAACAGATGATCTTGTTCTAGCAGGAAAAGCCAAAACAGGTATGATTTGTTATGATTATTCTGTGAAAAAGAAAACCCCAATACCCGAAAAAGCTTTACAGAAGCTGCAACATCTTTAGGCAGTCATCAATACTACCATATCGCGATATATTGACTGTTTATGATGGTTGAATGGAATGAATAAGGTGGTTTAATAAATGAATTGAGAAGACATTTATTTTGTTGATTTAAATCTCGTTCCAAATACGCCAACTCTCTTCCGCTTGAATGACAAGCATTTCAGCCCCATTCTGAACAGTTGCTTTTTGTGCCGCCGCTTTTTGCAGGAATACTGTTTCAACAGGATTATAAATGAGGTCAAAGCAATGATGTTTGGAACATAACCACTCATAAGGCAATGGCGGACAATCATTCACCGATGGAAACATGCCGAGAGGTGTAGTATTGATAATAAGGGTATGTTCTTCTATGATTTGCTGATCTAAGTCCGCATAAGTAATGTTATTCGTTGCTTTTTGTCTGGATACATATTGATAACGAATACCCAATTTTTGCATTACATAAGCCACAGCTAGGGCAGCACCACCGGTTCCTAAAATCAATGCTGCTGTATGTTCAGGCTTGAGAAAAGGACGTAAAGATTTTTCAAAGCCGATAACATCTGTATTAAATCCTGAAACTTTTCCTTCAGTAATTTTGATACAATTACAGGCTCCAATCAATTCAACTGCCGGTGAAGATTCATCTAAGTAACTCAGTACTTCTTTTTTGTAGGGAATGGTAACATTCAATCCAAGAAGATCCTTGTGCGAAGAAAGCACTTCTGGTAATGCTGCAATAGATTCAATCGGAAAGTTCTCATATACATGATCCATCATTCCTTCTCTCAAAAATTTTTCAGAAAAATATTTTTGAGAGAAGGAATGCGTCAATGGGTAACCAATGAGACCATAACGTTTCATGAATTAGAGCTTATTCAGATACAATTCAAAAGTATCACCACGTAAACCGATACGCATGGCTTCCAATGCAAGAATTTCATGAGGTGCTATATTTCCGAGGTTTACATTACAACCGATCAATTCCAAGAAATACAGTTGTTGTGCTTTTTGTGGTGCTTCCCAAATGATTTTCTCTTCAGGTATTTGTGTTAGAATTTCTTGTACAAGTCCTTCTCTTACCTCACCACTACCTCTGTAGATACCCACATTACCGGCCTCACGTGCTTCTGCAATTACGTAGGAAGATCCTGCTTCCAGTTCTGCACGCATTAATTCGATCCATTTATAAGGAGGGATAATATGTGCGGCATCTTTACTTCCCACTTCACTTAATACAGTTCCATGTTGCGTAAGTTTTTCAATATACCCGCATTTTTCAGCATGTGGAATACTGATGGAACCATCACTCACTTCCATATACTTGATACCATAATCTTTACAAACACTGATATAATCTTCAAATTGATTTCTGATCAGAAAAGCTTCAAAAAGAGTACCGCCGAAATAAATGGGCATGTTGTAGGAATGATACACTTCAATTTTCTCACGGAGATTAGGTGTAACAAAGGAAGTACCGAATCCTAATTTTACAATATCCACATGGGGTCTGCCAACACTCATAAAATTATGGACTTCATTAATGCTAAGTCCTTTGTCCATGACCATGGTTAAGCCAGATGTACGAGGTTGCTGTGTTCTTACAGGTATCTGAGAAAGGTTAAAATTCATGCAGGTTGTTTTTTCGCACGCAAAAATAAGCTAAACAGCTCATTTAAGCATCCCTAAAGAAATTAGTAAGGAGATAGCCAGTTATATTTTTTTGCCCTTTTTGTATCGGGCTACCAGATCCACTACCTGGTTGTTTTGCAATATGGATGGATTGATTTCAATAAACTTCTTCAGCGAACGGGGAGCTTTCTCCATAGCTGCTTCTAGTTTTAACAATCCTTCTTTGGATTTGCCAAGCATAAACAACATGGCACTATGGTAAAACAAAAAGATAGGTTTGTCATCAGTAGCTTTAGCAGCAGCAATACATTGTTCAATGGCTTCTTCATGAAAACCGGCTTTAATCAGACAACGGATCAAAGCTTCCCAGCCTGCTACATTTTTGGTTTTCTGACGAACAACGGTGCCGAAATATTGAATGGCGTCTTTAAACTGATTCAAGTTCATTTTACATTCACCCATGGCCAGATTGTACTCCGGTATGGAACGATGGATACGCATAGCCAACTCTAATTGTTTCACTGCACTTTGCCATTGTTCTTCCAACATATAAGTCACAGCTATCTTATAGTGCAGTTTACTGTCATCAGGATTGAGATGAACGGCTTTTTTATAGTGAAATCTAGCCTGTGCATAATTCCCCATCCTGTGGTAACAGTGCCCAATGGCTTCATAGATCACATCTTCCGGACGTGTTAATTCCAACACTTTCTCTAGTACATCAATGGCTTCCTTGTATTTACGCAAACGCAGATATGCATCGCCCATGTTGCGGTAAGCATAATCAAACTTTTCATCAATGGCTACTGCATACTGATACGCATCAATTGCTTTTTCATACAACTTCAGCCCCTGATAAGCAGCCGCCAAATTAAACCAAGCTAATTCACTAAAAGGCTGTTCTTCTATGATCTGCTGGTGCAAACGGATACTTTCTTCGTTACGACCTGTGAAATCGGTCCAAAAGCAAATTTTATATAATGCCTCTTCATTGGAAGGATCTTCCTCCAAAATCAGTTTCAAACAGTCGAAAACCTTGTCAAACTCCTCGTAATCGTCGTACACATCCGCCAATTCGAACAATAAATCCAGTCTTTCCTCCCCTTCAAACATACACAATGCCGCTTCCAGCAGTTCCACAGCCCTGGGTTGTAGGTCAAGTGCCAGATAAGCGTCTGTTTTTAAAATATAGAGATTAATATCGCTGCTATCATATAATTCGGCATTCTCCAATACATCCAATGCTTCCCTGTATTTACGGGATGCCAGCAATAAATCTGCCTTTTTGATCATCAATTGAGAAGAATAAGGATACTGCTCCAATCCGATATCGGCAGCCTCAAGTGCTTCATTGATATCGTCTTTCTCATCGTAATAATCTATAATACGTTCAAAAGCATCTTCTTCAATAAAGCTGTGGTGACGACCTTGTTTGAGATTCTGGTACTGTTGGAGGAGTTCTTTGAGGGCTTCTCTGTCTTCGCGGTACGGATTTTCTCTCATCTTCAATGGGTTTACCTAAAATAGACTTAAAAAACCTTTTTTCCAAGTTTCCCGTAACTTTTTTTATCCAGAAACGTTAACATAATAGTATGATAATTATGTTTTAATTTAACAAATCAGTACCTTTGTTCAAATGTTAGTACGTAAACATATCAAAAAAATAGCTATTGCATCCCTACTGATTGTAGGCGTGCAAATGGCATTTGCTGCGTTTACATTGACTGGCATTACTGAAAAGAAGGCTAAAGACAGCAAGTATACGTTGAAAAATATGCACCACTTGTCTGCTAAAGCTGCTTCTTACTCTTCACTCAAGTATTCATTACACTTGAAGAGCACAGCTTCCTTAATCACTCAATCAACGTTAAAAAACGGTGTTGAAGTTTCTTCTGTATTACGTTACGATAATGGCAATACAAGCTTTGTATATCCTTACAAATTCAAAGTAAAGGTTCCCAAGTTCAAAACACCTTCTCCGGCTCAACGCTAGGAATAACCTTTCATCTTTACAGTATTCTATAACCACTTGTTGGGATATCAAATTTTGAGGGTGGTACCGGATTGAAGTTGATTTGCTTCGCAGTATAACGAATTTTATTTCCTTCTGCATCTATGCTTTCTGATTCAAGTACCAATCCGGGAATATCTTTAAACTGATATTCAAATTCTTTCACTGATGGTACAATAGCAGGCGTATAGTACACTGAAAAAGTACTTCCGTTTGACAATAACAGGTTTACCTTTTTACATTCATAGCCAATAATGGTTTTTGTCTCGGAACTTGTCTCGATTCGCATGCCTTCAAACTTTTTATTTTCCTCTTTCCATTTAGTTCCATCAAGCTTGGTCATGAATTTATTGGCACCGAATTCACGTAAGATCACGGCAGTACCTGTATTTTTCTGATAGATCATAGACTGCATAAAAGTGGGACTTACAAGGTCGGTTCTACTGTTCACTCCTTTGATAAACACCGTTTTACTACTCGATTTCAAAGAAGCGATGGCATCATTGCTTGCTTGAGTATCATCAATATTAATGGCATAAGTAATGGTACATTCTGCCACCACACGCTGCTGTGCAATAACATTCAACCCCATCATCAATAATGCAAACAATCCGATTAACTTTTTCATGCAAACGATTTTATATATACTATGATACAATTCCATGCCAAGATTAATAAAAAAGCCCCACAAGAGTTGTAGGGCTTTCTTAAAGTTTATAAAAAGCTGAAAATCAATGAAAGACTATTTGTTTCTTTTTTGATTTTTTTCTTTCAAATCCTGCAATTTCTTTTGGCTTTCCATCATTTGTTCATAACGCTCCTGCCATTTGCTTTTCTTCTTGGGTGCTTTGCGCTTTTCATCAATCTTAGCAAGAATCAGGTCATGATTAATGATATAGTTCTGTATCACAAATTGTAATCCCAATGTTACCAAGTTAGAAACCGTATAATACCAAGTCAAAGCCGACGGCAATCTGTTGAAGATGAATAAGAGTATAAAAGGAAAGATATAAGGCATGTACTTCAACATAGGATTATCCTGTGTTGGTGTCATACTCATATTATAAATAGAGATCAAAAAGCTGGTGATCACCGCTGTAATGGTGAATAAACTGATATGATCTCCAAAGCCTAAGGGAATAGAGAAAGGCAAAGTAGCAATCACATCGTACGATGAAAGATCATCACTCCAAAGGAATGATTGTCCACGTAATTCAATATTCGCGTTAAAGAAGCTATACAAGGCAAAGAAGATAGGAATCTGCAACAAAGCCGGTATACAGCCTCCCAAAGGATTAACGCCTGCTTCACGGAATAATTTCATTTGCTCCATGGCAAATCCTTGTTTATCATCTCCAAACTTTTCACGCATCGTATCCAGTTCAGGTCTGAGTGCTTTCATTTTTGCACCACTGAGGTAACTACTGTAGGTCAATGGTGAAGTCACCAAACGAATAAAGAGGGTTAACAACAATACCACCCAACCATAGTTAGTAACAAAACCGGCAAAGAAATCAAATACCGGCATGATGATATATTTATTGATCGGGCGAACAAAAGAATACATATCGCGACCCAGGTTCACAATACGATCCATCTCAGGTGCTTGCTTTTTCAATATCGCATAATCACTCGGACCATAATACAACTGAAATGGTACCGTTACGGCTGCCGCTACGGGCAACTTCATTTGAAGATTGGTTTCAGTACTGGCCAATGAGTTCGTGGTATCGGTTTTACGCTGCCACTTCACATCACCGGAATTAAAATTATTCTTAGCAATCAAAGTATGATTGAAAAACTGCTGTACCACACTCACCCATTGTACCGGTTTTTCAAACTGCTTCTCTGTATTCACTGAGATATAATCAAACTCATTATCTTCCGAAAAACAGATATTAGACATCTGACGCTCATACTCCGCAGAACGTTCCAGTTGCGTGGTTTCCAGATTCCATTTCATATTCAATGCACCCTGACTCAATAGTTTATCAGCACCGGTAAGGGATACATTCCAGTCGATCATATACGCATCCGGATAAATGATATACTGATGACTGATTTGTTGTCCATTAGCAGATGACAATGTGAAATTAACCACCTGACTACCATCCGCTTTCTTAACAGGTTCAGCAGCTGTGAAGAATAGTTCATTGGTATTTGCAGATTGATTGGCACCTGTGTTGATGGTATATCCTAACTTATTTTTATCAGATAGAACAACCGGAGTACTATCAGCTTTGCTATACTTTTTTAATTCAATCCCTTTTACTTGTCCACCCTTATTGGTGAAAGTGATCTTCATCACACTATTTTCAAGGGTAACCAAAGACTCAGTACCGATAGCAGCAGCCGTAAAATCTCCCGCCATCACCACTTTGCTCAATGAGTCTCTTTTCAGAGAATCTAATTGAAGTGTTGCACTATCTACAACAGGTAACTTTGCCGCATTCACTCTGGCAATGGAGTCTTCCTGTCTTTTTTTCATTTCTACCAAGGCCGTTTGTTGCTTATTGCTGTACCAGAAATACAGAAAAAACAAAATACCCAATAAAACAAACCCAATGACCGTATTCTTGTCCGTCTTCATACTAGTTTCAAATTGAGGGGCAAAGGTAATATTTGCGGGGAAGATTAGAACCCTAAGTTTCCTACCGTTAAAATCAGCCCAAAATGGGTGCAAAATGTAGAAATCAGGCAAAATCGTTGTTTCTTTATATCCTCTCCCACTTCAACCAAAGGCAGATTTCCAACTTCTACCCATTTTACTGCTTAAAACCATTATATGTCCGAAAATGCAATCATTTCCGAAAAGGAGAATAATGTGCCTACTACCAAATGGCATCGATTTTTATGGTGGCTTTCCACCGCAGAAGAAGATTTAATCAAGACCTGTGTCATCGACAGAAACAGGTATGCTATCGTTGGAATGACCGTATTGGGTACCTGGTTATTTGCCACACTAGCATGGACTTATTTCTTTTTTACTGTTACTGGTTCATGGTTATCTGCTATGCCGCTGGGATTATTCATGGGAGGCATTATTCTTACCATTGATCGAGCGTTGATCAAGGGTATTTCCAGAAATAACAAAAAGAAATTCATTCCGGTATTGTTTCGTATTGCACTAGCATTAACGATAGGATTATTCATGGCACAACCTGCTCTTTTATATCTATTCGATAAAGAAATCAAAGTGCAGGCATCTATCGATAATGAAAAAAGAAAAAGAGAAAAAAGAGCCAGTCAGGACACAGTATATGCATCTGCCAAAAAACAATTGCTGGATCAAAAAAATCAGATAGAAACACAACTTTCATCCCGCTATCAGGAAGTAAGTGTTGCCAGAGATCGGTTCATCGCTGAGACTGATGGTACTGGAGGAAGCGGCAAAATTGGATTAAAAGCTATTGCACAAGCCAAACAAAGAGAATATTTACAATTGGATACCGACTATCGTATCCTTGAAAACCAACTAAAGCCACAATTGGCTTCAATAGACAGCTCTCTTTCCTTAATAGAGAGTAATATCAAAAATGAGCAGGCCAATTTTGAAGCCTTACTGAACAACGGTTTTATTACAAGAATTGAAGCACTGAATAATCTTGTTAGTAACAATACTGCTGTTGCCATACGATACTATTTATTGGTGGCCATATTAATGTTGATAGAACTCATGCCCGTAATTGCAAAAATATTATTACCCAATGGCAGTTATGATGAAAAAGTAAGACTACGTGAAGAATTAGAAACAACGCTTACACAAAACAATCATAAAAGAGAATTGGATTTAAAAGAACAATTCAACCAAACAGCTTTTGAACAAGATGGTCAATTTGTTCAGCAATTTTTTGAAGTATCCGCATCAGAAAGAAAAGAAAAAATGAAAGAACAGATCAGTGTTTGGAAAAAAGAAAATGATCGGTCTTTGAACGATACTTGGACAGATTTGAAAAGAGATATGATGATGAAGCAAGAAGAGTAAAAAATAAGAAACAAGAAATAAGGGACAGGAAACAAGGAAGTTTCAAGAGCCATTAAATAAGTTTAAATAGCGCCGGACTTCAGTCCGGCGAAAATGAGAAAAAGAAATAAGGTCAGAGGACTCCTTCGGAGAACAGGAAACAAGGAAGTTTCAAGAACCAATACACAAGTTTAAATAGCGCCGGACTTCAGTCCGGCGAAAAGAAGGAGATATTAGGATTAGAAAAAGCCCCGATATAGATCGGGGCTGAAATAGATGTATGTTGATATAACTGCGATGAATTATTTTTCGCCTTGCAGACTTGGCTTTTTACTTTGACTGCGCTGCTCATTGTATTTTTTAGCTGCTCCAATGAAATGTACAAACAATGGGGCAGGATTTTCTACCGTACTTTTCAATTCCGGATGATACTGAACCCCAATAAAGAATGGATGTGATGGTATCTCCATGATCTCTACCAATCCTGTTTCAGGGTTACGACCACTGGCGATCATTCCTTTTTCTTCGAATTGTTCAAAGTATTCGTTATTGAATTCATAACGATGACGATGTCTTTCAGAAATATTTGTTTGACCATAAATTGTATGGGCTAGACTTCCTTCTTTGATCTCACATGGGTATGCTCCTAATCGCATCGTACCACCCATCATTTTGATCTTTTTCTGTTCTTCCATCATATTGATCACTGCATTATCAGTAGAGGCATCCATTTCCATTGAGTGTGCATTTTTCAGACCCAGAATATTTCTGGCAAACTCAATCACGGCCATCTGCATACCCAAACAAATACCAAAGAAAGGCAAACCTTTTTCTCTGGCATATTGTACTGCGATGATTTTTCCTTCAATACCACGATGTCCGAAGCCGGGTGCTACCAGCAATCCATCCAATCCTTCAAGCTTCTCTGCCACATTCTCTTGTGTGATGTATTCACTGTGTACATTCACCACCTGTACTTTTACCTCATTCATCGCACCTGCATGGACAAAACTTTCGAGGATAGATTTGTACGCATCCTGCAACTCTATGTATTTACCGATGAGTCCGACAGTAACCTTACTCTTTGGATATTTTAGTTTATCGAGAAAACCTTTCCATTTATCGAGATTGGGTTCACTGTATTGTGTAATATTTAATTTTTTCAAACAGATCAGATCTAGTTTCTCACGCAACATTAACAAGGGTACTTCATAAATAGTAGATGCATCCATTGCCTCGATCACTGCTTCGGGTTTTACATTACAGAACAATGCGATTTTGCGTTTGATATCATTGTTCAATGGCTCTTCAGTTCTGCAAACAATGATATCCGGATGAACCCCTGTTTCACTCAGCATTTTTACACTGTGTTGTGTAGGCTTTGTTTTCAATTCTTTTGCAGCACGCAAATAAGGGATCAATGTTAGGTGTACCACCATTACATCTTCTTCAGGCAACTCCCATTGCAATTGACGCACGGCTTCAATAAAAGGGAGACTCTCAATATCACCAACGGTACCACCAATTTCTGTAATGATGATATCGTATGTATTGTCTGCCCCTAATAATAACATTCTTCTTTTGATCTCATCAGTGATATGCGGAACCACCTGAACAGTCTTTCCTAAAAACTCTCCTGCTCTTTCCTTATTGATCACCGTCTGATAAATACGACCGGTTGTAACATTATTGGCTTGAGAAGTGTAAATGTTTAAAAAACGCTCATAGTGACCAAGATCCAGATCTGTTTCTGCACCATCCTCCGTTACATAGCACTCCCCATGTTCATAAGGATTCAATGTACCCGGATCAACGTTGATATAAGGGTCAAACTTTTGGATAGTAGCCCTTAATCCTCTTGCCTGCAATAATTTGGCGAGAGAAGCCGCAATGATCCCTTTTCCTAAACTACTTGTTACACCTCCTGTAACAAAAATGTACTTGGCCATGTTTATCGTATTATTATTTATTCGTTTAAAACCTATCCGTTCTTACTTTTTTTATTGCATAAAGAACTGCGACGGAGTCCGAAAAATCGGTCAACAGCACTGATCAAGGTTCATGAAACAATAAAAAACCGATACCTATTGTATTGAAATACAAGCAGATAACGGAAAAAACAATTTGACCTTGTAAATGAACGGTGTAAAAAAATTCAGAGGTCGTACAAACGTACAGTAAAAAGACGGATAAAAAAAACAGCGGCTTTATTTTGAACCACCAGCTCTAGAATGTGTTAACTTGACGTGAACATCTTTATCAAAAAAAATTTGCTATGAAAAAATTGATTGCTCTGACATTCGCTGCATTTTGTACTGCTGCTTTTCTCAGCTATAGTTACAAAACACCCGCTCCTCAGCCATTGACATCAGAATGTTATGTAAGCTGTTTTACCAGTGAAATCATGGATCAATTCAAAGCTGAAGCATCTACTGCTTCATTTGCGATGATGCATGACAATCCGATTCCATATGTTGCTGCCGATCCACTGGGCAAAGCTGTTACATTTAAAGCGGCGGATGGAAGCAATGCCATGGGTTATGAGATTCGCAGTAAGAAAAAAAGTAACAAATGGTTATTTGTGATTCAGGAATGGTGGGGATTGAATGATTACATTAAAAAAGAAAGTGAAACCTATTATAATGACCTGGAAGATGTGAATGTCATTGCCCTGGATTTGTATGATGGAAAAATTGCCGCCACAGCTGATAGTGCCATGAAACTGATTCAGTCTGTAAAAACTGATAGACTCGAAAGCATTATCAAAGGCGCTATCGCGTATGCAGGAACTGATGCCAAAATCTACACAGTAGGTTGGTGCTTTGGCGGTATGTGGAGTTTACAAAGCACACTATTGGCCGGTAAACAAGCAGCAGGTTGTGTGATGTTTTATGGAAGACCTGAAAACAATGTAGAGAAACTCAAAACATTGAACTGTGATGTCATCGGTTTCTTTGGTAACAAAGACCGTAGTCCTTCCCCTGAAGTGGTGAATAAATTTGAGGCTGATATGCAAGCAGCAGGAAAAAAACTCATCGCCAATAAGTATGATGCCGGACATGGTTTTGCCAACCCTAGCAACCCCGTATTCAACAAAGAAGCAGCAGCAGATGCACATGCAAAAGCAGTGGCTTTCTTAAAAGAGAGAATGTAGAGAGCAAAGCTTCAAGCTACAAGCCTCAAGCCGCAAGAAAGCAGCAAGTTTTAGGTTACAAGAAAGTGGATAGCTAATGGCGAATGGGTTATTGCTTATGGTTCTACTATAAGCCATGGACTACGGACTATAAGCCATATACCATAAGCCATTAGCTACCCCTACATATCCTGCACAATCTTCTTATAACTCGTAACAATACCCTTGATCAGCGAAGAACTAAATCCTTGGTGTTCCATTTCGTTGAGGCCGGCAATGGTGCAGCCTTTAGGGGTTGTTACTTTATCTATTTCCTGTTCCGGGTGCGTATTTTTTGTCAACAATAATTCTGCTGCACCTTTTACTGTTTGTGCTGCAATTAAAGAAGCTACCGACGCACTAAAACCAATTTCAATACCACCCTGGATATTTGCTCGAATATAACGCATCGCATATGCAGTGCCGCATGCCCCTAGCACTGTTGCTGCATCCATTAATTTCTCTTCTATATTGACTGTTTTTCCCAGCTGATTGAATAAAGAAGTAACGTAGGCTCGTTGATCATGATCTGCTTCAGATGCGCAAATACAGGTCATGCTTTGTTGTATGGCAATTGCTGTATTGGGCATCACGCGAAATAGAGCAATTTGATTTCCCACAATCTCACGAATATCATTGATCCATACGCCTGTTACAACGCTCACCAGTACATGTCGCTTTTCATTCAACCCGGACTTGAGTTGCGTTAATACTTCTTTGATTTGAAAAGGTTTCACTGCCAGTATGATACAATCTGCATACTTCACTGCTGCGGTATTATCATCACTAATGATGACTCCTTTTTCTTCAAGCGATTTTAATGATTCAATATTTCGCTTGGTAACAATAAGATGTTCAGGTAAGATGAACCCACTATTAATTAAACCCTCAGCCATAGCTGCACCCAGATTACCTCCACCAATGATGGCTAATTTTTTATTCATGACGATTGCTTTTGTTGAGCTAATAGTTAATAGCTTATGGCATATAGGATAACACTTACAGTAATATAACATTAGCATTTGCCATGAACCATCAACTATAAGCTATTAGCTATGATCTATTAGCCATAACGCATACTGCTGATTCCAAATTTACCCCAAAGTTCTCAGATAGTTCCGGACATAATCGTTAACGCCTGCTTCCAGAGATGTGAAAGGAATTGTATAGCCTGCGTTGCGTAGTTTTTGCATATTGGCTTCGGTAAAATATTGGTATTTGTCACGAATATCTTCCGGCATATCGATAAAATGAATCGCCGGTTCCTTATCAAGACCGGCAAATGTGGCTTTTACTAGATCAATAAACGTTCTGGCTTGACCGGTACCTAAGTTATATAAACCGTTTTGGTCCATAGTCCATAGTCCATGGTCCTCCGAAAGGAGTCCTTTGGACATAGATTTGCGAATCCATTCAATGACGCTCACTACATCTTTGACATAAATAAAATCACGAAGTTGTTCTCCATCTTTAAAATCAGGACGATGGCTTTTGAATAACTTTACGTAACCTTCTTTTTGTATCTGATTAAATGCATGCCATATCACACTGGCCATTCTTCCTTTATGGTATTCATCAGGACCATACACATTGAAGAATTTGAGTCCGGCCCAAAAAGGTGGATGTTCATTTTGTGCTAAAGCCCATTTATCAAATTCATTTTTGCTAATGCCATACGGATTGAGTGGTTGTAATTTTGATACTACTTCATGGTCATCATTGTATCCAAATGCACCATCCCCATAAGTGGCTGCAGACGACGCGTAAATCAATGGTATCTGATGCAGTGTACAATACTGCCAAACAGCTTTTGAGTATTCAACATTCAGTGTTTCATGAATACTATAATCAAACTCCGTAGTATCTGTTCTGGCGCCTAGGTGAATGATGCATTCAATATTGGGTTGATGGAGTTCTAACCAATCCATGAGATTGTATCGCTCAACAATATGTGCATATGCTGTTTGTTCCCAGTTTGTTCTTTTGGCTTCTATTCCAAAATCATCCACCAGTATCAAATCCCGGGATCCTAATTCATTTAGGTATTTCACCATACGAGAACCGATAAATCCGGCAGCTCCGGTGACAATGATATAGGAAGGGCTTGTTGACATGTTTACTTGATCAGTTTTTCGATAGCCGTATCATACAAGTTTTTCCAAGCCTCAATATTTCCCCAAGCTTCTCCATTCACTTCAATATTACCTGAAGTAACGGCACCTAAAACGGTAACAGCGATACCTGCTTTCTGTGCTGCAGCTTCAATATGATTCAATTGTTCAGCGGAACAACTCACCACTACTCGACTTTGTGCTTCTCCAAACCAGAAAGCATCATTACGAATAGCGGTATTGGCTTGTACTGCAAATCCCAGGTTACGATGGAAACCACTCTCCAATAAAGTGATGGCTAATCCACCTTCACTGATATCATGTGCACTGTTGATCTTCTTTTCTTTGATCAATGATGCAATCAATTGCTGAACTGTATATTCTTCATCCAGATCAAAATGAGGGGCCGGAGAAAATTCTACTTTTTTGAGTTTATGTAAGTATTCTGAAGATGCAATATCATTTTGTTGTGTACCGATAAGAATAATAAGATCTCCTTCATTTTTAAAATCAAGGGTCATCTTCGCATGTACATCGTCTACAATACCCACCATACCAATGGTTGGTGTTGGATATACCGGACCATCCGGATTCTGGTTGTAGAAACTCACATTACCTCCTGTTACAGGTGTATTGAATTTTCTACAAGCATCGCCCATTCCGGTAACTGCTTTCACGAATTGATAGTATACTTCAGGATCATAAGGATTACCAAAGTTGAGACAGTTGGTAACACCGATGGGTTCCCCACCACTGCAAACAATATTTCTGGCAGCTTCTGCTACAGCAATCATTCCACCTTTATACGGATCGGCAAATACGTAGCGACTATTACAATCAACTGTTACTGCTAATCCTTTTCCAGTTCCTTTTGCCAATACTACAGTTGCATCACTAGGTGAATTGGTAGAAGTGTTCGCTGCTCCTACCATGCTATCATATTGCGTGTATACCCAACGCTTAGAAGCGATATTAGGAATCTGAACAAGTTGTTCTGCGGTAGCTTTAAGATTTGTTACATCTGCAATAGTATTAATATCAAACGCCTTGATCTTTTCAAAATATTTGGGTTCACGGTATTCGCGCGTGTACTGAGGAGCACCACCGCCGAGTACCAGTTCATGTGCCGGAATTTCTGCTTCCAGTTCTCCATGCATATAGAACTTCAATAAGCCGTCACCGGTTACTTCTCCGATATTGCTTGCTGAAAGATCCCACTTCTCAAATACTTTCAATACTGCTTCCTCTTTACCTTTTTCAACAACGATCAACATGCGTTCCTGGCTTTCACTCAGTAACAGTTCCCAGGCTTTCATATTTTGTTGACGGGTAGGCACTTTTTCCAGATCGATACGCATCCCTACTCCACCTTTCGCACTCATTTCAGCAGTAGAACAGATGATACCAGCTGCACCCATGTCTTGCATACCTACTACAGCACCGGTATTAATCAATTCCAGACAAGCTTCTAAAAGTTTCTTTTCTTGGAATGGATCACCCACTTGAACTGCAGGTAGTTCTTCCGCACTTTCCGCAGTGATATCAGCAGATGCAAAAGACGCACCTCCAATACCATCTTTACCGGTTGCACTGCCCACGAAGAAAACAGGATTACCAATACCAGCGGCAGTAGCACTGATCATATCACCCGCCTTCATAATACCCACACTCATGGCATTCACCAATGGGTTGGTATGATAACAATCTTCAAAATACACTTCTCCTCCTACCGTGGGTACACCAAAGCAATTGCCATAGTGACCAATACCATGTACCACACCACTTAGCAAACGTTGTGTTTTTTTATCTTTTAGATTTCCGAAACGTAGACTATTCAATGAAGCAATAGGTCTTGCCCCCATCGTAAAAATATCTCTTTGAATACCACCCACACCTGTTGCTGCTCCTTGAAAAGGTTCAATGGCACTGGGGTGATTATGACTTTCAATTTTAAAGACCACGCCAAAACCATTACCCATATCCATCAATCCGGCATTCTCTTCACCTGCGGCTACCAGCATTCTGCCACCATCACGGGGAAGGGTTTTTAACCATTTTATGGAGTTCTTATAACTACAGTGTTCACTCCACATACCACTAAAAGCACATAGCTCAGTAAAGTTGGGAGTTCTGCCTAATTTTTGCTTGATGAGTTCGAATTCTTCTGCTGTAAGACGCAGTTTTTCGGCGGTTTGAACGGTAATTTCCATGATGCTGCGAAGGTAAGTAAGAAAGTCAAAGGTGAAAAGTGAAAGGTTGGCTTATGGTTAATAGCTTATAGTTTATGGCTTATGGTTCATAGTCTGTCAATGCCTAAAATACGTTGACCGTTTTTAAACTTGGATTAATATTATTGATTTGGTCTCCTATTAAAATCTGATGATTTTTCTGATACTGTTGATTTGTATTGGTTTTGATGC
>JACBFI010000037.1 GCA_013391385.1 Sediminibacterium sp. Gen4 | reverse complement strand
TCTCAATCTTCCTGCTATTTTTGAATGGAATTTACCAATAATCAAACATACGAGATGTCTCCCGAGGTACGAGGGGACTCTGCGTATTACACAGCTAAGAAGTAACATTTAGTTTTACTTCTCTTCCATGCCACAAAAACACTCATAATAATCAGATCCTTCGTCGCAGATGATCACTTGCGTGATCAATGCTCCTCTCCGTGGGAGTCCTTTGGACAGGATGACAGTTCAGTGTTATGTGTTAATGCTGTGTTGGCTTCGCCAACACAGCCGAGCGATCTTTCTTATCAATTCACTTGGAACGAATTCAACCAACTGTTCATCAAATTTGCGGGAAATACGATGGGCTGTATCATTATTTTCGGTTCTACTGATTGTTTCGCTTTACAATTAATACCATGCAACAACTATCACTTTTAGAGTATACACCAAAAGTATATACCTTTACAAAAAGTAATGGTATGAAAACTTTATCACTCAAACTAGATGATCATACATTTGAAGAGGCTGAGTCTATAACAGCTCAATTGAACATAGCCCGTAATCGCTATATCAATGAAGCGGTAGATCTCTACAATCGTTATCATCAGAGAAAGTTATTGAAGCATAGATTGGCAAAAGAATCTGCCCTTACGAGAAAAGAGTCCATGAACATCTTACGTGAGTTTGAAAAATTGGCTGATGAAGATTAAGCAGTATGATATATGGCTAGCCAATCTAAATCCGGGTAAAGGAACAGAACCGGGTAAAACCAGACCTGTTGTTATTGTGCAAACGGATCTATTGAATGATACACATTTGTCAACGATTGTTTGTCCGCTTACCACCAATATTCAACCTGATATGAATATTCTTCGTGTGCATTTAAAAAAATCGCAATTGGATCAAATAAGTGATGTTCTCATTGATCAAATCAGGGCCATTGATAATAAAAGATTGATACAAAGAATCGGCAAACTCAATCAAGATCAAATTCAACTACTGAAAAAGAATTTGATGATTGTACTTGACCTGTAAATATCTATCAAACCAGTAGGTTACTTTTTCAAATTTTCAGCATCAATAGAAAAAGTAGGATGTCGCTTTTTTATCGACATAAAATTTCCAGTTTTTTCCTTCTCCGCAGAGTCTTATAAATAAAAAAAGTTCTTCGCAGATGTCTCCCGAGGTACGAGGGGACTCTGCGTATTACACAGCTAAGATGTAACATTTAGTTTTACTTCCTTCTCCGCAGAGCCTTATAAATAAAAAAGTTCTTCGCAGATGTCTCCCGAGGTACGAGGGGACTCTACGTGTTACACAGCTAAGATGTAACATTTAGTTTTACTTCTCTCCTATGTCATAAAAACACTTATAATAATCAGATCCTTCGTCGCAGATGATCACTTTCGTGATCAATGCTCCTCTCCGTGGGAGTCCTTTGGACAGGATGACAGTTCAGTGTTATGTGTTAATGCTGTGTTGGCTTCGCCAACACAGCCGAGCGATCTTTCTTATCAATTCACTTGGAACGAATTCAACCAACTGTTCATCAAATTTGCGGGAAATACGCTTGTATTCTTTACGATGTTGCTTGCATGAAAAAGAATATTAGTATCGAGGTAAAAGGCGTTGCCATTTCCATGTTCAAAGAACAAGAGGCTGACTATATCTCATTAACAGATATGCTCAAAGCAAAAGACGGTGATTTCTTTATTTCCGATTGGTTAAGAAACAGAAATACCATTGAATTTCTTGGCATTTGGGAAACCGTTAATAACCCCCATTTTAATTATGGCGAATTCGCCATAATTAAAACACAGGCCGGTTTAAATAGCTATAAACTGAGTGCCAAAGAATGGATAGAAAAAACCAATGCAATTGGTATCAGATCTAGAGCAGGTCGATATGGCGGCACTTTTGCACATGTGGATATAGCTCTTGAATTTGGCATGTGGATTTCACCGGAGTTCAAAGTGTACCTTATCAAAGAATTTCAGCGACTAAAGTCAGCCGAAGAAAAACATTTACAATCCGGATGGAGTCTACAACGGACTTTATCAAAAATCAATTATCATATTCTAACAGATGCTATTAAAGAAACCCTGATACCCAAATTATTATCCGCTACTGAAAGTGTTAGACTATATGCAACAGAAGCCGACTTATTGAATATGGCATTGTTCGGCAAAACAGCAACACAATGGAGAAAAGAAAACCCAAATACTACCGGTAATATCAGAGACTATGCCACACTAGAGCAACTGGTCATACTTTCCAATTTAGAAAGCTTGAATGCCGTTCTTATACATCAAGGAATCTCATTCAACGAGAGACTACTATTATTAAATAAAGTGGCGATTCAGCAAATGCAAACTTTGTTAAACTCAAAAACTATAAAAGATCTCAAGTAGCTTCAACACCGATTTAAAACTTTTTTAAAAATAAATAGGTTACTTTTTCAAATTTTCAGCATCAATAGAAAAAGTAGTATGTCGCTTTTTTATCGACATAAAATTTCTAGTCTTTTTCTTCTGCTCTATCTGCTTTGGTGGATGTATATGATTTATTACATGTTAAAACCAGCCGGAGAACCCGTCTGTGATCCGTCACCGGTTGCTTTTATCATCATCACCCCCATTTGGGCCTTCATTTATACTTGTGTATTGCTGGGTAAATATTCAACAACTCCTCCCGCTTATCGACAAGATTATCTACTTTTTATTTTTCTATGCAATTGTCCATTGTTGGTAGGATGCTTAGTTTTTTTTAACGAGCTTATTGGTTAGCAGAAACTTCTTCTCCGAAGAATGTTCTCTACCGATTTCTCTCGTAGAAGACTCGGCGTAGGTTACACAGTTAAGATGTACTATTTAGTTTTACTTCTCTCCTATAGCCATAAAACTCCCACTAATAGTCAGATCCTTCGTCGCAGATGATCACTTGCATGATCAATGGTGTTAAAATTAGACGATTCATAAATCTATTTTTGTATACTTGTCTATGGTCTTCATCATCTCAATCTTTTGAATTGGAATGAAGGAGATTAAGGTTATAGCCATTTTTCGATGGCATTTATAAATACATCCGAGTAAAAGACATACAAATGAATCGCCATAAATTGATATGCTTTCTGATACTTTTTTTTGGTTCGATAACGATATATGCCGGTGATACAATTTATCTGAACCCGTATTTCAAAGAATTGAAAACTACGGATGTCATTATTGACGGGAAGAAATACAAATTTCTTTTTGATTCAGGTGGCGGAGAGACTTTTATTTCTCCTGCCATCGCAAATACCCTGAATAAAGAAATATATGGCAGTTCAACGGGAATCAGAATGGATGGTGAAATGATTAAATATCAAAAAGCAAACAGTGTTTCTATAAAAATGGGATCTACTGATTTATTCCATCCAACAATTGGTGTATGGGATATCATGAGTATTCTACCTAAAGAGCTGCCCACCATTGACGGTGTTCTTTCATTAAAATCTTTTGCAAACCGGATATTAACAATTGATCTTTCAAAGAATATTCTAATTATTGAAAATAAAAATTCACTAAAAAAACAAACGAAGACAAAAACCCTCGTACCAAGTCGCTTTGCAAACGGTCCGGATGGAGCCGAATCAGCAATATTTATTGGTATTCCCAAACAAAATAATTTTTATTGGTTCCTTTTTGATACCGGTAATATTGGAGATATTATACTTTCTCCTGAATGTGCCCAACTTTGGGCCCTTCAAACTGATACAAAGAGTGCTAACATTTCGAATACTACAACTAAGGGTGAATTTATGATTGGGAATAATAAAGTTGAATCAAATACATATTCAAAGAAGATAATCTACGATGGCGTCTTAAACTTTGCTTCTATTAGTAAGTTTGTTTTTACTATTGACTTTGAGAGAAAGCAAGTTTGGATGTATTAACTTGATTTTTACCAATGTAAAAAAGCTAATTCGCTCTTAGCGTTTTTTCTCTTCCCTAAATATTTTTTGTCGATATCTCTCAAAGGATTCAGCGTGTTACACAGCTAAGGTGTGTTATGTAGTTTTGCTGCTCTCCTATAGACATAAACCCATTCGCAAAGCATTTATTTCAATCGGACAAACTTTTATATCTTCAAGTATGCATATAGCCATCATCGGAACCGGTAATGTAGGAGCAGCGCTTGCTACAAAATGGGCTGCGAAAGGACATACCATCCTATTGGGTGTTCGAAACACACAGCAATTCAAAGGAAAAGAGTTATTGGATATCGAAGGTATTCAAGTAACAAGCATCGCCGAAGCGGTGCAACAATCAACAGTTGTGTTATTATCTACCCCTGCTCCTGCTGCCATAGAAGTTGCTAAAAGTTTGGGAGATACCACCGGCAAGATCATCATCGATGCGATGAATATTATCATGGGTAAAGGTCCGGAAGGATATCGTAATACCACTGATGCGATTCTTGATCATACATCAACCAGAGACGTGGTCAAATGTTTCAACACTACCGGATTTAATAATATGGCTAACCCCGTTTATGGAACAGAAGCTATTGATATGTTTGTTGCCGGTGATAGTGTTACTGGAAAAGCAGCAGCAACAACATTGGCAAAAGATGCAGGATTCGCAGAATGCTACGATGTAGGGGGCAATGAACAATTTGAATTAATGGAGCAATTTGCCTGGTTTTGGATCAATCTGGCGCTGTTCAAAGGACAAGGAAGAGAAATAGGATTTAAGCTGCTCAAACGATAACGAATCACTACTTGTCTTTTGCAGGCTCTTCAATGCCGAACTCTTTCATCAGTTCTAATCCATAGTTTCTGATCTGGTCAATCACCATGATGGCCTTCTTGCCTCTTTCTGTAATACTGTATTCTACTTTGGGTGGTACTACCGGATATACAGTACGTGTAATAAACCCTTCTTCTTCTAATTCACGCAATTGAGTAGTCAACATTTTATCGGTAATGCGTGGCATATCTTTTTTCAACTCCCCATAGCGAAGTATTTTGTCTTTCAGCCGCCAAAGGATGGGCATTTTCCAAGTGCCGCCTATTCTATCCATGGCAAATTCTACGGGATTGTAATACAGCTTGTTATTAAAAAGAAATTCAGGCATAAAACAGATTTAGCCATGCATACTTACTAAAAAGTGAGTATCACGCATATTAGATAGTATACACATAAAGCTACTATAACCGCTCAATTTTACGGTATTAAATATTTAGCCATGAAAAATACAAGTATCTATCTTTTATTCAGTCTAACCCTGATCAGCATCAGTAGTCTGGCCCAAAATGGGAAGACAGCTCAAGCCAATCAAATCGTCGAAAAACTGTCTTATGTTCATCCCCATGGTATGCCTACCAAGGGAAAGATATTGATGGTAGCCAGTTCTCCATCGGTATCCAAACAAACCGGTTGGCCCATTGGTTTCTGGGCTGCTGAACTCACCCATCCGATGCATGTTTTTGAAGAAGCCGGTTATGAAGTTGAACTGGTATCAACAGAAGGTGGTAAACTGGAAATGGACAGTTATTCTAATCCAACCGATGTGAGTGGATACTCAGCGCATGATATCATCTCACTCGGTTATATGCAAAAGCCTTCTTTCATCAGTATGTTAAACAATACCAAGAAATTAACCGAAGTAGATCATTCAAAATATGTAGCGATCTTTTTGGTAGGTGGACAAGGTCCGATGTATACGTACAGGGGTAACACAGCTTTACAAAAACTGTTTGTTTCATTTTACGAAGCATGTAAACCCAGTGCAGCTGTTTGTCATTCCACAACACTTTTGTTAGAAGCGAAAAAGAGTACTGGAGAATTACTGGTTACAGGAAAAAGATGGACAGGATTTGCCAACTCAGAAGAAGAGTTTGCAGATAAGGCTGTTGGACAAAAGATTCAGCCATATCGTATAGAAGATGAAGCCAGAAAGATCAGCAATACCTCTTTCAAAGTGGCAGCAGCTTTTTCATCTTTTGCCATTCGTGATGGCCATTTGATTACCGGACAACAACAAAATTCCGGTGCAGCAGCTGCATCACTTCTCATCGACTTACTAAAATAATAAATAAGGCGGGTGAATAACCCGCCTTTTAGTTATGAAAAGAGTATTATTGATATTACTACTCATGCACCATATGTGCATGGCACAAATTCCTGTAGAGCTTTTTACCGGACATGAACGTGCCACTTTTGATGTACTATTCTTTAAAAATTTTCTTACCAAAGAGGAAAAGAAAAGTTATTGGTTATTCTTCAATAGAAATAGATTATCAGTAGACTATCGCATAACTAGTACCAACTATCTACCTTCTTTCGGAGCAACGGAAGCCATTTCTTATAATGATCCGAAATGGAAAGGATGGGCCCCTGTAGCGGTTGTACAAATTTTCAACAATGGTGTTTTTCCGAAAGCAGGTATTCAGTATGTGCACATCAAAAAACATTTTACTTTTTTTAGCTGGCTTGTTACTGAAACAAATGTAGATCCGGATATTGATCACTTTATCTTGATGAGGTATACACCCATTGTAAAAGATCAGACGCAGTTGTTTATACAATTAGAAACGGTTTCCGTTTTTCCTACTGTATCTAATTCATTATTTAGTTTTACACAACGGAGTAGAATGGGATTACAATACAAGCATTTTCAATCTGGCATTGGAATAGATCTGAATCAACGAGGAAGAAAAACATTGACGTATACAAACAATATCGGTCTATTCTTCCGTTATGATTTTCAATAGAAAGAACAATATCATATGAACTTAGGCATCTATGTAGCTATGCGATGATGAATAATTTCCCTCTCTTTAAAATTTACTTCCCCGCTATTCCTTCTGCTCAGCGCATTCTTCGCCGATGTCTCTCAGAAAGGACTCGGCGCAGGTTACACAGCTGAGATGTGCTATTTAGTTTTTCCTCTATCCTATTACCATAAAACTCTTCATGATGGTCAGGTCCTTCGCCGCTGATGTTCACTTGCGTGATCAATGCTCCTCTCCGTGGGAGTCGGAAATTGCGACGAAGGAGAGTGATAAGGCGGTTCTCTTCCCACTCACTTTACTTGAAACGAAGTCAACTAACTGTTCAT
The DNA here is from genome assembly GCA_013391385.1 of Sediminibacterium sp. Gen4. Lineage (GTDB taxonomy): Bacteria > Bacteroidota > Bacteroidia > Chitinophagales > Chitinophagaceae > Sediminibacterium. Next base: position 23,096 of record JACBFI010000037.1, on the reverse strand, counting down.
CAAATTTGCGGGAAATACGATTGTAGAACTGTGCAATTTTAGGATCAATGCTGGCTAAAGAAAAGAGAGATGAGATAGTCCTAAAAACAAAAAAACCAGTTTCATCACCGGTAAAAGAGCCGGGAGAGGAGTAACTGGCATCATGAAACAAAGATACAATTATTTTTTAACCCAAAACAAAAAAAATGATTACAGAAGAAATCAAATCGTTTATTTCACATCCCCGATTTAATATTTATTTAGAAGAAGCCAATTATAATACAAACGCTGCATATCAATTATATCTGATAAACATCGAGCTATCCGAAGCGTTGTATCCGGCTTTGTCTTTGTTAGAAATTTCATTAAGAAATGCTATTCATCAAAAGCTGAAAGAATATTTCAAAGATGATTTTTGGTTTAAAAATAAGCTTCCCAAAGAATTTCAAACTGCCATACAAAGGGCTGAACAAAAAATTCAGTTTCATCAAAAACCTGTTACCGCTGATGGTATTATAGCAGAATTAAACTTTGGTTTTTGGAATAGGCTCTTTAATCGGTATCATGCCCAATTACTTTGGAAACCTTTGCGTACAATTTTTGTACATCTTCCCAAACAAGAAAAACAAAGAAAAAACATCGACGAATCTCTCCACCGTATTCGAAACATTCGTAACCGTGTATACCATTACGAACCCATCTTTCGCAATTTCAGCTATTTAGAAGCTGTTTATCAAGAAATAAGAATGTTCCTTTTCTGGTTACATCAATCGCTACCAACTATTTTAAACAAAGTAGATCGATTTGAATACATCCTAATGAAAGTGAAAACGCATTGGTAGACAAACACAATTATTAGGACTGTATATAACTCTGCAACTGATTAATGGTTTCTGCCTGTGTTAAAATGGTTTCTGTAACCAGATCATTGATGGAAATAATTCCCACCAACTGTTCATTTTCAATCACCGGTAAATATCGTAAACGATGAGAAGTCATTAATTGCATACAAGATTCTACAGTATCATTCATGGATACATAAGGAAAATCGGTGGTCATGATCTCTCCTACTTTTGTCTCACTGGAATGGCGCCCCTTCAAGATCACTTTTCGCGAATAATCCCTCTCTGTCATAATACCGGCAAATTTTTCCTCTTTCATCACCACAACTGAACCAATATTCTGTTCAGCCATCAGCTTCAAAGCATCAATCACCGTCATTTCAGGTGGAACGGTAGCTACTCTGTTTCCTTTGCGTTGCAATACATTACTTACTTTTCTCATGACAGGCGTTTTAGTTCCTTAATATAGTGAATGGATTTGAATTGTGCAAGCGGAGGAGAATAAGAAATATGGAATAAAAAATAAGGAATGAGAAAGTAGTTGATTCTCACCACTACTTTCTCATTCCTTATTCCTCTGTTTCTTATTTCTCTGTTCCTCTTCCTTAGTCTGTTTTCAGCGCCTTATCAATCAAGAAAATCAGATTGGCCCTGTGTGCTTTGGTTTCTTCGTTGGTTGAAACGGCAGCTGCCAATTTGGTTTTCAATTTCTTGATGGTGTACAACGCTGCAGCTTTAGATACATCATCAATCGGAGCTTGTGGGTTCAACAAATTCGTAGCACCCTTTACAAAGGTAGTCTGCAGGTATTGTCTGTGAACATTCACATTCCCGTTGATATCCGCATCAAAAATACCTTTCACCAAATCACCCATTACATCGGCAACACTATATTGATTACCATACAAACGTGTATTGGTGATACGCTGCAATGTAATAGGACTCAGGATATGCGCCAACGCACCACCCGCCTGTAAACCTAATACAGTATTCGTGATTTTGAAATCCTCACCATTACCCGGCTGGTTAAATCCTCTACGCTGGAATGCGAGGTATGGATATACTTGTGCATCTGCATCAAAAGCGTTTGGTGCGAATACATATTTACTCAATACATCCATTGCCTTCTTTTGAGTAGCCAAAGGTACCGGTGTATATGGTTTGTTACCTGAGTTTTGCTCCGGATTGCTTCTATCAATATACACACCACCTACATAACGGCTTACGGCATTGATCATGCTGTTACGTTGTCCATTCAACACCCCATAACGTGCACGTACTTCTACATATGATTGTCCTGGTTTGGTATATTTCTGCACCAGTTTACCCATGAGATTATTCACGAGTTTGAAACGATCTTCCGCATACCCGATAGCATCATTGGTAAGGTCATTCACATTCACACGAGGATCAATGGCTTTACCGGGAGCTCTCATATCATCACCATCATTACCAAATGCCAATTTAGGATCGGTGCTACGTGATAATATTTTGGTAAGTCCTGCTTCTTCCTGTGACTCAGAGAATGGTGTATACCCGTATTCAATAGCCCATAAATCATAAGGACCTGCTTTAGTGGTATAATAATCACCCTGCTTACTTCTGTCTAATGACACATTGATTGCAGGATAATCCATTACAGAGCCAATCAATCCGATTGAACGTGTAATAGAAGTATTATTGATCTCTGCAGGTGACAACATCTGACTGGCCTTCATATTGTGGTTCAGTCCGAGTGTATGTCCCATTTCATGCATGATCAAATAAATCAAGAATTGCTTGTGCATTTCTTTGATCTCTCCTTCCGGTGCATCCATGGCTTCGAGCGTGGTATGTCCGGTCATGAACTGAGCTTTCAACTCTCCCGCCAATGTACAAGCGGTATGATTTTTCATTTGCATACCCGGGAAGTGTAAGTCCGCTGGATTTTGCATAGACGGACCGTTATACAACTCATCAAAAAGCGGTGTAGCACTTCCTGAGAACCATTCTACAGTGATATCTGCACCCAATATTTGTCCGGTACGTGGATTGGTAAAGCTGGGTCCGATAGCTCCGTATGGAGGGTTTGCAGAAGATACCCAACGAATTACATTGTAACGAATATCTGCAGGATCCCAAGTAGCATCATCGGGCATGATCTTCATCTGAACAGCATTTCTAAAACCTGCTTTTTCAAATGCTTCATTCCATTTTAATCCAGCGTCGATAATGGTTTGACGATACTCATGGGGAGTGGTATTTTCTACCCAGAATACAATTGGCTCAACAGGTTCGCTGATGGCTGCAGATGGATCTTTCTTCACCAAATTCCAGCGATTGATCATATCCTTGTAAGGAACCGGACTGGTACTGGTTTGATTATTACGTTGATCCAGGAAATAGCCTACACGCTGATCATCTCTGCGTGAACGGAAATCGTTCTTAGGCATTTCAATAAAACTGTGTTGCATACGCACACGTACATAACGAGGATCGGTAACATCCGGTCCGCCATTGGCAAGTGTACTTGGGTTATCATAAGAAAGATCCACCACTACATCTGTATTATTCGGGAAGGAGCGGATATTGGCGTACTTAGATTTGGTAGGATTCAATCCACCCAAATTAAAAGTGAACATTGCCAATGGGCTTGGTGGTATGATGGGCTTTACAGGATCCAGTTTTTCACTCAGGAATAACTGATCAACACTCACCAAATAACCCAATGAATCTTCGATACTAAATTTATCGTTGTAAAAAACCGCCTCGGGTTTATCTACATCTGCGGTCTTACTCACAGGATTGTTCTTATCATAGAAAAAGCCGGTATTCACTTGAGCGAATTCGATTTTATCAAATGCTCTTTTCATTTTAAACACGGCTGTTGCACGGTGCATACTTTGGTGTAAGAACAATGAAGTAGGTCCATTGATAGAAAAACTCTGATAAATGAATTCTTTATCCAGCTGGTCTTTTCTAATATACATCTGAAGACTACCGGTAGCAGTATCCTGATACAGGGTAAATAAGCCTTCGATCTTTTTATTGCCTTTGGTTTTTTCAGCAACTGTCGGCTTTTTAGGAGGTGCCGGTGTTTTAGAACTATCTCCCCCTGGACGAGCACCGGGAGGCGTTCCAGCCGGAGGTTGTTGGGCATATAGGGTTGAGCCCATAAATACCGCACACGCAGAGGCGGCAAGCAAGAGTCTTCTCATAAAGCGTTTTATTTAGTTGACTATTAAAATAGTAAATCTGTGTCAGGATTTTACAGCAGAATGGATAAGTGGCAATTTTTTAACATACGGTCTTCTGGGCTTAGCGATAAAATAGATAGCGTCAACCTCATCTTTAAATGATGGCTGCAATGGCTTTCGCAGCAATAAACCCACTGGTCCATGCATGCTGAAAATTAAACCCACCGGTAATGCCATCCACATCCATGACCTCGCCGGCAAAGAACAATCCGGGTTGTTTCCTGCTTTGCATGGTTTGAGGATCAATTTCACTGAGTAGAATACCTCCTGCCGTTACAAACTCATCTTTAAATGTTGTTTTACCTTGAACAAGAAATTCCTGTGCTGTTAGCTGTTTGATGAGTTTGTTCTGTTGTTTTGCCGGAAGATCTGACCACCTGCATTCCGGATCGATCTCTGATACTTGTAAGAGGTATAACCACAAACGATTGGGTAATCCAAAGGGGTTTTTATTGCTTATTTTTTGTGCACCTGATCGATCTCTGATCTCTTGCCACTCATCTCGTAACATCTGTTCGGTATAGTTGGGTATCCAGTTCACTAGAATGGTGAAATGATAATTTTTATCCGCCAACTCTCTTGCACCCCATGCAGAAGTTCTTAGAATCACCGGACCACTCATACCCCAATGTGTAATCAGCAATGGACCCTCTTCCTGCAGTTTGGTGCCCACTACTTTAACAATAGCTCTTTCAACGCTTACTCCCATCAGAGAAGTAATAGGGTTACCCGGCATATTGAATGTAAAAAGTGATGGCACCGGTGTAGCAATGGTATGTCCTGTGGTAGTCAACCAATCAAACATATTGGCTTTGGGGAAACCTCCTGTAGCAACGCATACAAAGTCTGCCGAAATAATATCACCATTGTTTAATTGAAGGTCAAATTTGTTTTCTTTTTTCTGAATCGAAGTAACACCAATTTGTAATTGTACTGCTACTTTATATTTGTCTGCTTCTTTCAATAAACAATCAATGATGGTTTGAGAATTATCTGTAACCGGAAACATCCTACCATCTTCTTCTGTTTTTAGTTGAACTCCCCTTTCTTCAAACCAGTCAATCGTATCCTGCGTATAAAATTGATGAAATGATTTCTTTAAGAAATTTTGTCCGCGTGGGTATTTCTTTACCAGTTCAGGAATATCAAAACAAGCATGCGTAGTATTACACCTTCCCCCACCACTGATCTTTACTTTTGAAAGCAGTTTATTGGACTTCTCGAGCAACAATACCTTTAATGAAGGGTTCATTCTTGCTGCATTCACTGCACAGAAAAATCCGGCAGCACCACCTCCTATTACGACGAGTGTTTTTTGCATACACTTATTTCATCAACATAATTGCAGCCATTGTTTCTATCCCATTCCATAAATTACGGATACGGATATTTTCATTCTCTGCGTGTTGGTTATTATCATGATTAGCTATGGGAATACTAATGGTATTGGCTTTTAAAAATTTCTCAAACTTATAAAGTGGCAAACTCCCTCCAAGAGAAGGAACAATTACCAATGTTCCATTCGTCGTTTTTTTAACAGCGGTTATTATTTCTTGTGCAATAGGCAAATCCATAGGTGTACGTTGCGCATTGTAACCATCGTGTTTGATGACTTTAGCGATCTTTTGATATCGATTTCTCTCTTCGATGGTAGGATCTCTATCAATTACGTAATAACCCTGTGCTTTAATATGATCCACCACGCGCTGCTGCTGAAGCTGATAGTCGTTCCCTTTCACCAATCGAAGATCCAATGTTGCAATAGCTGTAGTTGGGATTACATTAGCTGCCAATTTACCGGCATTGGCACTTTGTATACCATTGATATTGAGCGATGGCAACATCAAAGACTCCTGTAAAGTATAACCATCCATTTCAGGTTTGATGAATCCCAATTCTTTTTTCATCTGTTCATCTGCCATGGGTATATTGGCAATAGCAGCTTTCTCTGTAGGTGATAAAGGTGTTACATCGTCATAAAAACCTTTGACGGTGACTTTACCATTTTCATCTTTCATGGATGCCAGTAACTTCGCCATCATTAATGCAGGGTTGGGTACCCAGTTCCCGTAATGACCGCTGTGTAATGGTCTCAGAGGACCATATACCGTAACATCCATATTCGCATCGCCTCTAACACCAAAGCAAACCAGTTTATTCCCCGACTGATGAACAGGCCCATCGCAGATAACCCAGATATCAGATTGTAATTCCGTTGGGTATTTAAGTAAAATTTCCTGCAAGTGTGGAGAACCCGCTTCTTCTTCACCTTCGAAAAAGAATTTGATGTTACAGTTGGGTAACTGTCCTGACTGAATAATAGCTTCATATGCCCATAAAATAGCCATCACACCCCCCTTATCGTCAGAAGCACCTCGGGCAAAAATTCTCCAGTCTTCGTTGATATTATTGCCTTGTGAAGGAAGAGAAATTATTTTTTCTGCATCAGCAGTTGTTCCATTCACTAGTACCGGCACAAAGGGCTGAAAGCCTTTTGCCCATTTGGAAGGATCAACGGGTTGTCCGTCGTAATGCGCATAAAAAATGATGGTTTTAACAGCACCGGGCACTTTGATCTCTCCATAAATAGCCGGTGGCGCATCTTTTGTTTCAGGTGTGAGTAGTTTTACATCTTGGATATTGCGCTTACGCATCAACTCCATAATCATCGATGCATTACGCTGAATATTGTAGGTATCGGATGCTACATTGGGAATGGATAATAACTGCATAAACTCCTGTAGCCATGCATGTTCTTTTTGCTGTCTCACCGTTCTCACTTTTTCAATATCAGTTACCTGAGATAAGGCCCAGAAAGGCTGGGTACACAGTGCGAGAAGAAACAATAATGTTTTCATCGACAGCAGTTTTATAGTAGACTGAATTGTCTAATAATAAGAGGTATTGAGGTTTGTGTTTGCCTTTTCAGCAGCCTCAATAATGCTATAATCAGAAAGTATCAATGCTTGTCCACGCTTCACACATACATCATGCTCAAAGTGACAAGCAACTTTTCCGTCTTGAGTACGAACTGTCCATCCATCATCATCTGTATACACTTCTTTTGTACCCAGATTAATCATGGGTTCAATAGCCAATACCAAATTCTCTTTCATCTTCGGACCATTCCCACGCTTACCATAATTAGGTACTTGAGGATCTTCGTGTAAGCTACGTCCTAATCCATGTCCCACCAACTCTCTTACTACTCCATAGCCATGTTTTTTCTCTGCGTGTTCCTGAATCGCAAAAGAAATATCTCCTACCCGGTTATTAACAATGGCTTTTTCAATGCCTTTGTACAAAGACTCTTTGGTTACTTTCACCAACTGAATAATTTCAGCATCTGCTTCTCCAAGGATAAAAGTATATGCATGATCACCGTGCCATCCATTCAAGATCACTCCCATATCAACAGAAACCACATCACCCTCTTTTAGAGGGATATCATTGGGAAACCCATGAACAACCACATCATTCACTGAAGCACATACATTGAAAGGATATCCTCTGTAATTATAAAAAGAAGGAACTGCTTTATGGTCTTTCACAAAGTCACCACAAAGTTTATCGATTTGCATCGTCGTCATACCCGGCTTCAATACCTTAGCCACTTCAGTAAGTGTTTTACTTACCAACAGTGCCGCTTCTTTCATCAGGGCTATTTCCGCTTCTGTTTTATAGATGATCATATGATTTCTTCTCGACATGATAAAAAAAGAAACCTGTCGTCGCTATCAGCGAGACGACAGGTTTGCAAATATCGTACTTTTTGTCCATGGTCTATGGTCCATGGACCATGGTCTAAAAACTAGATCGTTGTTGTAGAAACAGTCTGTCTGCCTTGTATACGACCACCTTTCATCAGTCCATCGTATTGACGCATCAACAGGTATGTTTCAATTTGTTGTAGTGTATCCAATACCACACCTACCATGATGAGTAATGAAGTACCTCCAAAGAAAGTGCTGAAACCTTGCGTAACACCTAAGCGCTGAGCGAATCCTGGCATGATACCTACCAATGCTAAGAAAATAGCACCCGGCAAAGTAATTCTGTCCATTACAGATCCGATATAATCAGCAGTGGGTTGTCCGGGCTTAACACCAGGAATAAAACCGTTGTTACGTTTCAGGTCTTCTGCAATTTGCTTCGGGTTAAAGATCAATGCAGTGTACAGGAAAGTAAATCCGATTACCATGATTGAATAAATAACCATGTACCAGGTATTGCTATGATCGTTGAAGATTTTCACGATACCTTGAGCAGAATCAAGATTGGTAAATGATACGAGTGTAGGCAGGAACATGATCGCCTGAGCGAAGATGATCGGCATTACACCTGCACTGTTTACCTTGATCGGCAGGAACTGACGAGCACCACCAAACTGACGGTTGCCAATGATCTGCTTTGCATAGTTCACAGGTATTTTACGTACCCCTTGTACCAATACGATCAATCCAAGGATGATGGCGATCAGAATAGCGATCTCGATCAAGAAGATCAATAAACCACCACCTGCTCTTTCACCTTTCGCGCTAAATTCCTGAATCAATGACTGAGGAAGACGAGCAAGGATACCTACCATGATGATGATAGAAGTACCATTACCCAATCCTTTATCTTGGATCTTTTCACCCAGCCACATTACAAACATGGTACCAGCTGTTAATGTAATAACAGTAGAGAACCAGAAGTAAGGTGCATAAGCAGGCATGATCGCTTCAGCGTAACCCGGACTGTTCAGGTAGGCAACATATGCACCTGCCTGAAATGCAGTAACGATTACGGTGAGGTAACGTGTCCACTGATTGATTTTTTTACGTCCGCTATCTCCTTCTTTTTGTACTTTCTGTAACTGAGGAACCAAGATGGTCATCAGCTGCATGAAGATAGATGCAGAGATATAGGGCATGATACCCAATGCAAGGATAGAAGCCTGAGAGAAGGCTCCACCTGCGAACATATCGAAGATACCTAACAGACCTCCACCACTTTGGGCAGATTTCTGTGCTTCTTCAATTTTATTAGGATCGATACCCGGCAATACGATGTGGGTACCAAAACGATACGTAAGAACCAGTGCAAGTGTAATAATGATCTTGTTACGAAGCTCCTCTATCGTCCAAATATTCCTTAATGTCTGAACTAGTTTTTTCACTTGAATGCAATTGTAAGCGTTAATAGTCTTAAACCAAAAAAAGACGCACGTTGTGCGTCTGGCAAGTTACGATAAAATTACTTGATAATTTCAACGCTACCACCTGCAGCTTCGATAGCAGTTTTTGCTTTTTCGCTGGCTGCATTCACTTTGAAAGATACTTTAGCTTTCAGTTCACCGTTGGCCAATACTTTTACTTTATCGGTACGGCTGATCAACCCATTGATGTATAAATTCTCAAGGCTGAATTCAGTGAAGCCATATTTCTCAACCAATTGGTCGATTTGACCCAGGTTAAATACGACGAATTCAACACGGTTGTTGTTTTTGAATCCACGCTTAGGAATACGACGCTGAATAGGCATCTGACCACCTTCGTGAGCCATTTTGCTCTTATAACCGGCGCGGCTTTGTCCACCCTTGTTACCTTTTGTAGATGTACCACCCTTACCGGATGCTTCACCACGACCTAAACGTTTTTGCTTGTGTGTAGAACCTTCTGCAGGTTTCAGATTGTGTAGTTTCATGTTGTATTGATTTTGAACTTTCGGGGAATCACCCCTCGCGATTAATTTGAAAATTTGAAAATGTACTAATTTGAAAATAGAGGAATTTGAATTTTTATAAACAGAAAATGAATCAACAGTATTGACTCATTTTCTCCGCCTAAGGCGGATCTAATTCAATAATTTTCAAATTAATTAAGCGATCTCTTCAACCTTCACCAGATGGCTTACTTTATTCACCATACCCAGGATCTGAGGAGTAGCTTCTACTTCTCTTGAAGCATTCAATTTCTTCAAACCCAAAGCAATCAAAGTTTGTTTTTGACGCTCAGATCTGTCGATACCGCTTTTAATCTGTGTGATCTTGATCTTTTTCATAACTACTTTATTGAAATAGCTGGTAGCTTATAGTTCATGGCTTATGGCTATACGCTATGAACTATAAGCCATTCGCTATTATTATCCATTAAATACTTTGCTCAGCTTAATCGTACGGGTTTTAGCAACCTGAACGGGTTCGCGCAATAGGCTCAATGCCTTGATGGTAGCTTTTACCACGTTGTGTGGGTTAGCAGAACCCAGGCTTTTCGCCAGTACGTCTGTTACACCTGCACTTTCCAGAACGGCACGCATGCTACCTCCCGCGATCACACCCGCACCATGAGCGGCTGGTTTGATCAGGACTTTCGCAGCACCATCTTTCGCCCACTGTTCGTGAGGAACGGTTCCATGCATTACAGGTACTTTTACCAGGTTCTTCTTGGCATCTTCGATACCTTTTGTGATAGCTTCCTGAACTTCTTTTGCTTTACCCAGACCTTGTCCAACCACACCACTTTCATTACCCACTACTACCAGTGCTGAGAAGCTGAAGGTACGTCCACCTTTAGTGGTTTTCACCACACGGTTAATGGCAACTACTTTCTCTTTCAGTTCCATGTCGCCACCGGCTTTTACCTTATTTACGTTTACTTTAGACATTTATCTAACGATTAATTGTTGTTAGCAGATTAGAATTGCAGACCACCTTCTCTAGCACCATCAGCTACGGATTTCACGCGGCCATGATACAGGTTACCACCACGATCGAATACTACGGTATTCAATCCCAGTTCAGTGGCTTTACGTGCGATTGCCGCACCAACCAGTTTCGCTTTTTCGATCTTGGTTACTTTCTGAGCAGCGATATCTTTATCGCGAGATGAAGCTGCTGCCAGTGTTTGACCATTATCATCATCGATCAACTGCGCATAAATATCAGCATTGCTTCTGAATACAGATAAGCGTGGCTTAACAGCTGTACCAGCCACTTTCTTACGAATGCGGTATCTGATTTTTTGCCTTTGAATTAATTTACCCATTTTGCTTTATTTACCCCCAACCCCCTGAAGGGGGCTAGGGAAATTTTTAAAATATTTAAACACCCACTTTATACCCCTTTAGGGGCTAGGGGCTTATTTACCTGCTGCTTTACCTGCTTTTCTTCTCAGGATCTCACCAGCGTATTTCACACCCTTACCTTTGTATGGTTCAGGCTTACGTAAGCTTCTCAATTTAGCAGCTACCTGACCGATCAATTGTTTGTCGATACCTTCTAACAGGATCTTTGGGTTCTGACCTTTTTCAGTAACAGTTGCTACTTTCAGTTCTTTAGGAACTTCGAAAATGATATTGTGAGAGTAACCTAATGCCAGATCCAAAATGTTTCCGGTATTAGCGGCTTTGAAACCCACACCCACCAGTTCCAATTCTCTCTTGATACCTTCAGTAACACCTTTTACCATGTTACTTACCAATGCACGATACAAACCATGCATAGCACGGTGACGGATCTGATCAGTAGGACGTTCAAATACTACTTCATTGTCTTTGATAGTAACAATGATATCACGATCAATCAGCTGCTTCAATTCACCCTTAGGGCCTTTAACAGTAATTTCATTCTCCTTGCTAACAGTGATGGTTACACCTGCTGGGATGGTTACCGGTTTTTTTCCAATACGAGACATAGTCGTTTCTTTTTTATTGTTCAAATAAAATCCTGACCGTGTTCAGCTCCGACTAAAAGCTTAATTGTCAGACAGGACAATATCTTAATTAAGAGATGTAGCAAAGTACTTCACCACCTACATTCTGCGCTTTTGCTTGCTTATCAGTGAGTACACCTTTAGAAGTACTTAAGATAGCGACACCCAGACCATTGATTACTCTTTTGATCTCAGCAGGTTTAGCATATTGACGCAGACCCGGACGGCTTACTCTTTCCAGAGAGCGAATCGCAGGTTGTTTAGTAGAAGGATCGTATTTTAACGCGATCTTGATCAGACCTTGTTTGTTATCATCTTCGAATTTGTATTTCAGGATATAACCCTGTTCGTACAGGATCTCTGTCATACGCTTTTTCAGATTAGAAGCAGGAATTTCTACCAGTCTGTGACCAGCCATCTGTGCGTTACGGATTCTGGTTAAGAAGTCTGCTATAGGATCAGTTACCATTTTTATTAGAATTAATTCGTGTTCAAAAATTTGTATCCATCTTCCCGATCATGATCGGGATTCGGGTTTTTACCAGCTTGCTTTTTTAACACCTGGAATTTTACCATTCAGGGCCATATCACGGAAGATTACCCTTGAGAGACCGAAGTATCTCATATAACCTTTCGGACGTCCGGTAAGCTGACAACGGTTCTTTAAACGAACAGGTGATGCATTCTTAGGCAGTTTATCCAATGCTGCATAATCACCTGCTGCTTTTAGGGCTGCACGCTTCTCTGCATACTGGGCTACCAGGGCTTCACGCTTTCTTTGTCTGGCTTTTACTGATTCTTTTGCCATTGTTTTATGTTTAGATTTGAGTAGGTTCCGGATTTGATGTTTACAAACCGGCTGCTACCAGTTACTTTTTAGTTATTGTCTTTTTTTGCTCCTTTGAAAGGCATTCCCAGTTCTTTCAGTAACTCATATGCTTCTTCATTGGTTTGAGCAGTAGTTACGAAAGTGATATCCATACCGGTGATCTTGTTCACTTTATCGATATCGATCTCAGGGAAGATGATTTGCTCGGTAACACCTAATGTGTAGTTACCACGACCATCGAAAGCCTTATCGCTGATACCTTTGAAGTCACGTACACGAGGTAACGCAACAGATACCAATCTGTCTAAGAATTCATACATCTTCTCACCTCTCAGTGTTACTCGCGCACCGATCGGCATTCCTTTACGGAGTTTGAAGTTGGAGATATCTTTTTTAGACATAGTAGGAACTGCTTTCTGACCAGTGATCATGTTCAGCTCATCTACAGCGATGTCTACTAATTTCTTATCATTTACCGCGCCATTTACGCCACGGTTGATACAGATTTTTTCCAACTTAGGAGCTTGCATTACAGTTTTGTAAGCAAACTTTTTCATTAAAGCAGGTACTACCTCTTTGGTGTACTTGTCTGCTAATCTCGGAGTGTATTTTGTAGTACTCATTACTTGATTACCTCCCCTGATTTTTTAGATATACGAACTAATTTACCTTCTTCACGATTACGCTTTACTTTGGTAGCGCTGCTCGTTTTAGCATCCCATAACATCACATTGCTGATGTTGATTGGTGCTTCGATCTTAACGATACCACCCTTTGTATTCTGCGCAGAAGGCTTGGTATGTTTGGTTACGATATTCACACCTTCTACTACCACACGACCTTTATCCACGATAACTTCCAACACCTTGCGGGGCTTTTTCAAGTCCTTGTCATCACCGGCGATCACTACTACAGTGTCTCCTTTTTTGATGTTGAATTTGGGTTTAAATCTTGTACTCATTTTTGTCCCTCCGTCTCCCTGAAGGGAGAGTTTTGTTTTTTATATTTTAACCTAGCTTATAGGTTCGGTTGTGATTTTCTAAGTCGTTTATTGCTAAACCATACCCCTTTAGGGGCAGGGGCTTATAATACTTCCGGAGCCAAAGAGATGATCTTCATGTAACCTTTATCACGAAGTTCTCTTGCTACTGGTCCGAAGATACGGGTACCACGAGGCTCATCAGAGTTGTTCAATAATACCACTGCGTTGTCATCGAAACGGATATAAGAACCATCTTTACGACGCAATTTGTTTTTGGTACGAACGATTACCGCTTTAGATACAGTACCTTTTTTGATACCGCCTGCAGGAATCGCATCTTTAACAGTTACAACGATCTTGTCACCAATCTTGGCGTAATCCTGACCGCTGTTACCTAATACTTTGATACAAAGTACTTCCTTAGCACCACTGTTATCAGCTACATTCAATCTACTTTCTTGCTGAATCATTGTTTTAGCTTTTAGCTTCCGGCTTAGAAATTTCCTCGCCAGATTTTTTATCAATTTATCAGAGGCTACAGCTCAAATTCTTGCAGCTTGCAGCTTGAATCCGCCTGAGGCGGACTATTATTATTTTGCTTTCTCTACGATCTCAACCAGTCTCCAACGCTTTGTTTTGCTCAGCGGACGGGTTTCCATGATCTTTACCACATCACCGATACCGCACTCACTTTTTTCATCATGAGCATGGAACTTCGTGGTTTTCTTTACGAACTTTCCGTAGATAGGGTGTTTTACTTTTCTTTCAACCGCAACAGTGATGGTCTTGTCCATCTTATCGCTGGTAACAACCCCGATCCTTGTTTTGCGTAAATTTCTTACTTCAGCCATTGTTTATTTTTTTAAGCTATGAGCTCCGAGCTATGAGCTGTGAGCAAAGTTTTTTTTTATAAGCTTGTCGCTTGGAACTTGAAGCTTGAAGCTTTAAATTCCTAATTGTTTTTTCTTCAACTCAGTCTTCAGACGAGCAATATCTCTGCGCAAACCACGAACAGTCATCGGGTTCTCCAATGGAGAAATTGCATGTGCGAATTCTAATTTTTTCAGTCTCAACTGATCTTCCTGAATTCTTGCCTGCAGATCTGCGACATTCATGTCTTTCAGACCTTTATTGAATTCAACTTTTTTATTTGCCATTTTGGTCAATTTGAAAATTAAGCTTGTAAGTCTCTTCTTACGATGAATTTGGTTTTGATCGGTAATTTCTGAGCAGCGAGTTCCATCGCTTCCTGAGCTACCTGCTGAGATACACCATCGCATTCGAAGATGATACGTCCTGGTTCTACTACAGCAGCCCAGAATTCAGGGTTACCTTTACCTTTACCCATCCTTACCTCTAGAGGCTTACGGGTAATGATCTTATCAGGAAATACACGGATCCACACATTACCTTCACGCTTCATAGCACGGGTCATTGCCTGACGGGCAGACTCGATCTGGCGGTTGGTTAACCAGATGGGTTCCATTGCTTTCAAAGCAAATGAACCGAATGAAATGGAAGTACCACGCTTAGCCACTTCACGAATGCGGCCTTTCTGCTGTTTCCTGTGTTTACTTCTTTTAGGCTGTAACATTTTTATTACAATTTGAAAATTTGAAAATTTGGGAATTTGAAAATGAGGGAAGTTGATTACCTCAGGCCGCCTGAAAATTTGATTATATTAATATTTTCAAATTTTCAAACCTGCCTGTCGGCAGACAGGTTGCCACATTTTCAAATTATCTCCTGTCTCTTCCGCCTCCGCCGCGGTTATCTCTTCTATCTCCACCACGACCGCCGCGATCATCTCTTCTGTCTCCGCGTCCGCCGCCTCTTTCTTCACCACCTCTTCTTTCACTCATATCATTCTTACCACCTACGAAGTTTGGATTCAGTTCACGCTTTCCAAGTACTTCTCCTTTACAGATCCATACTTTGATACCGATCTTACCGTAAACAGTTTGAGCGTATACGTTCGCATAGTCGATGTCCATACGGAAAGTATGCAAAGGCACACGACCCTGTTTGAACTCTTCGCTACGAGCGATCTCAGCACCACCCAAACGACCACTCAATTTGATCTTGATACCTTCAGCACCCATTCTGAGTGTAGAAGCGATCGCCATCTTAGTAGCACGTTTAAAGTTGATACGATTCTCGATTTGACGAGCGATGGTATCGCCTACAATATTGGCATCCAGTTCAGGACGACGGATTTCCAGAATGTTGATCTGAACATCATCCTTACCGGTTAATTTTTTCAACTCTTCTTTGATACGGTCTACTTCTCCGCCACCTTTACCAATGATGATACCTGGTTTAGAGGTGTGGATTGTAACGATCAGCTTACCCAGGGTACGCTCTATTACAATTTTGGCAATACCGCCCTTGTTGATACGGGCGTTCAGGTAAGTACGGATCTTATGATCCTCGATTAACTTGGTAGCATAGTCTTTCTTACTACCATACCAGTTACTTTCCCATCCGCGGATGATACCTAACCTGTTACCAATTGGATTTGCTTTCTGACCCATATAGTGGTTTTACAATTAGTTTTTAGAATCTACGATTAATGTTACATGGTTACTGCGCTTACGTACCCTGTAGCCACGGCCTTGAGGTGCAGGGCGCATACGCTTCAGTACACGACCTCCGTCAACGAATACAGTTTTTACCACCAGACTGCTGTCTGCAGCGCTGGCGCCATTATTTTTCTGCTCCCAGTTGTTGATCGCACTCTTTAGCAATTTTGCCAAAGGCACTGCATTGTGCTGTGGGTGGTGCTCGAGAATAGCCAATGCCTTCTCTACCTCCATTCCACGGATCACATCAGCCAGCAAACGCATTTTGCGTGGCCCTGTAGGATAATTGTTCAGTTTAGCTACTGCTTCCATTTCTTTATTTGTTTAGGGTATCGCATCCGGTTCTGCTATTCGCTATCAACCATCAACCATACGCCAAGTGATTACTTTTTAGTTCCTGCGTGTCCTCTGAAGTTGCGGGTTGGAGCAAATTCACCAAGTTTGTGACCTACCATGAATTCGGTTACATAAACAGGGATGAACTTGTTTCCGTTGTGCACTGCAAAAGTGTGTCCAACAAAATCAGGAGTAATGGTACTGCGACGGCTCCAAGTTTTGATAACACCTTTCTTGGTTTTGCCATCATTCATACCTTCAACTTTACCTTCTAAGTTGGCATCAACGTAAGGACCTTTTTTAATCGAACGACCCATAGTAATGAGTTAATTTGAAAATTTGAAAATTTGAAAATTGAGAGTGTTTGTTTTGACATTTTGAGAATTTGAGGTTTTCATTTTCAAATTTTCAAATTGTCACACTTTCAAATTATTTTGCTAATTTTTTACCGTCTCTTCTTTGGATGATCAGTTTATCACTGCCTTTTCCTTTCGTACGTGTCTTCTCACCTTTTGCATACTTACCGGTTCTGCTACGTGGGTGACCACCTGAAGCTTTACCTTCACCACCACCCATCGGGTGATCTACCGGGTTCATCGCAACACCACGTACACGTGGACGAATACCTTTCCAACGATTCTTACCTGCTTTACCTGCTGTTTCCAAGTTATGGTCGCTATTAGAAACCACACCTACAGTTGCGTAACAAT
Source organism: Sediminibacterium sp. Gen4 (assembly GCA_013391385.1). Lineage (GTDB taxonomy): Bacteria > Bacteroidota > Bacteroidia > Chitinophagales > Chitinophagaceae > Sediminibacterium. Next base: position 5,906 of record JACBFI010000037.1, on the reverse strand, counting down.
TGATCAATACTTTACGCAATTCGCCAGAAGGCATTTTCAATACTGCGTATTTCTCTTCTTTGTTCGCCAGCTGAGCAGATGCACCAGCACTTCTAACCATTTTACCACCTTGTCCGGGCTGCAATTCAATGTTATGAATCATAGTACCCAGTGGCATATTCTTCATCATCAAAGCATTTCCGATCTCAGGAGCTACTTCATCACCAGCGATGATGTTTGCACCCACCTGAATTCCTTGAGGAGCGATGATGTATCTTTTCTCTCCATCCGTATATTGAACCAATGCGATAAACGCAGTACGGTTCGGATCGTATTCGATAGATACTACTGTTGCAGCAATATCTCTCTTGTTTCTTTTGAAATCGATGATACGATAATGTTGCTTGCTACCACCACCCATATAACGCATTGCACGACGACCTTGTGAGTTACGTCCAGCGGTTTTCTTTTGTGGCTCCAACAAGCTCTTTTCAGGCTTGTTAGTAGTGATCTCAGCATAAGCATTTCCGATTCTCCAGCGCGTTCCTGCGGTCATCGGTTTGTACTTCTTCAGTGCCATTTTCTTTGTTTTTCGCCCCTAGCCCCTGAAGGGGAATAAAGGCCTTGTTTTTTAATCAACTTTTGCGGTAGTTGAACTACCATACTTTATCATTCTTTTTCCTCCGGCTCCCTTCAGAGCGGGGAATTAAATGTTAGCGTACAGATCAATTGCTTCTCCTTCGGCTACGGTTACGAATGCTTTTTTGTAAGCAGGTTTCGCACCCTGAATAAAACCGGCTTTGGTATAGCGGGTTTTGTTTTTACCTGGAGCAACAGCAGTGTTCACATCAATTACATTCACACCATAAAATTCTTCTACTGCTTTTTTGATCTCGAGTTTGTTCGCCTTACGATTTACTTTGAAAGCATATCTTCTCAACTTTTCTTGTTGAGCGTTTGCTTTCTCAGTTAAAATAGGCTTTACTAATACTTCACTCAGTTTCATTGTATTTCGGTTGAAACGTTTCTAATTGGTTAAGCTACCGCCTCTTCGTCTGCGAAGATTTTGGCAGTGTTTTCTGTGATTACGAGTACATCTGCATTCATGATCTCATAAGTGTTGATGTCTGCCAATAAAGTGCTGGCAACATTTGGCACATTACGAGTGCTCAGGTACAGGTTATCATTGTACTCCGGTAATACAACCAGTGTTTTTTTATCTGCGATGTTCAGGTTCTTCATCACTTCCACCAATTGCTTGGTTTTAGGAGTGTCCATCTGAATATCTTCCACTACTACGATCGCGCTTTCTTTTGCTTTGTAGCTCAGTGCAGATATCTTAGCGAGATCCTTCACCTTACGGTTCAATTTGAAATCGTAAGCATGAGGTTTAGGTCCGAAGATGGTACCACCACCCTTATACAAAGGGTTACGAATATTACCTTTACGAGAACCACCGGTACCTTTTTGCTTATGCAGCTTACGGCTGGCACCTTGTACTTCCGCACGGGTTTTTACTTTGTGTGTACCTTGACGGCCTGCAGCCAGGTACTGTTTTACAGCCAGGTAGATCACATGATCATTTGGCTCGATACCGAAAACCTCAGCCGGTAATTCAACCGTTCTGCCGGTCTTCTGTCCTTTTATATTTAATACATCTACTTGCATGGTCATTCAATTAAGTTGTGATTACTTCTGGATTAAAACGATTGAACCGTTATGACCAGGAACAGAACCGCTGATCAGGATATAGTTCTTTTCAGGGAAGATCTTCACCACTTTCAATCCCTTCATTTTTACTCTGTCACCACCCATACGTCCGGCCATTCTCATGCCCTTGAATACGCGTGAAGGATAAGAAGAACCACCGATAGAACCCGGAGCACGCTGACGATCGTGTTGACCGTGTGATTGCTCACCCACACCGGAGAAACCATGGCGCTTTACAACACCCTGGAAACCCTTACCCTTGGTAGTACCTACTACTTCAACGCTTTCGCCTTCAGCGAAAATGTCAACAGTAACAGTTTCTCCCAATGCTTTCTCTATGGAATAATTACGGAATTCTTTTACGAATTTTTTGGCGGCTGTTTGAGCTTTTGCGAAGTGATTCAGCTCAGCTTTAGTGGAGTGCTTTTCTTTTTTGTCGCCAAATGCCAACTGAAGTGCGGTGTAACCATCAGTATCCTGAGTTTTCACCTGTGTTACGGTACATGGACCAGCTTCGATGATGGTGCAAGCTGTTTGCTTACCATCTGCCGAGAAGATGCTGGTCATCCCGATTTTTTTACCAATAATACCTTTCATCGTTTTGCGGTTTATGCCCCGCAAGGTTAAAGAGGACATCCCACCGATGAAGCGGGATTCAATCCTTGTTCGCTGCCGACCTTTTCCGTTGTTTCCCGCCTCAGGCGGGAGAGGAAGTACCGGAAGTAAACAAACCTCGAAGGGCCTGTTTATATGTATGATCTCGGATGTCTGATGTCTGATTTAGAATCAGTAATCTTAATCTTTGACCGTTTATTTATTCAGAGCTGCTTTCTTCTCTGTTTTGAGTAGAGAGTTGGCAGATGACTAATTTATTTGATAAGAACTAATGCTCGTAGCTCATGGCTCGTAGCTTGAAGCTTTACGCTTTAATTTCTACCTCAACACCGGAAGGCAGATCCAATTTGCTCAGGGCATCTACTGTTCTAGAAGAAGAAGTGTAGATATCCAACAAACGCTTGTGAGTAGCCAGTTGAAACTGCTCACGACTCTTCTTATTCACGTGTGGTGAACGCAGTACAGTGAAAATTCTCTTGTGTGTAGGCAAGGGAATTGGACCAGTTACTACGGCACCAGTGCTGCGCACTGTTTTTACGATTTTTTCAGCAGATTTATCTACCAGATTGTGATCGTAAGATTGTAATTTGATTCTGATACGTTGAGACATAGTCGAAACCCAATTTTCTGATTGGGGTTGCAAAGGTAAGGGACTGTAATGGAATGGTCAAGAAATTTGTAAATATTTTTAATAAAAAACAGAAGATCTGCGGGATTTTGGAGTAATTGGGTGCTAGGTACTGGGTACTAGGTGCTCGGTTATAGGAATTTTTGATGGTTAGAGCGCGTTTTTTGAGGGGTATTGGAATGCATAGATAGTCTTATGAGAGGGTACTGACCGGATACTGACAGATCACTGAGAAGGTCGGTAATGGGTTAAGTAAGGGTTATGGCAGAGATACGACAGTGATAAGAGCTTCATAAGAGAGTCATAAGAGAATCATAGTGAAATGATAGTAAAACCATAGAGAAACCATAGTGAATCCATAGTGAACTCATAGCAAAATCCTTAATTTCACGGCAATAACCCAACTATGGCCAGAAAGAAACCCGCCTCCCCTTTTTCTGATAAGCAAATTGCTGATAAACAAGGTTCTACAAATTTTAAAACCGAGAATAAGAGTTGCTGGATACCCATGATCATCGTGGGGCTATATATGGCTGTTCATTTTATCAATAATATGAACTCCATTGATGTGATGGGACCTCAATGGTTGTATTTATCCTTATTGGACATTCTAGTGGTGGTGTTTATCTGGGCTAGGAAAGACCTGTACAAGGATGTAATCGTCACCATTTTCAAACAACTTTATTCAAAACTCTATTTATCGCTTTTTTTACTGGCGGGTTTGTCGATTTTCTTTGCCATGAATCAGGTAGAAGCCTGGGTTTGTTTTGTAAGGTTTATCATTACCATCATTGCCTTTTTTAATCTGGCAGTGCTGTTTGTTCATCAACAAGGATCCTTCATACTGATATGTCGTTTATTAGCTGCTGTTTTATTGGTAGAATCCATCCAATACTTTAATAAACTTTTTGATAGCATCGCCGAAACCTCACTAGGCGCTTTAATCAACTCGCTCAATGGCAATACGGGTAATAAAAATATTTTCGCGGCCAGTCTGGTGATTAAAATACCATTTGTACTGTATGCACTGTATCATGCGAAACTAGCAGAACGTATTTTTCATATTCTCGCCTTAACACTGGGCATTGCCACCATTTTTATGGCCAGTGCACGTGCTTCTTATGTTAGCTTAATTTTAGTATCCATCCTATTCCTAGGATTTGTGTTGGTGAAATTCCGTCAACATAAAAAAGCGGATCAATTGTTATTACAATCTGCTTATCTGCTACTGCCAATCCTTTCTGCTTTTTTCATCACCCAAGCTATCAATACACAAGTAACCACTTTACAAGAAAATAATAGCGGCCGTTATGGTAGTGTAATTGGCAATATCAGTTCCATAGCATTGACCAACGACGCTTCGAGTTATCGTTTTAAATTATGGGAACATGCATTCGATTATATTGCCGAAAACCCGTTGATGGGTTGCGGTTATGGTAATTGGAAACTGGCTTCTATTCCTTATGAGAAAGAATACATTGATGACCTGAATGTACCGGCACATGCTCACAATGATTTTTTAGAACATGCAGCTGAATTAGGTTTGCTGGGCGGATTGTTGTATTTATCACTGTATGTCTGTCTTTTCTTTTGCACAATTAAAACTTTACGATCTGCTGCTTCTGAAGAAACAAAGCTGATCGCTTTGTTTTCCTTCATGGCATTGATTGTATATGCTGTAGATGCAGGACTAAACTTCCCTATTGAAAGAGCCATCATGCAGGTATTTTTTGCTTGTGTAACAGCCATCAATCTTGGTACGTATATCAAAGGACAACAGGAAGTACCGGTTAGCGATACCGAACCTACCAACAAAACCTTTACGCTTGCTCATCCCCTATACGGCATGATCACGATATTAATGTTATTGCCTGCCACTTACATTACCTATCTCACCTACATTTCATTGAAAGGACAACTTCGTGTGGTTCCTGATCTAAAGAATGAGCCCATGAGTATTCCGCTGGCAGAAGTAAAAACCATGTTCCCTCCTATTCCCAATCTCACTTCTTCTTCTCAACCCATTGAAGCCATTTTGGGAAGGTATTATTCCGAAAACCAACAGTATGATGAAGCTCTTCGTTTGCTGAGGAAATCTATTCCCTATAATCCGCATATTTATTATAGCCAGTTTTTGATGGCGAATGTATTTTTCAATACCAATCAAATGGATAGCGCCAAGTATTATGCGGAGCTGGCCTACTATAATAAACCAAGGGCTAATACCTATTATCAAACAGTGGTGGCTGTACATGCCAAAAGAAGAGATACTGCCGGTGTTGCCAAGGCATTCAGAACCTATACGAAATACCGTAATGAACCCTTTGCCTGGAATTTATATTTAATGGGGATGTTAAATGCACAACAAAGAGCTACTCCTGAATTATTGAAACTAGCTGACAGTGCACTCACGCTGTTTGATCGAAAAGGAAACAGACCTGCCAGTGAAGCTGATTATGCCAATTTATTGAAAAGAAAACAGGAGATCACCAGCAACCTGAATTTTTCGGGTGCAGTTGGGAATAGTGTAGAACAAAATGCCGCCACCCTACAAAAAGCAACTCAGATCTATAATGAAGGCGTTGCCGCTTTTGCTAAACAAGATTATCAAACAGCCGCTGCAAAATTTGTTCGTGCAGCCGAGATCAATGCATTCAATTATGCTATTTATGAGAATGCAGGTGTCAGTTATTTCAACTTGAAACAATATAGAAGAGCCATTTATTATTTTGATAAAGTAATCGCTTTAAAAATCACCAATGATGGCAAATCTGAATTTTTTAAAGGCGTGAGTCATATCAACCTAGGAGAAAAAGAAGTGGGTTGTCAAACCCTCCAGATTTCTAAATCCAAAAACTATGCAGATGCGAATAATATTATTGTGCAGTATTGTAATAAGTGAAAGGTGAAAGGTGAAAAGGAGTATGTTCACTTAAGTGTGTCAAATTGTAAATTTAGACACATGAAAGAAGAA
>JACBFI010000036.1 GCA_013391385.1 Sediminibacterium sp. Gen4 | reverse complement strand
TTGGTTTTGTACTTTAAAGGTAAAAAATATTTGGATTTTATCACAGAATCTGCGAGAAGCTTTAAGGAGGAGTATGGAACGCAGATTTTATAAGATTGGTTATGATCTATCCGCGACAATCATAATAATCATAAAAAATCTGCGGCCCATCAATCATTTTACACTGAGTACTCCAATTGCGATCTATTCCTCTGTTAAAAAACCAACAACATTCTTAATCACCTGCTGATCCCGATAGATTTTGTTGTGCCCTAATCCTTGGGTGATATAAAAACGAATATGAGGATGTCCTTCTTTTTGAACAGGTAAAGTATCGGCATACGGACAAATACGATCTTGTTGATCATGGATCCATAAAACGGGTAGCTGGATATTGCTCATCACTCGGGTAATCGAAAAATGATCCATGGTTTTACCGGTCATACGTTCGATCATCTGCTCAAATTCTTCTCTCACTTGCCCTTTGATTTTAAACAACTTATAAAATCCGTGTACAGCCGTTCTGGTTTCTGTAGCCGGGGCAATCAATACCAGTTTTCTTTTTCCTTGTAGCTCCTCTGCCAACAGGGAAGTGGCGAGTCCACCCAAAGAATGGGCGATAAAAGCATCCATCTTCCCAAACCGCTGATCGATTGATCCTAAGAATTTTTTATAAATGAGTGCATTGATGATCTTCCCTTCGCTCAAGCCATGTGCGGGTGCATCGAACATGAAAACTTCAAATCCGGCGGCTAATAAGGGTTGCACATATTTCTCAAACTTATAACCATAACTGCTGAAACCATGCACCACCAATACTTTCTGACCGTTGGTTTTTTCGGGTAGCCAATGAAAGCCCTTGATCAGTAAATCTTCAAACCTAAAGGTTTGGGGATGCGCTTTGTGAAAAACAAGCGGCTCTTTTTGTTGGATGCCTTTGGTATATGGGGTACAGAATATTTTAAAAGCCTGTTCCGCAGCAATTCGCGGAGAAACCATGCCGATGGTACGTAGTTTGGTTTTATAGTAGCCTATCACAACTCTTTGTGCTAATTTCATTTCCATAATATAAAGATATGGACGTCGTACTGATAGGAGCCGGTAATGTAGGAACGGTATTGGGAAGAACCTTCAAACAGGTTGGACATGCCATTACAGCTATCTGGAACAGAGATTCCGAAAAGGCAAAACAATTGGCGGATGAATTGGGGACGGTTGCTGTCGAGGATTTGAAAGAATTACCACAAAAAGCAGATATTTTTTTATTAGCGGTTAGTGATAAATCGATTCAGGAAGTTGCGCATCAATTGACCATAACGGCAGGAGTACTGGTACATGCGGCTGGCGCTGTAAGTAAAGAGGTATTACAAGGAGTTTCAAATGACTATGGGGTGATTTGGCCTATGAAAATGATACGTTCTCATATGTCAAGTCTGGGTTCATCTGCCATCATCATTGACGCTAATTCAGCATCGGCATTACAGGTGATTGAATCATTAGCAGAGAGTATTTCACGTCAGGTAAGTAGGGCTGATGATGACAAACGTTTACAAATGCATTTGATAGCAGCAATTACCTCCAATTTCACCAATCATCTATATCATTTGGCATCAGATTATGCAAAAGAAAAAGAGATCGACTTTTCCTTGTTTTATCCTTTGATCGAAGGGGTAATTGCACAAATTAAAGTCCAAGACCCTGAAAAGGCACAAGCCGGACCGGCTTTCAGAGGAGACCGTGTGACGATAGAAAAACACCGGTCCTTATTGGCAGATGAGCCTGTTTTGTTGAAAATATATGATGAAATGACCCAAAGTATCCTCCATAAATTCGGTCATCAGTAGTTTTTAACAGGAAAATTCCGTGATTCGGGACTAAAAAGCAGATTTGCTGTCGCAAAGAAACTGATTTGAGATACTTTTGCACTCCAAACGGAACCGATATGTACACTATTAAGGTAAAATTTGAACAGAAAGGACTGGAGCCCGTTACTTTAACAGGTATTGAACCTGATCAAAGTTTATTGGAAGTTTGTCTGGATAATGGTATCGAATTACATCATAACTGTGGGGCAGTTTGTGCTTGCAGTACTTGTCATTTATACGTTGAAAAAGGAATGGAGCATTTGGAAGAATTAAGTGATAAAGAAGAAGATTTTATCGATCGTGCCATCAACCCTAGACTGAATTCCAGATTAGGATGTCAGTGTGTATTACAAGCAGGGTCAGGTGAAGTAGAAGTGACGTTGCCGGATCAGACACAGTTTTTGGGTGAATAATATCAATTTCAAAATTTGAGAATTTGAAAATTTGAAAATGAGGAGATTGTTTCTCTGAGAGAAATAATTATAATGAATGAAAAAAGTCATACAACCCATTTTCAATCCGCCTCTGCGGGTATTACATTTTCAAATTCTCAAATTTTCAAATTCTCAAATTAAATAAGATGAGCCATTTTGAACCTCCAATACATTGGGCAGATCATGAAGATATAGCCATGAAATTGTATGAACGTTTTGGTGATGATTTTACCGAAAGTAAAATCTATCGCATACGTTTCACAGACCTGCTGGAATGGATCCTGCAAATACCTAATTTCGAAGGAAAGCGTGAAGAAAGCAACGAAGGACATCTCGAAATGATCCAAAGTGCTTGGGTATATGAGTGGAGAGACAATCAAAAATAATTATTTTTAAAATAGCACGGGGCTTAAGCCCCGTGCTATTTTAAAATGATCGCCCCGTGCTATTTAAAATAAGCCGATGTTAAACGCTTTTCAACATATCACCACATTTGTCTTTGATGTAGACGGTGTACTCACTGATGGTACACTGCTAGTATTACCCAATGGCGTAATGGCAAGAAAAATGAACATCAAAGATGGTTATGCATTACAACTTGCCATCAAAAGAGGTTATCGGGTATTGATCATCTCCGGCGGAGATTCACCGGAAGTAAAAGATCGATTGAATAAGTTGGGTGTTACAGAAGTGTGGATGAAAGCTCACAACAAACAACAAATTCTGGCTGATTATCTCGCAGAACACAAAATTCCTCAGCAAGAAGTCTTGTATATGGGTGATGATATTCCTGATCTGGACGTAATACAATTGGCAGGTTTGCCTGCTTGTCCGGCCGATGCTGTGCAAGAAATTAAAGACAAGTCAATCTATATCTCACATCTAGCAGGAGGTATGGGATGTGTACGTGATGTGATCGAGAAAGTACTCAAATTACGCAACGACTGGGGAGAAGATACCAGCGTTCCATCGAAATAATGGTTTGTTTACCTGCAATCATTGCAGCATTACTTATCTTGTAGTATAATTTTTTCTTTTGAAATTACTCAGCGCTTTTTTACGACTCGTTCGATGGCCCAATATGGTGTTCATCATACTTACACAATTATTATTTGAGTACTGTATCTATGAACGCATTTATGGTCCGGATGAAACAGCTGCCAGATTACAATTTTGGTTCATCGTATTGGCTTCTGTTTTTATTGCAGCGGCAGGGAATATCATCAATGATTATTTCGATCTGAATATCGATCAAATCAATAAGCCCGATAAAGTAGTAGTAAATACAGTCATCAACAGACGCTGGGTAATTTTCTGGCATATGTTACTCAGTATGCTGGGATTGTTCTTTACGGTATATGCATTACCCGTTTCCTTGTACTGGCATCTGGTATTAGCAAACATGGGAAGTATTTTATTGTTGTGGTTTTATTCCACCAATTTCAAGAAGCAATTATTGGTAGGCAATGTGGTGATATCACTGCTCACTGCCTGGGTCATACTGATCTTATTCTTTTCTAAGCAACCTTTACAGATCAAACACTTACTGTCTGTTGGACACTCGGAAGTACGGTTCTTCCGTCTAACCATACTCTATGCTTCTTTTGCATTTGTGATCTCACTCATCAGAGAAGTGGTGAAAGACATGGAAGACATGGAAGGAGACAGAAGATATGGCTGCAGAACCCTCCCGATTGTATGGGGTGTGAATGCAGCTAAATTATTTGTAGCCGTATGGTTGGTAGTACTCATTGCAGCACTTGTCATCTTACAGTTTTATGTATTACCCATGGGCTGGTGGCATAGTGCCTTGTACTGCTTAATCGCCATCATCGCACCCCTCATCTGGATATTAACCAAACTATTCCAATCCCACACCCCCACCGATTTCCATCGTCTCAGCACAGTCATTAAATTTGTGATGCTAACAGGGATATTGTCGATGGTGTTTTTCAGGCTATATGAGTGAGTGGTCCATGGTCGATAGTCCATGGTCCATGGCGGATAGGTCATAGCGAATAGTCCATAGTAAATAGTTTATAGCGAATAGTTCATAGCGAATAGTTCATAGTCAATAGTCCATAGTAAAACAATAGAAAATGATAACCCTGATAACCTGATTACCCGATCACCCGATCACCAATAACCTAGTACCTAGCACCTAGTACCTAGCACCTAGTACCTTGCACCCGATAACCCGATAACCCGATGACCCGATCACCCCGCCCCATCATCCTCGCCTCCCAATCCCCACGCAGAAAAATGCTTCTCGAGTGGGCAGAGATACCTTTTGAAGTGATTGTACAACCAACCGATGAAACATTTCCTGCAAGCTTGTCGATGGTAGAAGTGCCGGTTCATATTGCACGTAACAAAGCGAAAGTGATTGGTGAACAATTGGATGCGGATGATCAGCGTTGGATATTGGCTGCAGATACAATTGTGGTATTGAATGAGGAAGTGATCGGAAAACCGGTGGATAGAAATGATGCAATAGATATTTTAAAGAAATTATCCGGACAAACACATCGTGTCATTACAGGAGTGGTGTTGATGAATGGCGAAGAAGAACATGCATTTTCAGACATTACAGAAGTGGTCTTTCATGCTTTGACAGAAGAGCAGATCCGTTTTTATGTCGATAAATACCAGCCCTACGATAAAGCCGGAGCCTATGCCATACAGGAATGGATAGGCGTAGTAGGGATACATTCCATCAAAGGCGATTTCTACAATGTGATGGGATTACCCGTGAGTAGGGTAGTGCAACTATTGGAACGCATCCAAAAATAAAATCAGGTAGAAACCGCAATAGCGACGCATTTATTTTTCAGGCAAAACCTGCATCATGAATGAACGCTTATTACAATACATCTGGCAGTTTCAATATTATCAACAACAACATTTACAAACCACATCCGGTGAAGCTTTGCAGATACTGCATCCCGGTACTTTGAATACCCATCAGGGACCTGATTTTTCTGCTGCAAGAATCCGAATCGGACAAACCATCTTGGCCGGACATATTGAATTACATATTCTCTCATCCGACTGGCATCGGCACAAACATTCCGGTGACACCCATTACAACAATGTGATTTTACATGTAGTATGGACAGATGATGGCGCCACACCATCACATATACCCGTACTGGTTTTAGAAAATCGGGTATCTGCTTTATTGCTGGAGCGTTATACCGGTATGATGCAAACGATCAGCGTTATAGCCTGTCATCATCATCTGCCGGTATTGAATGAATTGGCATGGTTTGCGTGGAAAGAAAGATTGATAGTAGAAAGACTCGAAAGAAAATCACAACAGATCATTCAATTGTTACAACAAAACCAAGGTCATTGGGATGAAGTGTTTTGGTGGCAACTGGCAGCCGGTTTTGGATCCAAAATCAATGCGGCTTTTTTTGAACGAGTTGCCAAATCCATTCCATATGCCGTAGTGAAAAGACATCGGCATCATCTCGATGAAATAGAAGCACTCTTATTCGGACAAGCCAAAATGATACATACGGGTTTGAAAGACGCTTATGCCAAAACCTTATTGCGCAATCATCAACACCTGAAAAAGAAATATGCATTGGATACTGTTGATGGCGGTCCGGTCTTTCTGCGTATGCGTCCTGCCTCTTTTCCCACCATTCGTTTAGCGCAATTGGCGATGTTGCTTCATCAGCGAGAACATTTATTGGATCAGGTCAGACAAGTCAACAGCATTGAGGAATTGATGCGATTATTCCAGACAAAAGCCAGTCACTATTGGAATACGCATTTCGTTTTTGATGAACCCGTATCGCAAGAGCCGCGTTTTGTTGGACAACAAATGTTACTCCATCTGATGATCAATGTAGTGGTGCCAATATTATTTGCATACGGACAAGAAAAAGGCAATACCCAACAAAAAGAAAAAGTACTCCATTGGCTCTACCAATTAGCACCCGAGCAAAACAAGATCACCCGCTACTGGAAATCCACCGGCATCCCCAACCGCAGCGCCCTCGACACCCAATCCCTCCTCGAACTTCACACCCAATATTGTGTTAATAAAAGATGTTTAGAGTGTAGTGTAGGCAACAGATTGTTGAGGGGATGAGTCATGAGAGAGCTGCGAGCTACTAGCTGCTAGCTTCTAGTCATTAATGAGAAAATCTAAAACAAATCTCTAGCAGCTAGAAGCTAGTAGCTAGTAGCTGCTAGCTATGCCAATAAAACGCCATATCCAACTCCATCTCCGGATGAAGGCTTCGCTCCACAGGACAAGTCCTGGCGGTGCGTTCTAGGAGGTCTTTGGTTTTGTCGTCGAGTTGGAGGGTGGGTGGAAAATAGACATGGGCAATGATCTTGCCGATTCTGCGAGGGTCACTTAACATGATTTTGGTGGTGTCTACACGGGTGCCGTCTAGGTCGATGTTAAGGGTGCGAGCTTTGATGGCCATGGTGGTAACCATGCAGGCACTGAGGGCAGTTGCGACAAGATCAGTAGGTGAGAAGCGTTCACCTTTACCTTGGTTATCAGTAGGAGCATCGGTTTCAATACTGGTGCCACTCTGTAAATGGGTAGCGATGGTACGTAATTCACCTTTATAAATAATTTGTGAAGTCATTGCGTCATTTTTGCCATAAATTTACAAGTAACAAATCAAATGGAAGTGAAGAAGCTATTCATCGTTGTGGGTCTCCTGAGTTCAATGGCTGTTGTTGCACAGCAATCGCCCGCTCAATTGGAGAAAGCCCGGAAAAAGGCAGAGAGAAAGGAGAAGATCAATCAACTGATCAAACAAGAAGAAGAAGGTGCCCTGATCTATAACAAACAAGGTGCATTCGGTTTTAAATTCAATACCGATGGATGGGGTATGTTCTACGAAAGAGGGAAATACAAAACCATCAATAAAACCAGTTTATGGTGGATCGAATTGGGTGAGCACAAACATCCCAAAGAAGAAAAAGTACCCACCATCAGCGCCTCTGGTGGATTCCTCATTGTTTCCAGTTATATCTATGGAAAACGCAATAATTTCTATAACCTGAAACTCGGTTTTGGAGAACAGCGTTTGATCGGTGGTAAAGGCAATAAAAATGGGGTAGCTGTTTCAGCCATTTATGGGGGTGGATTGACAGCTGGCATGCTGAAACCCTATTATATCGAGATCCAGGACCCCACTACTAACCGTCAGGAGCAGATCAAATATGATAATAACGATAATCTATTCCTCGATCCCAACATTATCTTAGGCAGGGGCGGACTCACCAAGGGCTTTGGCGAAATGAAATTTGTGCCTGGTGCTCACGTAAGAACTGCGCTGCGTTTTGATTATGGTCGCTACAATGAAGTGCTCTCAGCCCTCGAAGTGGGATTGAATGCCGAATACTATTCCCAAAAAATGCCCATTTTACTGCTAAACCCCGAAAAATCATTCTTTTTCAACGCCTATGTCGCCCTCACTTTTGGTAAACGAAAGTGACCTATTTTTGTTGTTTCATAGTGAGTGGCAGTCCGATTCGGAAACTGCCTTAAAAAAGAGGCGTACATGCAAGAGTTACCAGTAGTTGCGAAAGTAGATCCTACCAGTTCCAAAATACAAAAGCCATCTTGGCTTCGTGTGAAATTACCGATTGGCGAAAGCTATAAACACGTTCGTGGTTTAGTAGATACCCATAAACTGCATACCATTTGTGAGAGTGGCAATTGTCCAAATATGGGCGAATGTTGGGGTGAAGGCACGGCCACATTCATGATCCTAGGAAATGTATGTACCCGCAGCTGTGGTTTCTGTGCCGTAGCTACCGGCAGACCCGCACCCGTTGATTGGGATGAACCCCAGCGTGTAGCGGAAGCCATACACCTCATGAAAGTAAAACACGCCGTACTCACCAGTGTGGATCGTGATGAACTGAAAGATGGTGGCTCCATCATCTGGTACAATACCATCAAAGCCGTAAAAAATCTCAATCCCGATACCACCCTCGAAACATTAATTCCCGACTTCAAGGGCAATGCTGATCAGGTACAACGCATCATTGATGCAGCACCTGAGGTGGTAAGCCATAATATGGAAACGGTGGAACGTCTTACACGACAGGTAAGGGTACAGGCGAAATACCATAGAAGTCTGGAAGTATTACGCATGCTCAAAGAAGGTGGCATGCGCACCAAAACCGGCATGATGCTCGGCTTGGGTGAAACCAAAGAAGAAGTGGTACAAAGCATGAAGGATCTTGTAAATGTAGGTTGCGACGTACTCACCCTCGGACAATACCTCCAACCCACCAAAAAACACCTACCCGTACAACGTTTCGTACACCCCGATGAATTCGCCGAACTCCGCGAAATCGGCTACGATCTCGGTTTCGACTATGTAGAAAGCGGTCCATTGGTACGCTCTTCTTATCATAGTGAGAAGCATGTGATTAAAGGTTGGGGGAGGAATAAATGGATGGAGGAGAAAGCAATGATTTAGTGAATGGTGAATTCTCGTGAATAGTGAGTGCCAACTCCGCTTGCAATCTCTTTATAATTCTTGCTTGTTTGTTATACTTTCCAAATGTTATTGTAAAACACCTCCAACAAGTAAGCTTAATGCGAAGCAATTATCACACACCCTAGTGGTATGAGATGCTACCGATGCTACGATCGACATCCTTGGCACTCCCTCGTCGGCATGACGTGTATGCCAGATTCAAAAGCATTAATTTTATTACCCCTTAACAACCATCATGAAAAAAATAAAGTGGATACTGGTAGTTCTGTTGTGTATCAACACAACATTACATGCCCAACTACAATGGATCAATGTAGACAGCCTTTTTCAACCCTTGCCTTCCTCCATACATGTCTACAAAACCACCACACTATTAGACGGCAAACCCAATATTGCTTACTATGTTACTGCTGACTTACACAGTAAGCAACTTGAATTCACCACAGCCGTGGGTAATGGCAAAAGATATACACCCACTCAATACTATGAACAGGATGATCAACGTCCCTTACTGGTGATGAATACAACCTTCTTTGAATTTGTACACAACAGCAACCTGAATGTGGTGATCAAGGATGGACAACTATTGGCCTATCAACAACACAGCATTGCAGGGAGAGGAAAAGATACTCTGACCTATCGTCATCCTTTTGGTAGTGCAATCGGTATCAGCAAAAAAAGAAAAGCAGATATTGCCTGGTTATATACTGATACGGCGTCTCGTTATGCTTATGCCAGTCAACAACCCATTCCTTTTTTCAAAGACAGTATAGCAGATCATCCTGCATCCTTTATGTTGAAAAAAGGCGCTTTCAAAAAATGGAAAATGCAAACCGCTGTTGGGGGTGGACCAGTACTGATTCAAAACGCCGAAATCAAAATCACCAATAACGAAGAAATCAAATTCGCCGGTAAAGCCATTGATGATAAACATCCACGATCAGCCATGGGTTATACTGCAGATGGAAGGCTTATCTTTTTAGTGGTGGAAGGAAGATTCCCCGGCAAAGCAGAAGGAGCCACCCTCAAACAACTTGCACAAATGCTAAAAGACATCGGCTGCACAGAAGCACTAAATCTCGATGGCGGCGGCAGCACTTGTCTTCTCATCAACGGAAAAGAAACTATACATCCTAGTGATAAAGAAGGGCAGAGGGCGGTGCCGGCGGTGTTTGTAGTGAGGAAGCGATGAGCTGCAGGATTTGCGCTTCACGCTACAAGCTACACGTTAGAGGCTGTAAGAGATTCATTGTCCTTTGTCACCCTGCTGCGTGCTGCGTGCGGCGTACGGCCTGCAGCGTGCAGCATGTAGCTTGCAGCCTGCTGCTTACTGCTTCTCCCACACCAACGCCGAAGCCCCCAATATAGCAGCATCAGACTCTTTCAGATGACTCACCAATATTTTCACCTTATTCTGAAATACCTGGATCAGATTTTCTTCCATGCTTTCACGCGTTGGTTTTAAGATCAGGTCGCCGGCTTTGGTGAGTCCGCCAAAGAGGACGATGGCTTCCGGGCTGGAGAACATTACAAAATTGGCGAGTGCTAGACCTAATATTTTTCCGGTGTATTCAAAGATGGACTTCGCGAGTTCATCACCTTCCATCGCAGCATCATATACTTTTTTAGAATCAATCTCATCTACCGGCACATTGCGCAACCAACTGGGCTGATCACTTTTTTCGAGTAACTCTAATGTGGTCAATCGAACACCGGTGGCCGAGGCATAACTTTCCAGTGATCCTTTTTTACCCGTGCCTTCATGCATGCGTCCATCAGGGATGATGATGGTATGTCCGAGCTCACCGGCAAAGCCATCATGTCCGTAAACAAGTTTGCCATTGGCAACAATACCACTACCCACACCTGTTCCCAGTGTGATCATGATAAAATCATTCATGCCTTTTGCTGCACCATACATCATTTCACCAATCGCAGCGGCATTGGCATCATTGGTGAGGGTTACGGGTAGTTTGAATTTATCCTCAATCATCTTAGCCAAAGGAATGATGCCCTTCCAGGGAAGGTTGGGAGCATATTCAATGGTGCCTGTATAATAGTTACCATTGGGCGCACCCACACCTATACCTTTCATACGACCTACGCCACCGGCTTTTGCAATGAGATCGGAGAGATGATTATAGAGTTCATCAATAAATGTTTCTACTTCTGCATGTTTACGCGTAGACATTTCACTCGAGAACAATACATTCCCTACGCGGTCAACGATACCAAACTTGGTACCTGTTCCACCGATATCAATTCCTATTGCAAGAGGTTCCATTGCAGCAGATGTAGTAGCCATACTCAATAATTTTTATTCAAAACAATTAATGTCCGCTTCCGGTTGACTTTTCAGTTTCATAATCGATACCCTGTTTGCGCAAGATACCTTTTACAACCACTGCAAAGAAAACCAAGTAAGCAAAACAAAGTAAACAAACCCAGTATGATTGGTGAATACCATAACCTGCTGTTGTGGCATTCGATGATTGCAAGTAGTCTGCCATCTTACCCTGAATAGGAGGGATGATACCACCACCCAAAATCATCATGATCAGGAAAGCAGAACCTTGTGTGGTATACTTACCCAAACCGGCAATAGACAATGAGAAAATACAAGGCCACATGATCGAACAACACAAACCGCCACTTAAAAATGCATAAGTAGCCACCGTGCCTTTGGTGAAAATACCAATGGCCATCGCAGTTACACCCAATACACTAAAAATAAGCAGGGTACGAGCAGGTTTATCTTTACTGATATAAAAAGCACCAATCTGAATCAATACACAGATGATATACCAATAGAGTGGAGTCATATCATATTGGGCAATACTATTCACACCAATCACAATACCAAATGCTACCAATGGTACGATAAAAGTCATCACTTTATGCGTAGAACTCTTCAACTCAAAAGCACTGATGGCACCGGCCCAGCGTCCGATCATCAAACTACCCCAATACATAGAAATAAAAGGAGCGATCTGTGATGATTGATAGCCGCCGAAATCATCTTGCTTCAACAATTCACCCAGA
Source organism: Sediminibacterium sp. Gen4 (assembly GCA_013391385.1). GTDB lineage: Bacteria > Bacteroidota > Bacteroidia > Chitinophagales > Chitinophagaceae > Sediminibacterium. The sequence goes on along the minus strand of JACBFI010000036.1, from coordinate 18,460 downwards.
TTACTTCCAATCGATACTTCCACACCTACATATACAAAGATGCCCAGCATACCCAAAACGAGTTGCGGATATTTCATCGCACCCCATCCATCCGATTTTTTCTGAGCGGTATAATTCGCAGCAATCAATCCAACCACCACTACTGCCAATGCACCAAACAACCATTTCATACGATAGGTTTCCAACTCATGTTGTGCAGCAGCACTCAGATCCGGTGCGAGGTTTTTATAACTATTGAAGATGGGAACAAACATCACCACCAATAATCCGGTCATGATAATAAGTGTAGTCAATGCTTTATTCGCAGGCTCTGTTTTTTCTTCCATGATACCGGATGGTACTTTCTTGGAAAAATGAAAGAGTGCGGCGGCAGCGATGAACAATCCACCCACACAACTATAGAGTACAATGACTTTACTTAAACTTAATCCTTTGATCTGCTCATCCGTAATGGCAGCAGTGGTACCAAACAAAGCGAGTGCTACAACGATTGGACCGATGGTGGTACCAAAAGAGTTCACCCCACCACCCAGGTTCACACGACTGGTACCGGTAGACGGATCACCCAGGGTAATCGAGAAAGGTTGTGCAGCAGTTTGTTGTAAGGAGAAGCCCAAAGCCACAATAAACAATCCCACCAACATGCCGGCAAACGTATTTGCATTCACTGCAATAATCATGGCAGCCGCACCGATGGCAGAGAATAAAAGTCCATATACAATACTTTTCTTATATCCCCATTTTCCCACTAAATCCTTTCCGCCAAAGGCACCATAGGCAAAAAGTCCGAGTGCGCCGAGGTAATAAGCGAGATAAAAGGCGAAATCGATCAGCTGACTTTGAAATTGATCAAGACTGAAATAATGTTTACAAAAAGGAATGAAGACACTATTACCTGCGGCAATGAAACCCCAAAAGAAAAAAACGACAACGAGGGTAGTCAATGCGCCGGTATTGGTCGGTTGCTTTGGCTGGGTCATAACAATCGTGGGTTTTAATGAAGGATGTAAAATAATGAGAAAATGAAGATGTAAAAATTTTAAAAGTAGAATTTGATGGTAGCATTTTAGTTCTTAAATTGAGAGCAAACAAGACAAACTGCAATTCATGGAGATTATTCATGTTAGCGCCGAGTGCTATCCGGTGGCCAAGGCCGGTGGATTGGGAGATGTAGTTGGCGCCCTTCCTAAATACCAGGTGAAAGCCGGACATGTGGCCAAAGTAGTGATGCCCATGTACCGTACCAAATTTCTGTACGATAATGAATGGACAGTTGACTTCAAAGGACAAACCAATTTAGGTAACTGGTTTTTTGATTATACTGTTATTAAAGAACCCACCAATAAATTAGGATACGATTTATACCTGATTGATATCAATGGTTTGCTGGATCGTCAGAAGATCTATGGCTATGATGATGATGCCGAACGCTTCACCGCCTTTCAGATTGCATTTGTGAATTGGCTCGCCAGTTGGGAACATCGTCCGGATGTGGTGCACTGCCACGATTACCATACAGGCCTTATTCCTTTTATGATGCAGTATTGTTATGATTACAATACTCTGAAATCTGTGCCTACCGTCATCACCATACACAATGCACAATACCAGGGATGGATGGGTTGGGATAAAAGTAGATATGTTCCGCGTTGGGATCTTTGGAAGCGGGGGATGTTGGATTGGAATGAAACCATCAATCCACTTGCATCCGGAATCAAATGCGCAGCAAAAGTAACAACTGTTAGTTGGAGCTATATGGATGAGCTCAGAACAAATTCAAATGGATTGGAGAAATTGTTTGAATATGAGCGGGGTAAATGCGTGGGTATCTTAAACGGAATTGATAATGAAGTTTGGAATCCCGCAACAGATAAATACCTTGAACATCATTTTACTGTAAAGACAGTAGCGACCGGAAAAGAAAAGAATAAAAAGATACTCTGTGAACGTTTCGGACTTGATGCTACCAAGCCTTTGTTTATTTTCATTGGTAGACTGGTAGGAGAAAAAGCAGCAGATATTTTACCACATGCTATTCGCATGGGTATTGAACAAACACAAGGACAAGCCAGCTTTCTGGTATTAGGTAGTGGCGAGACAAATGTGGAATGGGAATTTCAACAAATGGCAGAACCGTATAAAGGTGTATTCAATGTGGTCATTGGTTATGATGAAACATTGAGTCATATCATGTATGCAGGTGCAGACTTTTTATTGATGCCAAGCAGGGTAGAACCTTGCGGACTCAATCAGATGTATGCCATGCGTTATGGAACAGTACCGATGGTAAGGAGTACCGGAGGTTTACAAGACACGGTAGTGGACATGGGTGATCCGGATGGATTTGGTATTCGGTTCAATCATGCTACAGCAGATGATGTTGTTTACGCAATCAGCAGAGCAGTGTCTGTATACCAAGACAAAACACATTTCAACTGGATGCGCCAACACATGATGCAGATTGATCATAGTTGGGAGAGTACAGTGGATGAGTATACGAATGTGTATAGAAGCCTGAAGGGGATGTAGGATGTAGGATGTCTGATTTCTGATGTCTGATTTGTTTATATCAGACATCCGACATCCGACATCAGAAATCAGAAATAAAAAATCACAGATCAAAAAATTAAAGATTAAGCAATGAATAGTATCTCAAAATCCGTATTAGCAGTGATCCTCGGTGGGGGAGCAGGTACAAGGTTGTATCCTTTGACAGCAAGTAGATCGAAACCTGCTGTTCCGATTGCAGGTAAGTATCGTTTGGTGGATATACCCATCAGTAACTGTATCAACAGCAATATCAATCGCATGTTTGTACTGACGCAGTTCAACTCTGCATCATTGAACAAGCATATCAAGAATACGTATCACTTCAGTGCTTTTAGTACTGGGTTTGTAGATATTCTGGCGGCGGAGCAAACACCTGATAATCCGGGTTGGTACCAGGGTACTGCGGATGCGGTGAGACAATCATTGCGACATATCTCTAACATGGATTTTGAATACATTTTGATCTTGAGTGGGGATCAGTTGTACCAAATGGATTTCAGTGAGATGCTGGAAAGTCATAAAGCAAAAGGTGCAGATATCTCTATTGCCACCATTCCGGTGGATGAAAGAGATGCACCTGAGTTTGGTATACTCAAAGCCAATGATGAAAATTTTATCACTTCCTTTATTGAAAAACCCAAGAAAGAATTATTACCTGATTGGGTGAGTGATACCGGAGCCGACATGCAGAAAGCCGGAAGAAATTACCTGGCTTCCATGGGTATTTATATTTTCAGTAAACATGCATTGTATCATCTGTTGAATACTGTGCATCCAAATGCTACTGATTTTGGTAAAGAAATCATTCCGGATTCGATTGAGAACTATAAAGTGATCAGCTTCCAGTATGATGGTTATTGGACGGATATTGGAAATATCTATTCTTTCTACGAAGCCAACCTGGCGCTTACACAAGAGATACCTCCATTCAATTTGTTTGATAACAATAAAACGGTATACAGTCGCGCACGCATGTTGCCTCCTGCAAAGATCAGTGGTACTACTTTGGAGAAAACCATCATCGCAGAAGGGTCCATCATTCATGCGAGTAGAATAGAACAGAGTGTGGTGGGTATTCGTTCCCGTATTGGACATGGTACTACGGTGGTGAATAGTTATTTGATGGGTAATGATTATTATGAGACCATTGAAGAAATGGCAACGAATACGGCAAAAGGATTACCAAAGATTGGTATCGGTGAACGTTGTTATATCAAAGATGCGATCATTGATAAGAATTGTCGCATCGGTAATGATGTGCGCATCAATGGGGGTGCACATTTACCCAATACAGATCATGCTTTGTATACAGTGAAAGATGGAATTGTTGTGGTGAAGAAGCTGGCTGTTCTTCCTGATGGATTTGTGATTTAATTTTTTAGGTAAGCCACAGATTCATCCGCCTTAGGTGGATGCATCTGTGGCTAAATTTCATACTTAACAACAACCCTATTTAAACGATTGTCATGGCCAGTTCATCTCCCTTATCCAGTAGTTCTGCGGGCCTCATGCCCAAACCTCGTTTATCACTGACGCAGATATTTTTCATGAGTTTTGGTTTCTTAGGTGTTCAATTCGGATTTGCGTTACAGAATGGCAATACGAGTCGCATACTCCGTTCATTTGGTGCAGATGTAGAACACCTTCCCATGTTCTGGATCGTTGCTCCGTTGATGGGGATGATTGTACAGCCGTTGATTGGTCATTATAGTGATAGAACCTGGAATCGTTTAGGAAGAAGAAAGCCTTATTTCTTATTGGGTGCTTTGTTATCATCAGCTGCATTGGTCTTTCTTCCGAATTCAGCAGCCATGTCATCCATCATTCCTGCTTTATGGATTGGTGCCGGTATGGTAATGATTATGGATGCTTCATTTAATGTTGCCATGGAACCCTTCAGAGCTTTGGTAGCAGACAATCTACCCGACTCACAAAGAACCAGTGGCTTTGCTGTGCAAACTTTTTTGATCGGTATTGGTGCAGTGGTAGGATCAGAACTCCCCTCTATTCTCGCAAAGAGTGGATTCTCACAGGAAGCGGGTGAATCAGGTGTAGCAGATAATATCAAGTATGCATTTTATATCGGTGCTGCCGTTTTCATTACCGCCATTTTGGTGACGGTATTTCTATCAAAAGAATATCCACCCGACGAATATGAAAAATACCATGGCAAGCAAGATGAAGCTTCCAAAAAAGAAGGGCTCGGCGCCATCTTCAAAGATTTTAAGAACATGCCCAAGACGATGAAGCAATTGGGATTGGTGCAGTTCTTCTCTTGGTTTGCACTGTTTAGTATGTGGGTGTTTACAACTGATGCGGTTGCTACCCATGTATACGGACTATCACCTGATGATGCAAGATCAGTGGCTTATAATGAAGCAGGGAATAAAGTGAGCTCTGCGTTTGGTACATACAATTTAGTGGCAGCCATCTATGCATTGTTCATACCTGTTGTTGCTAAATTCTTAGGAAGAAAAGGAACCCATGCATTCTCACTGATTGCGGGTGGTGTTGGATTGATCTCTATTTACTTTATCAAAGACCCCGCAATGCTGACATATTCAATGATCGGTGTTGGATTGGCATGGGCGAGTATTTTGGCGATGCCTTATGTGATCTTATCGGGTTCTATTCCTGCAGGGAAGCTGGGTATTTACATGGGTATCTTTAATTTCTTCATCACTTTACCACAGATCGTGAATGGTATTGGCGGTGGATGGATCGTAAAAAATATTTATGGCGGCCAGCCAATCTATGCTATTGTATTGGCGGGGTTCCTCATGTTATGCGGAGCTGTGAGTGTTTTATTTGTCTATGATGCCGGTGCTATACGCATCAAACAAGAAAAAGCACAGTGATTAATAATCTCGAACCGTTATTGTTGACCAACTAATTTTCGAATGTTATGAAAAAAATATGGAGTGCCGTAGCGGTGCTGTTGTTTGTCATCTCGTCTACTGCACAGGAATTGACTATGTACCCCACGCATTGGTTCGCAGGCATGAACAGAGATCGTGTTCAATTGATCTTAAAAAGTGATGACAGTCAATTTTCACGATCAAATGTCCGTGTGCAATATCCCGGCGTGAGTTTACTACGTACCCATCGTTTTAGTAATGGAAAATATCTGGTGCTAGATTTATCAATTAGTAAATCAGCGCAACCCGGTAACGTATCCATTATTACCACTACCAATAAACAATCAAAAACTTATACCTGGGCACTTAAAAAAAGAAGAGACGGAAGAGGAACAAAGTTCGCACAAGGAGTTAGTGCAAAAGATCTGATATACCTGATCATGCCCGATCGTTTTAGTAATGGCGATCCTTCCAATGATCAGTTTGCGAATATGCAGGATAACGGCAGTGATAGAAAAGATGTATTAAGAAGACATGGAGGCGATTTAAAGGGCATTCAGAACCATATTGATTACATGAAAGAATTGGGTGTAACCGCTTTATGGATGACGCCTGTAATCGAGAACAATATGCCACTCAACAAAGAAACAGCCGGCATGATGAGTGGCTATCATGGTTACTGGTTTACCGATCATTACAAAGTAGATGCCCGTTTGGGTGGAAACAACAGCTATAAAGAACTCTCTGATTCCTTACATGCTAATGGAATGAAACTCATTCAGGACGCAGTGTACAATCATATCGGCTCGCATCATTGGATGGAACTGGATCCACCTTCACCTGATTGGGTCAATCGTTGGGATACCTATACCGGCAGTAATCACAGAGATGAAGCATTATTCGGTCGCTATGCCAGTGAGAAAGATAAAAAACGAATGTTGGATGGATGGTTTGTTCCGCACTTACCGGATGTCAATCAGCGTAATCCTTTCGTTGCTAATTTTTTGATTCAACATGCGATCTGGAGCACCGAAGAATTCGGCGTAGATGGTTGGAGAGTTGATACCTATAAATATTGTGATGAACCATTCCTCAATCGCATCAATGATGCCTTACTAAAAGAATATCCTAAGCTCACCATCTTTGGAGAAGCCTGGACCAACACAGTTACCGGCAGTGCTTATTTCACCAGAAACAACATGGATGTTCCTTTCAAACACAATGCAGAAGGGGTTACAGATTTTCCTTTGAACAGTGCCATCATGGCGGCATTGAATCAACCTTTTGGCTGGACAGAAGGCGTGAACAAACTCTATATGACATTGGAGCAAGATATTCTTTATAAAGAACCTAAGAACAATTGCATCTTTCTTGATAACCATGATATGGATCGTTTTTTGTCAGTAGTCAATGAAGACATGAACCGATACAAACAAGGTATTGCATTGTTGCTTACATTAAGAGGTATTCCTCAGTTGTATTATGGAACTGAGATACTGATGAAGAATTTTAAAAATCCGAGTGATGCTATGGTGCGATTGGATTTTCCGGGTGGCTTTGAGGGGGATGCACAGAACAAGTTTACTGTACAAGGCCGAACCACAGCAGAACAACAGGCATTCGATTATGTAAAAACCATTGCACAGTATCGCAAGAATTCTTCCGCCTTGACTACTGGAAAAACCCTGCAGTTTCTTCCAGCTGATGGACTCTATGTTTATTTCCGATACGATGATCAACATACCGTGATGTGTGTGATCAATACATCTTCTTCGGTAAAAAAACTGTCATGGGCAGATTACAGTGAACGCACACAAGGTTTTACAAAAGGAAAAGATATTATTTCCGGAACATCAATAGGAGAGAATTTTGAAGTAGCAGCCAATGGTACCATGATCATTGAATTATCGAAATAAATTGGCGCAACAAATAGCACATATCAGTTTAGTGGTCAGAGATTATGATGAAGCCATTCAATACTATGTGAATGTTCTTGGATTTGAGTTGTTAGAAGATACAATACTAACATCTACCAAACGATGGGTACGTGTAGCTCCTAAAGGTGCTGCTACTGCTTTGTTATTGGCAAAAGCAGATGGCGCTGTACAAGAACAATACATCGGCAACCAAACCGGAGGACGTGTATTTCTCTTTTTATATACCGATGATTTCGAACGTGATTTTAATCTCTACACCGATAAAGGCGTTGTCTTTGTAAGACCCCCACAAAAAGAATCGTATGGCACAGTAGCTGTATTCAAAGATTTGTATGGCAATCTCTGGGATTTGATACAGCCTACTTAATTTAGTGAAATAGCTTTGTTAATCTATTAATAAGCATATTTGCGGCATTATGAAAAACAATTTTCATACCTTATATTGCAGGTATGACCACATCTATCATCATTACACTATGTATTCTTATTTTATTGGCATACTTGTTTGATCTGAGTTCTGCTAAGACAAGAATACCTTCTGTAATTTTATTGCTTCTCTTGGGTTGGGTCATCAAGCAGCTGACCGTTTTTTTTAATGTAGTCGTTCCTGATCTTTCCTCATTACTTCCTATACTTGGTACCATAGGACTAATCTTGATTGTATTGGAAGGTTCTTTGGAATTAGAATTGGACAAGTCAAAATTACCGATGGTAAAGAAAGCTTTTTTTGTTTCTTTCTTTCCCATTCTTGCTGTTGGGTTGATACTTGCGGGATTATTAAGTTATTACAGCGGCTATAGTTTTAAGCAAAGTTTGGTCAATGTTATTCCATTGGCGGTAATCAGTAGTGCCATTGCGATACCTACTGCCAAAAATTTGAAAACCTATGATCGTGAGTTTGTGACCTATGAAAGTAGCTTGTCTGATATCGTAGGTGTCATCTTCTTTAATTTTGTTGCCTTGAATGCTGTTATTAATGGGCATGCATTCTTTGAATTTGGATGGCAGCTGATCTTGATATTGATTGTTTCTTTTTTCGCAACGGTAGGTTTATCGTATTTATTGGGTAGAATCAATCATCATATCAAGTTCATTCCCATCATGGTGATGTTGATTCTGATCTATACTATTTCTAAGATCTATCATTTACCATCCTTATTATTCATTCTTTTATTCGGCATCTTTCTGGGGAATCTGGATGCACTCAAAAAATATAAATATATAGCGCTACTAAAGCCCGATAATCTGGATAAAGAAGTACACAAGTTCAGAGAAATAGCCACAGAAGCTGCATTTGTAATCAGGACTTTCTTTTTCATTCTCTTTGGTTATTTATTGGAAACAGCAGACCTTATCAATCTGCAAACACTATTGTGGGCTGGAATTGTGGTAGCTGCCATCTTTTTGATCAGGGCTATTCAATTGAAAATATCGGGGTTGCCTCTTTTTCCTTTGCTGTTTATAGCACCAAGAGGATTGATCACGATTCTTTTATTCCTCTCCATATTGCCTGAAGACAGAATACCCATGGTTGATAATTCACTCATTATCCAAGTCATTGTATTGACAGCATTGATCATGATGGGAGGTATGATGGGTGTCAAAAAAGAAAAACCTGTTGACCACAAACCTGCACATGAAGATTCGCATACATGAAATTGAAATGGGGTCTCATGATCTGTCTGCAGCCAGTGCTTTCTTCAAGCTACTTGGACTGCAACCTGCTATAGAGCAAGATGGATTAACGGTTTTCAATAGTGGACAAAAAGGAGTGGATCTGAATCTGTCTAAACATCTACCAGCAGGAGCAACACAGATCAGCTTTATAACCGATGATCTGAAAGCAGTGATGCAGCATTTGACAGTACATAAGATTGCATTTGAAGGTCCGTATGAGTCACATTTGGGAATGTTGTCAATTCGGTTCCATTCTCCGGATGGTATCCCGATCCTGATCAATACACCTACAGATAGTTCTCCGGATTGGTTACAGGTTTAAATCAGTTATTATGCAACGAATCATTTTATTAGTGTACAGTTTATGGATATCGAGTGCTTTGATAGCATCACCGGGTAAGGGGTTATGGACTGTAGCCATTGATCATAGTGGACGTTTTGTGGTAACCGGTGGCGATGATCAACAGATCAGATTGTATCAATACAAAGATTTAAAGCTGATCAAAACCTTTCCGGTCAATTCCATGATCAGACGTATGGAATGGCAACCCAATGGACAATTATTAGCCGTAGCTACCGGTGATAAAAAAATGCATCTAAGGAATATGGTGACAGGTGATTCCATTCCTTTAGTAGGTGCAGCATGGGGAGCTAGGGGAGTCAGTTGGAGTTACAATGGCAAGTTTTTAGCGGCAACTGATAATCACCTGGTCAAAATATGGAATGAAAAAGGAGAATTGATTAGAACCATTGCCAAAGAAGACAACAATAGTTATCTAGACATAGATTGGCATCCTTCCAAAAATGTATTGTTGGTGAGTGGGGATGATATTCGTATGTATGACATGAGCGGAAAGAAGCTAGCCGTATTAAAACATCGGGAAGAAGCAACAGGGGTACTGGCAGTTGAATGGCATCCAAATGGACTTTTCTTTGTGAGCGGTGATTATGGTCATGAACAAGAAGGTGTTCCCACATTATTACAGTTCTGGACCACAGAAGGGAAATTATTCAAAACCATCAAGAAAAGTAAAATGGAGTATCGGGATATGAAATGGAATCATGATGGATCCTTATTGGCCACTGCCAGTGATCAATTGCGTGTATGGGATCGAGAAGGGAATTTGTTATATACAGGGGGAGATGGGAAACATAATTTATGGGGAGTTGTCTGGAACCCTTTTGCAAAAGAATGGATCACTATTAGCTTCGATGGCACACTCGATAAATGGAGCTATAAAGCAGTAAATCTGCAACATTTTGAATAATGGTCACCTATACACATTGCATAGTGGCTGATTAATCCGGTCAGCATAAAATAGTCCGCCATTACCCGATATTGAATATATTTAGCGTTTCAGAAAAAATGCGATCATGTCAGATCATGTTACGAAACGGCAGGAACAGGCCAAGGTTTTAAGGATATTCAGAAAAGTTCATAGGGTTACAGGTGCGTTACTGTTTGTCTTCTTTTTTGTAGTAGCAGTTACGGGATTATTGTTGGGATGGAAGAAAAATAGTAATGGACTACTCTTAGCAAAATCATATAAGGGCAGTTCAACCTTATCTAAAGATTGGTTGTCGGTAGATAGCCTAACTCAGCAAGCCGTTTATTATTTAAAGCAGTCTGATAGTAGTTTATCCACCCATATTGATCGAATTGATTTCAGACCGGAAAAGGGGATGGTGAAATTTTTATTTACAGATCATTTTACAGCGGTGCAAATAGATGCCGCTACCGGTGCATTGTTGCATATAGAGAAACGAAGAGCAGATTATATTGAGAAGATTCACGATGGGTCTTTGGTAGACCATTATCTGAATATTCCTTCCGGAACTTTTAAGTTGATCTATACGACTATTATGGGATTGGCTTTGTTACTCTTCACCATTACCGGATTTTGGTTGTGGTATGGGCCGAAGAGGATGAGGGCTAATAAGTAACTTTTATTGCCACTGAGGGCACAGAAAGGCACTGAACCATCTATTTCTGTGTTCCTCAGTGCCCTCAGTGGCAATAAAATACACATTAAGATATTACAACTCCCCAATCCTTAGGTTTCCTCAGTTTTATTGGTTAAATTGATAAGGCGCACAACATTGTTTCATCCTTAAATCATTAACTATGAATTGGGCTTATGCTATTGGGCCACGTATGAAAGTGGCAGGTTTATTGGGGATTGTTCTGGCAATGGTCTTTTGCAAGAATTTAATGGATCGTAAGAATGTAGCGATGTTGGGTAACTCTTTTTCTTCTGTATATGAAGACAGATTACTCGTGGAAAGTTATATCTATAAGATTTCTGATCACCTATACCAAAAACATCAGTTAACGGATCAGTATTTCGATGGGAAAAATGTAAACTCACATCAGTTGAATCATTCACTGTATTTTCATGATGCGGCGATTGCTGATCTGATCAAATCCTATAAGAAGACAAAATTTACGCAGGCTGAAACGGCTACTTTTAAAGATTTTACAAAACAGTACCAGCTTCTGCAGACAAAGGAAGCTCATGTATTGAATATGGCGGCTATAGATCCGACTTTGTATGATGGATTAAAACAATCGTATCGACAGTTGAATGCACAATTGAGACAGCTGTCAACCATTCAGATTGAAGAGGGTACAAAATTAAATCAGGCGTCTAAATCCATTATTGCCGGATCAGTGATCTTGACAACATTGGAAATGGCGTTACTGATCACAATAGCTTTCATTATTCAGGCATTGATCCTAGCCACCAATAGTCTGATGACAAATGCCCCTAAACCTTCATTGAATTGATGCTATAGTAAGGCATTCCATAAAATTCTATCCGCCCCACGTCCCCAGTCTTTCATGGCTCTGTTCAGGTCGGCAGATACTTGCTGCCAGCTGGCTTTTTTTCCTTTTTGAGTAGGAGAGAGTTGTGCAGGTGTAGGCTCTATCAGTTCAACTTTGGTGGCAAACCAGGTGGTATGTAATCTCGGTACTGCCAATCCTAGGATCATACCGGGTAAACCACTAAAGCTTTCCGGACCACTGTTCACCAGAATTTGATCCGTATAAAAAGCGACTACATATACCGAATCACAAATACGTGTCACCGCTTTTTTACATTCAAATCCGGCAATGGTTCTGGTTTCATCTGTGATACGCCATTCCAACTGACGAAGACTATCTTGTATGATATAGGTTTGTTCAAACACATCTCTTTGGATCGATAAAGTTTGCTTGGTTAGGTCTTTCACAGCAACATCTGATTCGCTGGGTTTGCCCATCCACAAATATTTGTTATCAGGATTTTCTTTCAGGAGTTTGTAAACAGATTTTTCGGAATTGAATTTCAGTTCATAAAAATCAGTCACCATTTTTGGATAATTTTTTTTCATCTCAGTTATCCAAATATTGTCCCCTTCACCCTCAAATTGACTGTGCTGATTGTATTTCCGTTCAAATTCTATTCTGCCTGAACTGATGAATCTCGCTTGTGAAAAGCTGTTCAAGCAAGCGAAAACAAATAATAGCGTCATTAACTTTTTCATGTGTTCCTTTTTTAGAATCCTGGTGTTGGTTTTCCGTTTTTGCTGAAATTATAAGCAATGGTAAATAACCAGAAACGCTGGATATTTTGCTGAATGGTCTCTGTAATAAAGTTGGTGCTGATATTTCTTCGGATATTCTGGTTGTTATTGAAAATATCGTTAATGGATACTTTCATTTCCAGTTTATCAGACTTGCCAAATGTTTTCTTCAATGAACTGTTGACGATATATACATTTGCGCTATTCGCAAATTGAGCCGTTTTTTGGAACATAGTCAGTCTTGAATCTATCTGTAGGAACAATTTTGCCGGTAATTTGAGCGATAGATCAAGATATGAGGTATAAGACCAGAATCTCGTCACAATATTCGGTCTGATCGAAGACTTTGAATTGTTTAAGGTTGCATTGAAGAAGGTATAGAAGCTAAGCTTTTTTTCACTCCAGTGACCAAGACCTATGTCAAAGCCATAGTTATTATTATTGCTTACGTTCTCTATACCATTTACTCTATTCACAAATCGGCTAATGGTAGGCGAAAAACCAAAATTTAAATTATAGGTAGGGAAGATATCGAAACCATATCTACTCCATAAATTACCTGAATAGTTGCCATTTACATTAATAGCCTGATTCACTCTTCTGCCTATGCTATCAATAAAATTTGCATTGGTGATGGCATTGTTGGTTGTTGTGAAGTTGGCGCTCAAGTAAATATTCTTACTTTTTAACACCTTGTAATCGCTAAAATTAAAATTGATGTTATGTCTAAACTCTTGTTTCAGATTTGGGTTGCCGATAGTGATGTTTAACGGATCAATATTGTCTATAAATGGCTGTATCTGTTGCAGTGTAGGGTTACGAGTAGTACCACTATAGTTCATCCTTATCCTCATTTGTTTCTTTGGATTGAAAGTAAGACCTACTGTAGGTAGGAAGTTGGTAAATTGAATACTTCTCTTAGCTCCTGTATTGATATCATCTAAATTGAATCTGGCTGATCCCAAAGAACTACCTACTGAAATGCTGTATTTTTTCTCATTCAATCTGAATGTAAAACCTCCGGTGTGTGTATTATTATTATAGATGAAATGATTACTCAATGTATCAACAATGTTTTCATATTTACCACCAGGTGTTGATTTCTCCAGCGTATTTCTTTCTGCATCATTTCTGTTCAGTGAAAAACGATAATTCAATTCAAGGAATGTATTTTTCCAAAGAGGTTCGGTGTAAGCAAGACGACCATTGACGCCCGAAAGGTCTTCCGTATTGGTTTTAAACTGATCAAGATTGTCTTGACGAACCAAATTCCCATTTTTATCGTAGAAATCATTCTTAGCAAAAAGGAATCCATCATTCTTTTTATTCATAATAGAGAAGTCGCCATTGAATGAGATGGTTCTTCCTTTTTTCTTCAAACGTTTTTGCCATTGTAAGGATCCCAATAAATTCCTGTCTTCGCCATCATTCGTGGTTGTTCTGTCTGATTGGTTGATGAGTTGTCCTTCTTCACTAATGGCTTTACCTAAAAAGCTGTTAGCGTTTCTGTTATTGATGATAGAGCCGGTTAAAGTCATTTTCAAAGTACTGGTAGAATCAATACGCAGTTCGTATTTGCTATTAATTCGGTTGCGTCTTCTGTCACTCACAAAGTTTTGATCCTGTGTGTTAAAGAAAGTAGTATCGGGTAAGATGGTTTGCGTAGTGGTTTGATTACGACCCCGCACATTCAGGTTATTGTATTGATACGAGTTGTTGATATTATGTTTGTCTTGGTTCCATTTATTACTGAACAGCAAGCCCCCCGTTGTAGAAGTGGGTAAGCCTTGTCCATAACTGAAATCATCGCCGCCGTCAAAAATCATAATACCACCATCATCCATCACCGTCATATTATCCGAGCCACTGCCATAATTATTTCTTTCATTCCAGTTCAAAGATTCAAACTTGGTATTGTCGTTGGTGATGAATGCAGCAAATTTTCGCTTACCTTTAAAAGCATTCAGCATGCCTTTGCCATAACGGTATTTGTCGAAATCTGTACCTGCTTCTACTTTACCGAAATATCCTTTCTTCGCGTCTTCCTTCATTTGCAGGTTAATGGTTTTGGAGGTTTGTCCATCATCAATACCTGTAAACACAGCCTGATCACTCTTTTTATCAAATACCTGCACTTTATCAATGGCGTCTGCACGTAAATTCTGTGTTACAACTGCCGGATCATCGCTAAAGAATTCTTCTCCATCCACCAATACTTTTTCAACTTTCTGTCCTTGTGCAGTGATTTCCCCTTTGCTATTCACCTGAATACCGGGCATACGTTTCAAAAGATCTTGCACATTAGCATTGGGTCCAACATAAAAACTATCTGCACGATATTCCGTGGTATCACCCTTCATACGAATCGCAGCAATCCTTTGTTTAACGATCACTTCTTCCAATAAATGGGCTTTGGTGGTCACATATACATTACCCATTGATTTTTGAAGCGTAGTCGATAGGTCTATATCATCAATATAATCTGCATAATCCGGGTAAGTAATCATCACGATAAATTTTCCGGCAGGAAGATTTGATAATTCGAATGCTCCTTGTGGATTGGTTCTTACAAACTTGATCAATACCGAATCCTTGGGTCTTAACAGGGAAACTACAGCATTGTGGAGATTTACTTTATTGGTAGAGTCAACAACCGTACCTTTAAGGGAACCTGTTTGGGCATAGCTGAACGAGATGGTGCAGAAACCGATCGCCAGCAATAGGGCAGTTAGTTTTTTCATTGTTTAGTGGCTTGCAGCGTTAGATGCTTCTTACAGCAAAATCCATAAAAAAAGTTTAATAACTAATAATATAGTTATAAATTAATGTTAATAATTTTTTTAATCTGATCTCTTTGAACCCATGAATGATAAAATTAATAAGTCAACACCCTCGTCTATATCAAATCTTTCAGAAGGAGTCAAAAGCGGACAAAAGGTTGGGAACATGGATAAAAAATATGAAGAGATCCATTTTGTTGACACTGAGCAATCTGTTTGGAATTATTCTTTGTTCTCAGATGAAGACGTCCGCAACTTTCAGCAAGGAACACATTATCGTCTCTATGATTATTTTGGTAATAAGCAGATCACAGTATTAGATACCCAAGGAACTTATTTTGCCGTATGGGCACCCAATGCCACTTTCGTAAGTGTTACCGGATATTTTAATGATTGGAACAAGGAATCTCACCCCTTAAAAGTTCGGCTGGATAATTCAGGTATTTGGGAAGGGTTTATTCCGGGAATCAAGACCGGAGAAGCTTATAAATATCATATCCACGGTTTTAAAGGAATCAAATTGGATAAAGGAGATCCCTTTGCGCACTTCTGGGAGAAACGTCCATATACTGCTTCTATTACCTGGCAAACCGATTATGCGTGGAAGGATCAGGACTGGATGAAACAACGCTCAAAACACAATGCATTGAATGCGCCATGGTCTGTATATGAAGTGCATTTGGCCAGTTGGATGCGTCCGGATAAAAACAATGAAGAAGTCTACAATACCTATCAACAGATCACAGAAAGATTGGTTCCTTATGTGAAAGAAATGGGTTTTACGCATGTAGAATTCATGCCGGTGATGGAACATCCTTTTGATGGCAGCTGGGGATACCAAGGCACTGGATATTTTGCGCCTACTTCCCGTTTCGGAACACCACAGGATTATGCAGCCATGGTAGATGCTTTTCATCAGGCAGGTATTGGCGTGATACTCGATTGGGTACCCTCACATTTTCCTTATGATGCACATGGATTATTCATGTTTGATGGTACGCATACCTACGAGTACGCAGATATGCGAAAAGGATATCACCCCGATTGGAACTCTTATATTTTTAATTACAAAAGGGGAGAAGTAAAATCCTTTCTCATCAGCAGTGCAAGGTTTTGGTGCGATCAATTTCATACAGATGGATTGAGGGTGGATGCCGTGAGCTCGATGTTGCGTCTTGATTACAGCAGAAACGAAGGTCAATGGGAGCCGAATGAATTTGGCGGTAATGGCAATCTGGAAGCGATTGCTTTCATCAAAGATTTGAACGAAACCCTATACCGCGATTTTGCAGATGTGCAAACCATTGCGGAAGAAGCCACAGACTGGCCAAAGATCAGTAAACCAACATTCGAAGGCGGACTCGGCTTTGGCATGAAATGGATGATGGGTTGGATGCATGATACCTTGGATTACTTCAAAATGGATCCTATTTACCGTCAGTTTCATCAGGATAAGTTTTCCTTCAGTATGATGTATTTCAATGATGAAAACTTCATGCTACCCTTGAGTCATGATGAAGTGGTACATGGCAAGAGTCCCATGTTGTATAAAATGCCCGGCGATGAATGGCAAAAGTTTGCGAACCTAAGAATTCTTTATACTTATATGTTCACACACCCGGGAGCAAAATTGTTGTTCATGGGCAATGAATTCGGAGCTACCAGTGAATGGAATTATAAAAGTGAGTTGCAATGGGAATTATTGCAATTTGTGAGTCATGGTGGGATGAAATATTGTGTACAAAAACTGAATGAACTATACCGCTCAGAACCAGCGCTGTATGAAAAACAATTTGAGCCCGAAGGTTTTGAATGGGTAGACTTAAATCATAGAAGTGAATCTGTGATGGTGTACAAACGCAAAGGCAAAAAGGAAAAAGATGATGTACTGGTGATCTTAAATGTTACGCCGGTGGTTCGTCAGGATTGGGAGATCTATGTCCATGGAAAAGGTAAATGGCAGGAGATCTTTAATAGTGATGCCAAAGAATTCTGGGGAACAGGGGATGTATTTAACCCTGAAATAAAGTCTGAGTTGGTAGATAAGCCTTCCAAATGCTACAGGTTAAAAGTGCATTTGCCGGCATTGGGGGTGGTGGTTTTAAGGTAAGAGCTCCGGGCTGTAAGGTTCACGCTGCAAGCTTCACGCTGCAAGTTTTTTATGAGGAATCTACATCTCTCTTGCAGCGTGAAGCGTGAAGCGTGAAGCTTGTAGCTTATTACTCTCAAACTGTAACATTTCCCCCTCCTCCCCGTTACACCCTAAAACAAACAGTGTATGAAAAAAATATTGACTAGTTTATTCGCCCTTACCATGCTGTTTTCTATGGCTTTGGGGCAGGAAGTGGTATCGGGAGAGAACGTTCAGAAAAGAAATGTCGGATCTTTCCATGCGGTAAAAACTTCAGCAGGTATACAAGTGATTCTGACCAAAGGCAACAAAGAAGAATTGGCGGTTACCACCAATGATGCAGACTTATTAGACAAAGTAAAAACAACTGTCACCAATGGTGTTTTGAGAATTGGCAGAGAAAACAACGATTGGAAATTTTGGGAGAGAAGAAGAAATTGGAAAGTGGTAGTATATGTTTCTTACAAGGAATTGGATGGTTTAGAAGCTAGTAGTGGAGGTTCGATTCAAGCAAAATCGGTAGACTTGGATAAACTATCTGCCGATGTAAGCAGTGGAGGAACTATTACCGTTACCGGAAAAGCAGGTTCATTGAATATTGATGGCAGCAGTGGTGGAATATTTCGTGGTTATGATTTGAATGTAACCTATTGCAAAGCAGATGTAAGCAGTGGTGCCGGTGTTCAGGTATCTGTAAACAAGGAAATTTCAGCTGAAGCCAGTAGTGGCGGATATGTAAGATTCAAAGGAGACGGATTGATCCGCAATATCAATGTGAGTAGTGGAGGCTCTGTGAAGAGACAGGCGGATAAGTAGTATAGCAAATAGGTGATAGCGAATGGTAGATGTCAGATCGCAGATGTCTGATGTAGGAAGTTTGATGTACAACAGGCTAAAAACAAAGAGGGAGTATGTTCACTTAAGTGTGTCAAATTGTAAATTTAGACACATGAAAGAAGA
>JACBFI010000035.1 GCA_013391385.1 Sediminibacterium sp. Gen4 | reverse complement strand
GAAGCTAGAAGCTAGAAGCTAGAAGCTAGAAGCTAGAAGCTAGAAGCTAGAAGCTAGAAGCTTAAATCCTGTTGTAAAACAGCAAAAACAAAAACATGAAAAAAAGAACAGACAACTTCGACAAGTTTGCCAATCAGAAAAAAGGCAGTGCGATTAAAGAAGCTTTCCGCCAGGAAAAGAAAAAGATAAAAGCAGAAGCCCGTGCCGCAGGCGAAGAAATGCGGAAAAAGAAAATTGAAAAGATGAGGGGGGTGGAGGAGAAAGCTACAAGCTTTAAGCCGCAGGCAGGAGGTAAAGCCTCAAGCTTCAAGCCTCAAGCTTCAAGTAAGAAATCAAGTAATAAGTATTCCAAGAAAGAAAGTAAACCAGAAGTCCAACCCACTGATATCCCATTAAAGAATACGGGTACTGACGAACAGATGCCTTTGAATAAATTCATTGCGCACGCAGGTGTTTGTGGAAGAAGAGAAGCTGCTGATCTGGTGAAAGAAGGTAAAGTAACGGTGAATGGCGATAAAATTTTTGAACCCGGTTATAAAGTCTCTTCAAAAGACAAAGTAATTGTGAAGGGTAAGCAGGTTTTTCTACAACGCAATGCGGTGTATATTTTATTGAATAAACCCAAGGATTATATCACCACGGCTAATGATCCACAAGGAAGAAAAACTGTTTTAGATCTCATCAAAGGTGCTACGCCGGAACGTGTATATCCTGTAGGCAGACTTGATAGAAATACAACCGGTGTTTTAGTATTAACGAATGATGGAGAACTTGCACAAAAATTAACACACCCTTCTTTTGAGGTAAAGAAAATCTATGAAGTAACACTGGATAAACCCGTGATTAAAAAAGACCTTGAAGCCATCATGACCGGTATTACACTGGAAGACGGTTTTGTACAAGCAGACGCTGTTGGATATGCGGATGACAAGAATAAGCATATCGTAGGAATAGAAATTCACAGTGGCAGAAACCGAATTGTACGACGCATTTTTGAACATTTGGGTTATGATGTCAAAGGTTTGGATCGTGTCATGTTTGCCAACCTCACCAAGAAAAATGTGGATAGAGGTAAATGGCGTTTCCTGAATGAGAAAGAAGTGAGACTACTGAAGTTTATGAATAAGTCGTTTGTGAGGAAGTCTAGTAGTCGATAGTCGATGGTCCATAGTCCATAGCGAATGGCTTATTGTTCATGGCTAATAGTTTGATCAATATATTATTCAAACCACTTGACAATATGCTATAACCTATCTGCTATCACCTAAAACCTATTACCTATCACCCATTTGCCATAAGCTACTACCATGCGCCCAACGATCATTTTTGAGAATAGTCATTTCATAGCAGTTAACAAGCCGTCGGGATTATTGAGTATCCCCGATAGACTTGGACAGGAGCTTTCGTTGAAAGAACTACTGAAAAATAGTTATGGAGAAATTTATACTGTTCATCGTTTAGATAAAGACACCAGTGGGATTATTGTATTTGCAAAAGATGAAGAGACTCATAAACAATTATCGCAGTTATTTGAAGGAAGAGAAGTAGAAAAATTTTACCTTGGACTGGTTCATGGAAAACTGATCAATGAATCAGGTAGTATTGATGCAGCCATTATGGAACATCCCGGGAAAACAGGAAAGATGGTGACGCATGTAAAAGGAAAACCTTCACTAACAGATTATCAAGTATTAGAAAGCTTTCGTTTGTACAGTTGGTTACAGTTTCAGATTCATACCGGAAGAACACATCAGATACGTGTGCATATGCAGCATCTGGGGCATCCTATTGTTTGCGATGAGTTGTATGGAGATCCTACTCCTATTCTTTTATCAACTTTGAAAAAGAAATTCAAGCTATCAAAAGACGCAGAACAAGAAAGACCGCTCATGTCCAGACTTGCATTACATTCTCACAAACTTTCTTTCACGCTGAATAACGAAAGATTTGAGCTGGAAGCGGAATTACCAAAAGATTTGAGAGCGATGTTGGCGCAATTACGAAAGTTACAATAACCAAAGGGGGTTCAAGTTCTTTCCGTATGTAAGCAATAGTATCTTCAATACATCTATGTGTTTTCTTTGAGTGTTGTTCTTTTTTCATAAGGTATGGACTATCAATACCCTTTAGCTTATGTACAGATACCCCTCCGTAGTGTAGAAGAGCTCCCGAATGAGCAGTGGACGATATTCAAATGAATATCGAATGAATAACGGACCTATAACGGACTTGTAACGCACTTATAACGGAGGGAAAACGCCGTAACACTATCACTTTACATAAATTTTGTATATTTATTGAAATCCTATTTCATGGCCCGTCAAAATAATCTTTTGAGGCTAAGTGGAAGTGTTGGAGAAATGGTTCATTACGAACGTAATGGTCAATTTTTCACCCGTACAAAGCCTGCCAAAGTAACCCAATCTGAAAACTCACGAAAAGCAAGCGTTGAGTTTGGTCGTGCCAGTGCAGCAGCTTCCATGTTGATGAAAGGTTTTCATCCATTGCTAAAGATAGTTCCACATACGAGTGCTTATCATCGGCTTACGAGTGCATTTTACCAAATGATGCATAGGAATACAAGCAAAGCCAGTGGCAAAAGAATGATTACCGATGGTGATCCAAGTCCTTTGCATCGATTTCGGTTTAATGATGCCTGCTCAGTAGACCGTCTTTTAAAAATTCAATTACCGCCAATACGGGTAGTGCCCAAATCTAGTATTTGCTTTGATCTCCCTTCTTTTTGTGTGCAAGATGTGTGTCCTGAAAAAACAAATGCAGAAGCTATACGCATTCAACTGATCTGTATGGTGAGTGATTTTTTATTGGATGAGGGAAATGTTTTTTACTTCGATGAATTAGATATTGCCATCGAGAGCAAATCTTTTGAAGGAGGTACCGTAAGCATTCCCCTAAACGGCACTAATAATAAACTAGTGGTTTGGGGCATGAGTGTTCATTATCTTAGCAATAACCATACACCCTATCAAAATAAAAAATTTACCGCTTTTGATATTATTGATGCGCTTATTATTAAGAAAGGAGAAAGAGTTGTTTTTACAAGTTCGGAACGGGTGGCGAAACCGGTGCTTGCTGAGAAAGTAGAACGGTTGCCTTGGAAGTTTAAGAAAACAGATGGGCAAGATTAAAATGACTTTTTTTGTGGTTATAGGAAGTAGAATGGATTAAACTTTGCCTACTGTTGAATCCTTTTAAAATTATTCTATCACGCACCGTCTTAGAAAAAGTTGGCTTTTCTACTTGGCCCATCTACTGTTGGATTCCTGACCGAACTTCAATGATTTGGCTTTAGCTAATCGAGTCCTTATTGACCAAGTCGCCAGTGGGAACTCTTCCGCCAAGCCTTTTACGTTATCGTAAATTCCTGCCGTGAACCATAAATTGATTTGAAAATATTATCATAACTTTAGATAAAATTGAGAAAATGAAATACGGAGAAATTAGTATAGATCCCGATGTGATGAGCGGCGCTCCTGTATTTGTAGGAACCCGTGTTCAAGTACAAACACTTTTTGATTATATCGAAGGTGGTGAGGACTTGGACGAGTTCTTGGATGATTTCCCAACCGTTTCCAAAAAATCCGCATTAGCTGTTCTGGAAATGGCTAAAAAAACGCTCACATCTCAGAAAGTGCTACATGAAAATTTTGCTTGATGAGAGTTTACCTCGAAAATTGAAAATGGACTTCGGTGTTGGTCACGAGGTCTGGTCTGTTCGTGATAAAGGCTGGCTGGGAAAGAAAAACGGCGAGCTACTAAAATTAATGATCGCTGACGGTTTCGACTTATTTGTGACTGTCGATCAAAACTTACAATACCAACAAAAAGTCGAAAAGCTTCCACTTACAATCGCGGTCTTATGTGGGGCAGACAATCGGCGTAGTACCCTTCAAAATCTCATACCATTGCTTTTTGCAAGACTTAATGACGGCGACCTACCTAACGTTATTGAAATATCAGTAATTTAAATGCTTGCTAGTAACAGTGATTTTGCAAAAGTTAGGAGACAGTACAAGAAAGACTGCTCATGTCGAGACTAGCATTACATTCTCATAAACTTTCGTTTACCTTAAATAACGAAAGATTTGATCTGGAAGCGGAATTACCGAAAAATTTGAGAGCGGCTTACTTATTGTTTTGGGTGTTTCACTTTGGTTACTATCAAGAAAATATGGCGTATATCGAAAAACAGATGTGAGTCTAACCAGTGAAAGGAAATTAAGCACGTCCATCAATACCAAACTTTTTGACGAACAAGAATTAAGTCTCCTTCATCTTCTTATTCATAATACAGAATCCGGCCGATTAACAAGTATTGAAGAAATCAATAAGGTTCTTGGACTAATAAAACGTAATCCTGAAATTCAAAAGAAACAAAGAAGTGATATTATGACAGGCATTAATCAGAAATATAACTTTGTATATCCTAATAAGCAAGCCATCATTTTAAAACAAAGATCTTCCGATGATGGAAGATCATTTGATTATTTTATTGCCTTTGAAGATCTTCAAAGTATCAAATCACTACTCCCGATTGAAGCAGTTCAATAAAATTATTCTTACACTATCTCATACTATTGGGCTTCCACATATCTTTTAAAGCTTTCAAGTCTTTTATCATATGCTCTGCTACTTTAGGATTGATGATCACTTTATCATGCTCAAAATCCAACTTGATACGCCATTTCTGAAGAGTATTGACACCGATAATGGCTTCTTCACTTAAACCGGGTACCACCATGAATTCATCGCTCAGACGAATGTCTTCATGATAAAAATCTGCTCGCATAGCTTCTTCTACGAATACAGAATGACTCGTACTTGCTGTACTAATTTCTAGTGGCGTTCGAAGTTTAAGTGGAATTTCAATAGCACTAGCTACCTCATCATTCAAACAGGAATATGTGGCGCCACTATCAAATAGTGCATACACCATTTTCTCACCTACTGAACCTTCGAATCTTAAAGGAATTCTGATAATACTCATACCATTTTTATTTTATGATGATAGTAATTGTTCATCGTAGCCCTTCCTATCATCTCAAAAATAATAATGGCATGATCGAATAAAAAATAATCTTTATTTGATTATAAGCTGACGCGAATTGATTTTTATTTTCTCACTTCACATCAGACGAAGTCTTACACGCGTGCAATCATCCCTTACTTCTACATTGAAAATTCAATATTCAATATTCTTCTGTTTCAATCGTTTTTATACACTACTCCATTCTTCATCACAAACTTCACTTTACCCATGGAAGCAATGTCTTTCACCGGATCTCCATCTACTGCAATGATATCTGCCAGTTTATCTTTTTCAATCACACCAATTCTATCATCACCCAATAAATCAGCAGCATATAAGGTAGCTGAACGAATGGTTTCTAATGCCGGCATACCCGCTTCATGCATGTATACAAACTCTAGCCAGTTTTTTCCATGCGCATACACGCCTGCATCTGTACCAAAGGCAATTTTTACTCCGGCTTTATAGGCGTTTGAAAAAGTGTTTTGAATTTTTGGACCAATAGCAATGGCTTTAGGAGTAACAAGTTCAGGATAATACCCCGGCTTCTTAGCTGAATCACCCACAGCTTTTCCCGCTGTAATAGTAGGTACATAATAAGTACCCATTTTTTTCATCAATCCCATCACTTCTTCGTCCATATAAGTACCATGTTCAATCGAATTGACACCTGCTATTACTGCTCTTTTCATCGCTTCTTTACCATGACAATGCGCTGCTACTTTAAACCCATAATCTTTAGCTGTTTCAACAATAGCTCTAATCTCTGCTTCCGTAAACTGTGGATTCTCTCCACTTTTTGCCACACTTAATACACCACCCGATGCGGTGATCTTAATCACATCACTTCCTTCTTTATACCTTTGTCTAACCGCCTTCGCTGCCTCATCTGCCCCATTTACCACGCCTGCATCCGGACCCGGATCTCCCATCAAATCTCTTCTATAACCATTCGTTGGATCCGCATGTCCACCGGTAGTGGCAATAGATTTTCCCGCAGTGTATACACGTGGACCTTTGATCAGCCCTTTATTAATTGCATTCCTCAAAGAAATATTGACACCACTTCCGCCCAGATCGCGAACAGCTGTAAAACCTGTCATAAGTGTTCTTTCTGCAAATACCACTGACTGGTAGGCATAATCTGCAGGATTGAAAGTAAATGTTTCCATATACCTTCCCGGATTGGTTTCACTTTCCAAATGCACGTGCATATCAATCAAACCGGGCATGACTGTTTTTGATTTTAGGTCAATCAGTTTTTCACCCGCAGCAGCATTCTTATACCCCTTCACCACTTCAACAATTTTATTCCCTTCCGTCACAATGGTCATTTCTTTTAGTAGTTGCAAATTTTTCACGTCTACCATCTGACCACAATGTATCAGGGTTTTTTGAGCGAAGGTTGTTGATAGCGTAGCCAAGCAGACAATAAAAAACAGAAGCTTTCTCATATAACAGTTTATTTCCTGTAAAATAGGCAGAAAAATGCGTATAAATAAAAAAGCCCTGGAACAAAAGCGTTACAGGGTCTTAATGCAGGTATCTCAAAGTGATTATTTATTAGGCTGCGGCGTATACCTCAAATAGGGTTTCACGATATTCAACCCTTTCGGAAATTTTTCCAGCGCTGCTTCTGTACTTACCGCAGGTACCACAATTACATCTTCCCCATCTTTCCAGTCAGCTGGTGTTGCTACACTGTAATTTGCCGTAAGCTGCAAAGAATCAATGACCCTTAATACTTCATGAAAATTACGACCGGTAGATGCAGGATAAGTAATCATTAGTTTCACTTTTTTATCCGGTCCAATGATGAACAGGGAACGAACAGTAAATGTTTCTGAGGCATTGGGGTGAATCATGCCATAAGTATTCGCAATACTTTTATCGGCATCCGCTATAATAGGAAAACCCACTGTTACATTTTGTGTTTCATTGATATCATTCACCCAGCCCTTGTGTTTGTCTAACGGGTCAACACTCAATGCCAGTACTTTTACATTTCGCTTGGCAAATTCTTCCTGGAGTAATGCTGTCTTTCCAAGCTCTGTTGTACATACCGGCGTGTAATCAGCGGGGTGTGAAAAAAGAACACCCCATCCATCACCCAGGTAATTGTAAAAATCAATTTCGCCCACAGTTGTTTGAGCGGTAAAGTTTGGGGCGATATCGCCCAATCTGAGACTCATAAGAATTATTTTAAGATTGTAAAATGCGGTGGAAACTGTTGCTACTCGCGCTTACGGACTGTTCTTGCCTTTTTAAGAGCTGTCTTACCAAACTTATTCTTCACATCATCGATAACCTTATAAAGTTCACTCTTTTTTTCTGAATCATCAAACAGGTTCCCCTGAACTGCATGATGGGTCAATTCGCTGAGACGTACGCCTAATAAACGTACAGGCTGTTCTTTTCGATATAGTTTATGAAACAGGTCAATGGCTACCGGTATCAATTCATCATCTCTGAAAGTATAGTCGATAGTGGTTTGTCGAGATGTTGTTTCAAAATCAGGATACCTGATTTTCACCGCTATACAACCCGTTAATTTTTCATCCTGTCTTAATTCATGCGCCACTTTTTCTGTCATCCGCACCAACTCACTTAAAAGAAAATCTACATCTGTTTTATTTTCTTCAAAAGTATTCTCTGTTGAAATTGATTTTGCCTCATGATAGGCATGTACTTCTCCGTGATGAATACCGTGGGCTTTATGCCAAAGGTCTGTTCCCCATTTACCCAATTTTTTTTCCAATACTTCTATGGGTGTAACAATGATATCTTTAATAAAATAAATGCCCATTGATTGTAAAGTCTTGAGTGTTTGCTCTCCTACCCCGGAGAACTTATTGACAGGTAATGGCGCTAAGAAATCTTTTTCCCTGCCGGGCTGCACAAACAAATAACCATTGGGCTTAGCTTCATCCGTTGCAATTTTAGCTACCATTTTATTGGAAGCCAAGCCGAATGAAATGGGTAATTGTGTTTGTTCCATGATCTCTTTTCGCAGATCAATAGTCCATTGAAAGGGATCAAAGAATTTATCCATTCCCGTTAGATCAATATAAAACTCATCAATAGAAGCTTTTTCAAATAGAGGCGCTTTTGCTGCTATGATTTCTGTAACCCATCTGGAATAACGACTGTATTCTCCTCTGGTACCACGCACCAAAATAGCATGCGGACATAACTTCATCGCCGTTTTCATGGGCATCGCACTTCTGACACCAAATTTTCTTGCCTCATAACTACAAGTAGTAACTACGCCTCTATCGCGTGAACCTCCTACAATAACGGCTTTCCCTTTTAAAGAGGGGTCATTTAACATCTCAACACTTACAAAAAAAGAGTCGAGGTCTAAATGGGCAATATAACGTTGAGGAAGTGTCATATCTATGCTAAGATAACTAAGTTATCCCCCCTTTATGTGATTGTAACAAATTTCATAGTGTGTAGGTTTGTCTTAAAAATACACTTATGCGGTTTATTCTTTTCGTATGTATGGTTTTTATCTCATGTATGGGCTATGGTCAACAAATTGCATATGAGAAGACAGATCCAATAGATTTTTATTCTAAAAAATTATCCAAGCAGGCGATTAAAGAAGATATCCGCTTTTGGTTAACTACGATGGAAGAGTCACATGTAAATATGTATCATTCCATTTCAAGAGAACAGATGCAGTTATTGGTTGATAGTTTATTAATTCCTTTTCAGGATAGTGTAACACATATCGAGTCCATTTTGATTTTTAGCCGATTGGGTGCTGCTTTGGATGAAGGACATGTAGGATTGGTAAGCAGTAGAATCACAGATAGCCTGTATAACCAATCCTTACGATTTCCTTTTCAATTACAAAAAGTAACTCAAGATGCATGGTTTGTTTCTTATGATATCAGTAGTACTCCAAAACTGGAAATGAATGATAAAATCATATCCATCAATCATATTTCTGTTAGTGAACTCAATCAAAGATTTCATTGCTTGTTTGGAGGTCTTGACAATTGGAGAAAAGAGCAAATTGCCAGTTATAGTAAAAAGCTTTTGTTTCTGGCTGGTATTTCCAGCCCTTTTGAAATTGAGGCCATAAAAGAGAATGGAGATAAGATTCATTTTACTGTTCAAGGATTTCATCGGTCGCAAATAGATAGTATTACAAAAATGCTTACAGCTAAAATGAACCATCAAAGTAACAAACCATATGAATTCTCATGGCTGAAGAATGGCATTGGCTATTTGAATTACAGAAGTATGCGCAATGATCCTACACTTCCTTTTGATCAATTTTTAACAACGGTGTTTACTTCTTTGAATGATAGCTCATCAAAAGGCTTAGTGATTGATTTACGCGAGAATGGAGGAGGGGATTCACAATTAGGTGAACGTC
This sequence comes from Sediminibacterium sp. Gen4, assembly GCA_013391385.1. Classification (GTDB taxonomy): domain Bacteria; phylum Bacteroidota; class Bacteroidia; order Chitinophagales; family Chitinophagaceae; genus Sediminibacterium. The sequence goes on along the minus strand of JACBFI010000035.1, from coordinate 22,297 downwards.
TTTTAGCGCATTTTAATAAGAAGCCCTATATACTTGCCGGAGGAATGAAATGGAAAATCAGTAGTCATTATAAGGCATTTTTAAAAACATCGAAAAATTATAACGAGGCAGATAATAAGTTTTATATGAGTCAACCGGATGGCAATACTTATACTTATGTTAATCGCGAGCTCAAGAAACCGATCATCAAAGAGCCATTTTTCGAAGGGAAAGTAGCTTTCCTAATTGGAACGGGCACATTTTCCAGTGCTAATATGCTGGCTGATGGTGTTGTGAGTTATCAATTGGCGGCTACATTTGGAGAGCCAACCGGTGAATCACCTAATGATTTTGGTGAGATGTTCAATTTCATGCTACCCAACTCACATGTCATAGCCAGGGCTGCTTCTAAAATGTTTACAAGAGCCAATAAAGATGAAAAGAATCTGGGACCGGTGGTTCCTGAAAATATCATCATACCTACTGCAACAGATAAGAAACAAAAAAAAGATCCCGTATTAGAATCTGCTGTAAATTGGATACTGAATAAATAGAACCATTTGTCAGCAAGTTTAGATCCGATACAAGAACTCAAAAAATTCTGTGCCAAGATCCATTCATTAAGTGATGAAGAATGGGATGATTTTTCTGTGATATGGCAGCCTTTCTCCGCTAAGAGAAAGACCATACTTACACATGTGAATGAAACGGAACGATATTTATATTTTGTTACAGAAGGTGTTCAAAGAGCTTTTTATGCCGGTGATGATGGAAAAGAAGCAACCATTGTTTTCACTTATCCTTTTTCGTTTTCCGGAGTTGCAGACTCTTTTCTTACACAAACACCTTCCAAATACTTCTTTGAGACTCTTACGAAAAGTGCGTTCATTCGCACCAATTATCAGCTGATAGATGAGTTGATGAAACGTCATCATAATTTTGAAACACTGATCAGGAAAGCCACCAGCTTTTCTCTTGCAGGTGTTTTGGAGCGACAGATAGAGCTACAGTGTTTTTCGGCAGAACAAAAATTCAAGACTTTATTGAAGAGAAGTCCACACGTCCTCAGACTCATCCCCCATAAATATTTGGCTTCTTATTTAGGTATTGATGCAACTACCTTTAGTAAGTTATTGGGGAATGTGAGGATTGAGAGTTAAGGGTAGGTTTAGTGTAAAGTGGATAATTGACAGTTGACAGGAGGGCGGCGGCTATTTAATTATTGTATTTTTAAAAAACAAGACCATGCTCTTCTTCTGTCAACTGTCAACTATCAACTGTCAACTATTATATCAAAAATCTTAGCCCAGACCAAGATTTAATTCCTGTACTACCGGCAGCTTTGCAGTAACAAAAACAGAAAACAATGCCAGTTTATTTATCAAACACACTGATCGACGAATTACAGGAGCAAACCGAATCAATTTTAAACAAAGCCATCAGCGAATGGCAAATGATCAAACATAGTCAGTTTGCGCTAAAAGAATCTCCTGAAAAATGGAGTGCTACCCAATGTTTAGAGCACCTCAACAGTTATGGTCGTTATTATCTACCGGTAATGGAGAAGGCAATACAAGAAGCCCGAAAAAAGAATTGGAAGCCAGCCGTACATTTTAAATCAGGTTGGTTGGGTAATTATTTCACTCAACTGATGACGCCTAAAGAAGATGGCTCTTTGAGTAAAAAAATGTCTTCACCCAAAGATCATTACCCCGTTTCTAATTTTAATAGTCCACAAGTCATTGCTGTATTCATTGAGCAGCAGGAAAAATTACTACAGCTATTGGAAGAGGCTAGAAATATTGACTTAAACAAAGCAAGCTGTCCAATTTCCATTGCCAAATTCATCAAACTAAAATTAGGCGATACTTTTTTGTTCTTCATTGCGCATCAATACAGACATGTACTTCAAGCCGAAAGAGTATTACAAGCAGCCGGAGTAGAAACAAAAGCGGAAGTACTGTATTTTAATCCGGGGAGAATAGCCAGTTAGCTGATTGCATATTGCTCATAGCAAATAGCAAATCTATTCCTACTATGAGCAATATGCTATAAACCATAGGCTATGGACTATCAGCTACCTATACACATCCAACAATCCATCCGGTAACACAACATGGATTTCTTTTTGATCGTGATCAATGCCGTCGAGTGATTCAGCATGCAATGGGATGAGTGCTTCTTTTCCGTTCAAATCAATTCGTAATAATACTTGATGAGGCTGTTCAATCACTTCCTGAACGGGACCGAGATTTTCATCCTCATCAGTTATGACGGTATAGCCAAGCAGAGAGATTGGAGATGATTTACCTGCTAATTTTCTGAAATCTGCATCTTTCAACCATACATTTCGGGTACTTAACCTGGAGGCAGACTCTTTGGTATCTATACCTTCCAACTTCACATATATTTCATCGTGATCCTTAGCTTTTGAGCTCTCAAGGAAGTAAGGCAGATATGAACCTTTTTGTTCTTCCACAAAAACTACTTTCACATCTTTTAATGCAGTCTTTTTACCCAGTGCATGCTGTAAGATCACTTCTCCCTTTAATCCAAAACTTGCCACAAATCGACCGATATGTATGTAGGATTCCATGCTGCAAATATAGTGAGAGAGGTTAGTTGACAGATGACAGTTGATAGATGGCTGTTAGATTATTGTAATTCAAGAAGAAGAGCATCATCCTCTTTCTGTCAACTGACAACTATCAACTGTCATCTATTTTCTGAATACGCACACAAAAAAAGTCCCGACATGCATCGGGACTTTCAGGAATATGTTGAACGTATCGTTGATTAAGCTTCGGTGTTTCCTTCAGCAGGTGCAGCTTCTTCTTGCTTAGTCTCCACTTTTTTTACAACCGGAGTATAAGCTCTTTTTGCACGCTGATTTTTTCTGTGCTCTTCATTACGACGGGTAACATTTGCTTCATGCTCATTGTGCCATACCTGGAATTTGGTCATAGCTGTTGCATCATCAAATAAACCCAGTTTCACACCTCTTAACAGGTGCTTCAGGTACAACACTCCCTTGAAAGAGAGGATTCGACGAACTGTGTCAGTAGGTTGAGCACCTTTATTCAACCACTCAAGCGCTTTTTGACGATCTAATTGGATGGTTGCTGGAACAGTCAGTGGATTGTAAGTTCCAATTTTTTGGATGAACTTACCATCTCTTGGGGCACGGGCATCGGCCACTACGATAAAGTAGAACGGACGCTTTTTGCTGCCGTGTCTTTGTAATCTCATTTTTACTGCCATGTTAAATAGAAATTTATAGGCGTTAATAAATAGGGTGAATCAGGCGGCAAAAATAGGTGTTTGAACGTAGAATTCCAAAGTAACCCCATCCTAAAAAGTTAATAATATGTTACCGCATGGACAAAATGGCATCTTAGAATCTTGGGCTTCTGCTTTAGCTAGATACATATAAATATAATTTATACGTTATATACCCATAATACATATGAGCAAAATGATCATGTATAGCTCTTTCTGGCTCTCGTATTTCAATAATGGGCGGTAAGCATGTCGCTGTATCACCCAAGCCATTACCGGCGCATTCCGGGAAATCTTCCCCCCATGGGCATGTTGTTCATCATCTTCATCATTTGTTTCATCTGCTCAAACTGCTTCATGAATGCATTCACTTCGGTGAGATCTTTTCCTGATCCTTTGGCTATTCTTTGCTTACGGCTAGGTGTTAGACTATCCGGATTCGCACGTTCAAAAGGAGTCATGGAACTAATCATGGCTTCAATGCCTTTGAATGCATCATCATTAATATCTACGTCTTTAATCGCTTTTCCTACACCGGGAATCATGCCCATCAGATCTTTGATATTTCCCATTTTCTTGATCTGCTGTAATTGGTCCAGAAAGTCCTGAAAGTCAAATTGATTTTTTCTGATTTTTTTCTCCAACTTTTTAGCCTGCACTTCATCATACTGGGCTTGTGCTTTTTCTACTAAGGTGGTGATATCACCCATGCCCAGAATACGTTGCGCCATACGATCTGGATAAAAAACATCCAGCGTATCCAACTTCTCTCCGCTACTTACGAATTTAATAGGCTTTTGTACGGTATATTTAATAGATAGTGCAGCACCACCTCGGGTATCACCATCTAGTTTGGTGAGCACGACACCAGAAAAATCCAATCGATCATTAAAGGCTTTGGCTGTATTCACAGCATCTTGTCCGGTCATCGCATCAACAACAAACAATATCTCTGTCGGATTCACTGCTGCCTTGATATCTGCCACTTCCTTCATCATCGCTTCATCCACAGCCAAACGTCCGGCCGTATCGATGATGATGACGTTTTTATTTTTTGCTTTAGCTTCTTTGATCGCATTCAGTGCAATTTCAACTGCATTTTTATTCTCTCGCTCACTGTAAATGTCAACGCCTACTTGTTCAGCCAATACTGTTAATTGATCGATCGCTGCCGGACGATAAATATCTGCAGCAACCAGTAAAGGCGATTTACCTTTTTTATTTTTGAGATAGTTCGCCAGCTTTCCTGTAAAAGTGGTTTTACCACTACCCTGTAATCCCGCAATCAAAATAATAGAAGGATTGCCGGTTACATTGAATACAGCTTCAGAGCCACCCATTAATTCTGTCAGCTCATCCTGAACGATCTTAACCATCAACTGACCCGGGCTGATGGCATTGATTACTTTCTCACCAACAGCTTTATCCTTTACTTTATCTGTAAACTCTTTGGCAATTTTAAAATTGACGTCCGCATCAATCAATGCACGACGAATATCTTTTACCGTATTGGCGATATTCAGGTCGTTGATACGCGCTTCACCCTTTAGGTTTTTAAACGCTGATTCTAATTTTTCGGAGAGATTCTGAAACATAATTCACGATTTCGGTCTTACACCAATAAAAAAGTGAACCAATCAGAGGTTCACTTTAGGGTTGCAAATATAGTGTGGATTTGTTTATCCGAGATATACCTTCAGGTGTTTACATCTGCTGGTACTTCTTAATTTGGTAATGGCTTTATCCTTGATCTGACGCACCCGTTCACGTGTGAGGTTAAATCTTTCCCCTATATCTTCCAGACTCAGTGGATTATCGACCCCAATTCCAAAGAAAAAACAAAGCACTTCTTTTTGTCTTTCCGTCAATGTTTTCAAACTCCGCTCTATTTCCAATCGCAATGATTCATCATGTACCAACTTTTCGTCTGTTTTATCTGCGTTGGGGTTTTCCATCACATCCATCAATGTACCATCTTCGCCATCAGATAATGGCGTATCCATACTCACATGTCTGAATCCTACACTCATGGTAGCGGCCACTTCCTCAATACTAAGCTCCAGCAACTCGGCCAATTCCTGAACAGTGGGTTCCCGTTCAAATTCCTGTTCCAATAATTGATAGGCTTTACTAATACGATTGGTAAGACCCACTTTATTCAAAGGCAGACGAACAATCCGACTTTGTTCAGCCAATGCTTGTAGAATACTTTGACGAATCCACCATACAGCATAAGAAATGAACTTAAAGCCGCGTGTTTCATCGAAACGAAGTGCTGCTTTGATCAACCCAAGATTACCTTCATTGATGAGATCAGGTAAGGTCAATCCCTGATTCTGGTATTGCTTGGCAACTGATACCACAAAGCGAAGATTAGACTTCACCAAACGATCCAAGGCCAGTTGATCCCCTTGTCGAATTCGCATCGCTAATTGAACTTCTTCTTCCGGATTGATCAGATCTACTTTTCCGATTTCCTGAAGATACTTTTCAAGACTCTGTGATTCACGATTGGTAATTGACTTCGTGATTTTGAGCTGACGCATACTCATGGGAAGCAGTTTTGGTTGTGTATTAGGGTAGCGAGACTTTGATCAGCAGTTATTCATTGGTTCATCTGTTGGCGTCTTTTCTCCACTCATCAGCAATTTAAGCATTTTTGAAATTTTTTCAAAAAAAATATTCAACGCAACCGATTGAAAAACAATTACTTATACAATGTCTCAGAAATGTCTCTTTTTTACCTATTCAGAAATTGATCAGTTCGGTAAAAAAACATTTGGACGGTATGGATTATTTAATATTATTGCAGCCTTACGAATGAAGGCAGATTAAAGAGAATGTAATGAGCAAAAAGCAGTTATTTACTTTAGAGTTCCCGGTGAGATGTTCCCCAGCAATTCTTTTCGAATTTTTAGCCACTCCCGCAGGTTTACAGGAATGGTTTGCAGATAAAGTAGACGAATGGGAAGGTGTGTATAGTTTTTCATGGAATGGTGGCACCCCCGATAAAGCAGCCATTGTTGATCAGGAACAGGATAAATTCATCCGATTCCATTGGCTTCATTCTGAAAAGAATGAATATTTCGAATTCAGAATTGAAAAAACAGAAATATCCAACCAGACCATTCTGATCATCAAAGATTTTGCTGAGAAGAATGAAATTAAGGACCAGAGCCAGTTATGGGGCTACCAGGTGAAGGAGTTATTTCACAGATTGGGTGCTTAATGCGCTAAGATGGATAATAAAGCAACAAAATTGCTTTCAAAAAAATGATCAAATTGATCCCACTGCTCCAGTGGGATTTTTTTTGCAATCTTCAAAAAGGGTCTGGATGTCTGTTCCGTCAATAAGCGCTCAAGATATTCGCCGGATTGATAATGTTTGTCATCGATCACATGTTGCCATGGATCATCCCCTACCGAAAACAGCCATCCTGTATCTTTTTCTTTCTTTAAAAAATCGATGATTGCTTGTTGAAATCGCTCCTGGTACAATCCTGATACTTGTAAGGTAATACTACAGTAACGCCCCCACCAAAAGAAACAGCGAATGGCACAAACATCTGATCGCGTAAATAGACGGGGATAATCCATCATGACCCATGGTAATCCATGATAGTTTTCCCCTCTGGCAATTTTGGGTGTCCACTGCATAAACGCCGCTTCGGTCATCTTCCGGTCAAATACAAGCTGCCTGAACACTTCACTCAGTTGTCCAAAGAGTTGTTCTGTTTTTTGCAGAATGCTTCTCTTTGTTAAAATAAAACGCTCATCCAGCAGCATCTGCCTTTCCTCTGATGAAAGTCTTAGATTTGCGTTTAACATTGTATGAAGATAAGTGAATAATGAGTAGTCAGTAGTGAGTGGTGAGTTAAGCTTTAGATCTTTCACTCACTACTCACTACTGACTATTCACCACCGATCCATTCACCTCTCATGTTCAAAAAACTAGACATACTCATCATTCGTTCTTTTGTCGGACCATTTTTGGCGGCTTTTGCCATTTCATTGTTCGTATTGACCATGCAGTTTTTCTGGTTATACATAGATGATCTGGTAGGTAAAGGGTTGGATTTTTTTACGGTGATGAAACTGGTGGGACTGGTGATGTTATTCTGGGTACCCATGGCCTTACCCTTAGCTCTTTTATTTTCATCGATCATGACATTTGGGAATCTGGGAGAATCATTTGAATTGGTAGCTATTAAAGCATCGGGTATTCCATTACTTCGTTTTATGCGTCCACTTTTTTTTACTACTATTTTATTGAGTGGACTCGCATTTCTTTTTTCCAATAATATTATTCCTGTTACCCAGTTAAAATTAGCCGCTTTAAAGTATGATATCATTGTATCTAAACCTGCAATTGATATCAAAGAGGGCGTGTTTTATGATAAATTAGATGGTTATGTTATTAAGCTAGGAAAAAAAGAAAAGAATGATAGCGTGATACATGATATCGTGTTGTTTGAAAAAAATTATGGCTTACAGGATAATATGTTGATGGCAGAAACTGGTATCATGCGTGTAACCCCTGATAAAAAATTTCTGGAATTCATTCTCAAAAACGGCTGGCGTTTTGAAGAACGGGGAACAAGGGGTACGGGTAATACAGAATTTATCAGACTAGGATTCAAAGAGTATAAAAAGATATTTGATCTCTCTAGTTTTCAAATGAGCAAAACCGGGGATAGTGCATTTTATGACCCCAAAATGCTGAGTCTGAGACAACTCAATCATGCGATAGATTCACTTGAACATATTGATAGTTTCTATTTGAGAAGATCAAGAGCCGACATTACACCGTATGTAAGGTTTGCCCGGTATGCTGCTGATACGGGATGGATTAAAACAGATACACTAAAACTCAAATTAGCCAAATCGTTTGATGCTTTACTTCCTGATTCATTAAGAGACGTTATTATAGATGCCAGTGTTGGACAAATCAGCAGCATTAAAAGCAATGTGGGCCTATTGGCATCTGACTATGTTGAAAAATATAAATCGCTGCGTTTTCATGAGATTGAGTGGCATCGCAAATTCACTTTGTCGGTTGCATGTATTGTATTATTCCTGATTGGTGCACCACTAGGATCCATCATTAGAAAAGGTGGGTTGGGAACACCATTGGTCTTTGCGATCATATTCTTTGTATTATTTCATCTTTTCAACACATTTGGAGAGAAGTTTGTGAAATCCGGACAAGCATCCCCCATGCAGGGCATGTGGCTCTCTACATTGGTATTAATTCCGATAGGTGCATTTCTTACTTATAAAGCCATGCGTGACTCTCAATTATTCAACCAGGAGTTTTATTACAGAACTTTTACGCGCTTGCGCAAGATTTGGAATAACTTTAGGAAGAATCAAGAAAGAAGAAATAAGAACCAAGAAGATATTGCTATGTAAGCAACTTTCTTGACCTTGAATATTTCTCACTGAACAAATCATTTTTTATGAATCACTCTTCATCACGACGTCGTTTTATTCAAACTACTGGTAAGGCAGGATTAGCATTAGGGCTTTCCGGAACAATACTTCCATCTTTGGTTAGTGCTTCTGTTACAAGTGGTAGTAGTGAATTTGTACAACAACCTCTCCCCTATGCATTTAATGCATTGGAACCTGTTATTGACACCACTACAATGGATATTCACTATAGTAAACATGCAGCTGCTTATGCAAAAGCTTTATCAGAAGCCTGCGCTGCCGAAAATGTAAATACCAATAACACGAAGCTGGAATCTGTACTTAGGAATATCTCAAAATATTCTACCAAAATGCGTAACAACGCAGGTGGACACTATAACCATGAAATGTTTTGGCAAACCATGAAACCAGGTGGTACAGCAGTTCCGTCTGGACAGTTGGGAGCATCTATCGTTCAAGCTTTTGGCTCTTTTGAAACTTTCAAAACACAATTTGCAGATGCTGCTAAAAGCAGATTTGGAAGTGGTTGGGCATGGTTGATCATCAATAGTGATAATGCATTGTCTATTATTTCCACACCCAATCAGGATAATCCTTTGATGGATATCAGTGAAACATGGGGGCAACCTTTACTGGGATTGGATGTTTGGGAGCATGCGTATTATTTAAAATATCAAAACAGAAGACCTGACTATATCAATGCCTGGTGGAATGTAGTGAACTGGGATGTAGTGGAATCAAGAATGAAATTATATTAATAGAATATTTATAAAATAATCAAAAAAATGAAAGTAACAACATCATGGGTAGAAACCCTTGCATTTGATGTAAAAGCAGATACCGGTCATGTAGCACGCTTAGATACGAGTGTAGAGGGGGGCGGATCTGGCAGTGGCATGAATCCTAAAAAAATGCTGTTGGGTTCTTTATGCGGCTGCAGTGGTATTGACGTAGTAGAAATACTCAATAAAATGAAAGTTCCGTTTACAAAACTTGAAATTGAAGCATCAGCGGAACAAACAGAAGATCATCCTAAAGTTTTCAAGTTTATTGATATGGTCTATCGATGTGATGTATCACCTGATCATCTTGATAAACTCAACAGAGCTGTTAGTTTATCAAAGGAAAAATATTGCGGTATATCGGCTATGTTGGCAAAACATTGTCCCATCAATTACACAATAGAATTGATTTAAAAAAAGGTATCGCAAAATGCGATACCTTTTTTTTACTCACCAGGATCCTTAATTTTATCTACCTAAACACTTCTCTTGACAACCGCACAACAAAATTTCAGAGTCCAATTATGGATCACTTTGTTAAGTGTATTGTTGTTCCTCACAAAGATCATCGCTTATTATTTTACACACTCTCTCGCTATATTATCTGATGCGCTGGAAAGTATTGTGAATGTGATTGCGGGGTTTATAGGATTATACAGTTTATATATAGCTGCCAAACCCAAAGACCTTGAACATCCTTATGGACATGGTAAAGCAGAATTTGTTTCTGCAGCAGTGGAAGGTGGATTGATCGTTGCCGCTGGCATTATGATTATTTATGAAACGGTTGCCAATATTCTTCGCAATGAGCCAGTCCATCAATTGGATACAGGACTTTGGCTGATTGGTGCAACAGCCCTTCTCAATTTTGTAGCCGGAACTATTTGTCTCCGGTTAGGCAAAAAAAATAATTCACTGGCTTTACAGGCTAGTGGTAAACACTTACAGGTAGATACTTATTCAACGCTTGCCATCATAGCCGGATTGATTATTATTTTATTCACAAAATTGTATTGGTTGGATAAGCTTATTGCATTTGTGATGAGTATACTGATCATTTACAATGGCTATAAGATCATCCGCTCATCATTGGCCGGCATTATGGATGAGGCTGATATGGAATTGTTGAAGAAGTTTATTGAGGTACTCAATAAAAATCGATCTGAAAACTGGATAGATCTCCACAACCTCCGTGTGATCAAATATGGAAGTTTACTTCATGTAGATTGTCACCTTACAGTTCCCTGGTATTTGAATATTCATGAAGCGCATCGTGAGATTGATCGATTATCTGTTTTAATCAAACAGGAATTTGGAGATATGATCGAATTGTTTGTGCACACAGATGGATGTTTGCCTTTCAGTTGCCGTATTTGTAATAAAAAATGTGACCATAGAGAAGATAAGTTTGAGCAAAAATTGGAATGGACTTTAACCAATGTTATTTCAGACAAGAAGCATCAGTTATAAATCTATCTGATCTCATTTTTTTGCTTTTTTATACAACTGTTCAAAATTGATCAAAGCTTTTGCCCATTCAATAAGTTCCGGGTTCAATGCCTTGAGGACATCTATCATATTCAAATAATTCTGCCATAAAATTTCCAAATCGTTACAGATAGGCTCATAATGATAGATCCTATTTCGCAATCGACGAATATGATTCAATTTCAAAGAAAGTCTTTCTCGTTTCATGGAATGATCTAAGTATGGGAAAGCATATTGTAATGGCTTCCAAAAATACCTGGCGTTACTTTTATTAAACAAGGAACACCAAAAGCCAATAGTTAGTTCAGCAATGATGGCATCCGGTAATATTATATTGGGAAGATTATTTTTCTTTCTGATGGTGGACTCAATTCGTAATATCCGGTCTCTTTGTTCCGCACAAAGCTCAAACCAGTGATCATTTTTAAAATGAATACTGCAGGAATGATGGATTAAGTTACGAAGTGATACTTCTGTATGTAAAAGCATGGGGTACAATGACTGCGCAATCTGAATATTCAATTGATAGTATTCGAATGCTTTATGCTTGTTCCCATGGAACATTTTATAGTAAGTACTCAATCTTTGTTCTGATATTAGTACACTAAGCGCTTCGTGCTGCATGTAGTATAAAGATTTATTTTTTGAATATAAAAAATGTGTACATTTGTTGTGCGATACCCGGTACCTCCTCTCTCCTCATATAGGATGATGAAACCGGGTTTTTTCGTTTATATATATCCTTGTCTGCTATAAGCTGTTTATTCTCAGCTCTTTTTCAATAATTGCTTCATCAACCGCTTTCAAAAAGAATTTTTTGTAGGAATTATTTTTGCGGGAAATACAGGTAGTATTACCTGGTTCCGAGAACCTTTTTATTCAAATGAGCCGTTACAACGAGCTATTAAAGTAAATCCTAAATTGCACCCTCATTCAAATACCAATGCTATGCAAGTCTGGAAAGAATATCAACAAGAGCATAAAGACCGTTTCCTAAATGAATTATTGGATCTTTTACGTATACCCAGCGTAAGTGCCCGAGGAGAACACAAAGAAGACATGATCCGTTGCGCTGAAGCCGTTGAAAAAAGTCTCAAAGAAGCAGGTGCAGATACCACAGCTATCTATCCCACAGCCGGTCACCCGATTGTTTATGGTGAGAAAATAATCGATGCTTCAAAACCTACTGTTTTGGTGTATGGACATTATGATGTACAACCTGCTGATCCTTTAGAACTTTGGCATAGTGGTCCGTTTGAACCAGTGATCAAAGACGGAAAAATCTATGCACGTGGTGCTTGTGATGATAAGGGACAATTCTATATGCATGTAAAAGCATTGGAAACGATGGTGAGAACAAACAGTTTGCACTGTAATGTGAAGTTTCTGATTGAGGGTGAAGAAGAAGTAGGAAGTCCTAACCTCGCCACATTTGTGAAAGCCAACAAAGCCTTATTAAAAGCTGATGTAATATTGATCAGTGATACTTCTATGTTGAGTATGGATACGCCATCCATTGATATAGGCGTACGTGGACTCAGTTATATTGAAGTAGAAGTAACAGGACCTAACCGTGATTTACACAGTGGTGTGTATGGCGGTGCCGTAGCCAACCCAATTACCATGCTGGCAAAAATGATTGCAGCCTGTCATGATGAAAACAACCATATCACCATCCCCGGATTTTACGATGATGTTGTAGCAGCTAGTTCTGAAGAAAGAGCTAAAATGGCCCAAGCCCCTTTTAGTGAAGAAGAATACAAGAAAGATCTAGGCATTCAAAGTCTTTGGGGTGAGAAAGGATATACCACCAATGAAAGAACAGGTATCAGACCTACATTGGAACTGAATGGTATCTGGGGTGGTTATACAGGTGAAGGTGCTAAAACAGTATTACCATCCAAAGCTTTTGCTAAGATCTCTTGCAGACTCGTACCCAATATGTCATCTGAAAAGATTACCAAAAAAATCCTTGACTATTTCACCAGTATGGCACCGGAAGGCGTTACAGTAAAAGCTGCTGAACATCATGGAGGTGAGCCTTATATGACTCCTATTGACTCTCATGAATACAGAGCTGCTGCAAAAGCCATTGAAACTACTTTTGGCAAAGAGCCTATCCCCGTTCGTGGTGGGGGAAGTATTCCTATTTGTGCCTTGTTTGAAAAAGAACTTGGACTTAAGATCGTTTTCATGGGATTTGGTCTTGATAGCGATAACCTGCATAGCCCTAATGAAAAATATGATGTATTCAATTTTTATAAAGGCATTGAAACCATTCCGTATTTCCATCAATATTATGCGGAAGGAAAATAAATCAAGAAGCAGGAGCAATTTTATATTTGCTCCTGTTTTGTTTTTGTTATGACTGAAGTAAAAGAAAAATTAAGGATCGATAAATATCTTTGGGCTATTCGTTTGTTCAAAACGAGGAGTCAGGCAGGTGATGCATGTAGTAAAGGCAAAGTGAAAATGAATGGCAATGCCGTCAAAGCTTCACGTATTGTAGCAATTGGAGATGAATATGAAGTAAAAACAGAAAGTCGCAGATGGGTGGTGAAAGTAACCGGATTATTGGATCATCGGGTACAATACAGTGAAGCCATTCAATTTTATATCGATCTTACACCTGCAGAGGAACTGGACAGGATCAAATTTGAAGCAGCTACTTACCAAACCGGAAAACGTTTGAGTAAAATTGGCAGACCTACCAAGAAACAGAGAAGAGATTTAGGAGATTTTATGAACTAATACAAATATGAAAAAGATATTGTCATTACTTAGTTTCATTTTGTTGCTGGCAGTAGTTGTCAATGCGCAGAACATAGTTGCCGATTCCACTTATCTTGTAGATAGTCCACCTGAATTCAAAGACGGCTTAAAAGGATATAGCCGTTTTATAGAAAGAATGCTAGATCGTGATTTACCCAAGCGAAAAGGGGCACCAGAAGGAATTTATAGTGTAACTATTCGCTTTACAGTGAATATTGATGGAACGCTATCTGACATCACTATCGATAATGATCCGGGATATGAAGCAGCCGGTGAAGTAAAAAGAGTTATCAGTAAGACCAGTAAAATGTGGATACCTGCTAAACTCAATAATCAACCAATTGCATACAGAACATACCGGAGAATAAGCTTTATGGTATTTTAATATGTTGGCTATTTTTTGTATTCAGCATTAAAAACAACTTGCAATATCCATACAAGCCGATTTCAACGGTGACTTAAAAATCTCAGCATTCCCAATTACCTTTGTCGCATGCTACGCATCGATATTCTTACTGTCTTACCCGAATTACTGGAAAGCCCTTTTGCACATAGCATCATGAAACGTGCACAAGAAAAGGGACTATTAGAAGTGCATGTACATCAGCTAAGAAAATGGGCGGTGAACAAATATGGTATGGTGGATGATTACCAATATGGCGGTGGTGCGGGTATGGTGATGATGTGTGAGCCTTTGGCCAATGCCATTGATGAATTACAGAAAGAACAGCCTTATGATGCCATCATTTATATGACACCTGATGGACAACGCTTTGATCAACGTATGGCCAATCAGTTATCCTTAAAGGGAAATCTATTGATCATTTGTGGACACTATAAAGGCATTGATGAACGTATCCGTCAGCAATATGTCACTATGGAAATATCCATCGGTGACTATGTACTGAGTGGTGGAGAACTGGCAGCAGCAGTGGTAGTGGATGCTATCGGTCGTTTGATACCGGGTGTATTGAATGATGAAACCTCTGCCTTAACCGATTCTTTTCAGGATAATTTATTAGCACCCCCGGTATATACAAGACCTGCAGATTTCAGAGGCATGAAAGTACCTGAAATATTGTTACAAGGCGATCCCAAGAAAGTAGAGGAATGGCGGTATGAACAGGCGCTGCAGCGTACTAAGGATAGAAGACCGGATTTGATGTCGGATGTCTGATGGCGGATGGCAGATATTAGATTTGAATATAAGTTTACAACTGCACTGACAACAATTCCTTTCCTAGATCATGCAATGCATTTTCAATTTTTTTTGATTGTAATTGACGTGGCTTCTTAAGACCAGATGAATAATGTTGTAATAATTTTTGGTTAATCCCTGTAATCCTTTCTAGACCCGCTTTAGTAAAGATTTTTTTATAGTAGTTCAATAAACTCTCTGCATCAAACTTAAAAATGAGCTCATACTGACCTTGTAAAATCTTGGGCCATTTCCTTGCAGGATTATTTTCTTTAAACAATCGTAAACTCTCAAGTGCTGATTGCTTGGCTTGCTCAGGTGTATCTCCCATACCCCATATTCCATCTACTTTATCACTATAGGCGCTAAATGTTCCGTCAGTAGCTCTTTCAATAATGATAATCACTTGTTTCATTATACTTCCTTATTTATTTAACTGCATTCTTTTTATTAAAGTTTTCCTCAATCCTTCTCCCATTTCTTTCGGTCCATGAAAAGGAACTGCTTCTACTTTCCCATCCTTTTCATACAAGTAATGACTTCCTTCTATTTGCAGTAACTTCCAGCCATTTTGTTTTATTTTCCTATGGAACTCACTTGATTTCATAATAAAGATATCATTTATTTTAAAAGGTAGTATTTTTACTACCTTTTATTTTGAACGAATCTTTAAATATACAGTCAACCAATACTTTGTAAACGAAGCGCTTAAGCTTATAACAAAAGGGCTGCAGCATCCTACGACACTACAGCCCTTTGACTTTTCTCCGAAGGAGTCCTGTGGACACGTTTCACTTTTCACCTTTCACTTTTCACTCCTCACTTAATCCCAATCACCGGCACCTGTTTCTCATTAATAAGTTTATTCAATGCTTTTACATCATTCTCCATCACCGCTTTTAATTTCGCCAGTTGTACATCTGCTTGTCCGGCCAGATCTGCAAATGCTTCGCGGGCTTGTTTGCTTGGTGGATTTTGTCCGCTGGAAGCTACACCATACAATCCTGCGATCTTATCATTCAAACGTATTGGATAATTCAATACGTCTTGCCCACTCTTCGCTTTGGTTTGATACAATGCTTCTTCAACAGCAGTGATTTTTTTATTGATGCTATCTGCAAAAGATTTGATCTCTTTATTGCCATCGATTCTTCCTGTAAAATCATTCATTTGTGAACGTAATGCGCGAATATTTTTAATAGCTTTTTGGATCTCACTGAATTTATCACGAACCTGTAATAAGAAAGTCAGTTGCTCATCATATTCAGCTTCTGTTGTTGTAAAATTCGGATTGGGTTTGATCACGAACGGAACATCCACAGAATCTTTTCCATAACGGAAACGTGCGGTGTATTTACCGGGAGATGCTTTTGCAGAGCCGATTCCTCCATTCCAAAGAATCAATCCATCTAAACGTTCAGCAGGTGGATATTGCATATCCCATTCAAACTGATTCATTCCGTTTTCAAAATCAATTTTATCAGATGCTTCTCTCGCATTCTTACTGAAAGTGCGAATGGGTTTGGATTGTTTATCGAATACAGTGATAGAAACTTTAGCACTATCCGTTGCTTCCTTCAAATAATAATTGAATACAACACCTGAAGCCGGATTCATTCCCATATTAGCACTAGCACCACCAAAATTTCTTCTACCTCTGCCTGCACTTTCTGTGCGATAAACAGGGTTTACATCAAATACATGGAGGTTTTTATCCAATACACTTGCATTCATTTGCTGTACGATACTTAAATCATCCAATACCCAGAATGCACGCCCTTGAGTGGCCACAATCAAGTCATTGTCTTTAATTGTTAGATCTGTGATGGGTGTTTCCGGTAAGTTCAACTGAAACTTTTTCCAATTAGCACCATCATCATAACTAATGTACATACCATATTCGGTTCCTGCATACAATAAACCCGGACGTTTTTTATCTGCACGCATCGCTCTTGTGAAATGCATTTTATCGATGCCATTGGTAATTTTCTTCCAGGTTTTTCCGTAATCTTCTGTTTTGAAAATATAGGGTGCAAAATCATCCAGTTTATATTTCGTTCCTACCACATAAGCCGTACCTTTTTTGAATGGATCCGTTTCAATACAATTCCACATCATCCATTTACCTGCTTCTGTAGGTGTTACATTCTCCCAATTTTTACCACCATCTTTAGTTACATGTAATAACCCATCATCACTACCAGCCCATAATAGATCTTTCTCTAACACAGATTCTGCAGCAGTAAAAATGGTACAATAATATTCCACCGAAGTATTGTCTTTCGTAATGGGGCCACCACTGGATACCTGACGTGTTTTATCATTTGTAGTAAGATCCGGACTAATGATCTCCCAACTCTGACCTTCATTTTCTGAAACAAACAAATGATTACCCGCAGTATACAATCTCTTCGGATTATGTGGAGAGAAGAAAATTGGGAAATTCCATTGGAAACGATATTTCAGTACATCGGCACCAGACCCCATCGGATTATCGGGCCAAACATTGATGGCACGGTTCTCTCCGGTTCTATGATCCAGTCTTGCCAAGTAGCCACCATAGTTACCGCCATACACTACATCAGGATTCAAAGGATCTGCAACCACATAACCACTCTCTGATCCTGCCGTTACTTCCCAATCGCGATCAGTGATACCTGCACCACTGGTACGACTACGCATACGAATGGTTGAATTATCTTGTTGTGCTCCTAATATTCTATAGGGATGAGCATTATCGGTTGATACACGATAGAATTGTCCAGTAGGTTGATTATCCATCGTACTCCAATTCTCTCCTCCATCAAAGCTTACTTGTCCACCACCATCATCAGCTACAACCATTCTGTTTCCATTCTCAGGATCGATCCACAGATCATGATGATCACTATGTGGTGTTCTTACACTCTGAAAAGTTCTTCCACCATCGCGACTGCGCATGAATCCAACATTCAAAGCATAGACCAGGTTTTCATTCTTGGGATCCACAAATACTTTGCTATAGTACCATGCACGTTGACGGATATTGTTATCACTGCTGGTCAATGTCCAGCTTTCGCCACCATCATTACTGGTATACAATCCACCATTTGCATTTTCAATGATCGCATACACTTTATCAGTATTAGAAGCTGCAACCGCTACACCAACAATACCCCAAGTACCTTTTGGCATTCCTTTGGCAGTACTGATATTGGTCCAGGTTTCACCTCCATCTGTGCTTTTATATAGTCCACTTCCCTCACCACCACTTTCTAAGCTGTGTGGTGTTCTGATCAATCGCCACATACCGGCATATAAAACATTGGGATTACCGGGTTCCATCACAAGGTCAGAAGAACCGGTAAGATTGTTGACATACAGTACTTTTTTCCAGGTTTTACCGCCATCGGTTGTTTTAAATACACCTCTCTCTTCATTCGGACCAAAAAGATGTCCAAGTGCAGCTACCCAAACCGTATTGGGATCACGAGGGTGTATGACGATACGGATGATATGTCTACCTTCTTTCAGACCGATATTTTTCCAGGTACGTCCACCGTCATCACTTCTCCACATACCATTCAATCCTTCTGCCACATTACCTCGTACTGTGTTTTCACCTTCGCCTACATAAATAATGTTTTCATCAGTTGGAGCTACTGCTATGGCACCTATATTACCACCGAGATATTTGTCTCCGATATTTTTCCAGTTGCTACCTCCATCTGTGGTTTTCCATAAACCACCGCCGGTAGCACCAAAATAAAAAGTGGTTTTGTTTTTAAAACTACCCGCAACCGCAGCACTACGTCCGCCACGGAAAGGGCCCGCTAAGCGGTATTTTAGTTTTGAAAAAAGAATGTTAGATGGATCTGCTGCAACAGCAGGGGTTGCAACCATCTTTTTTGTATCCTGTTTTTGTGCCTGTATTCCTGTTACAAGCATGGTTACTGCGCATAGCAGCATCATTGTTTTTTTCATATGCAGTATTGAATTGGAGATGGAATTTACGGAAGAAAAGGGAAATGGTTGATAGTCGATGGTCCATAGACCATGGTCCATGGACTATGGACTATGGTCTATTTTACACGGTACCAAACTTCGTCAACAGGCTCATTCATCTTAATATCCAGATGTTCAATCACTGTTTCAACAGGTCCGATATTGATGATTTGTTTCATGGGGAATTGAATTCCACCAATGTCTTTGTAGCTATTGTACACAATGGATGCTTTTAAACTTCGTCTGCCCCCACCCATCATGCGCATCATACTTCCAAAACCGGTCAAAGCCGCTGCCATTTCATCTGTAGCATCTACTTGTTGAACGAGATAATTATTGGTATTGATATAAAAGACAGCTGCCAAGCCATCTTTCATCGTGAGTTTCACTTTATAACAATCTTCTTTATTCACTTTACTGGTACCTTGTAATTCAGCAGTATACCCCTTCTTGGCATAATCAATCAACATGGGAAAAGGACCGGCACAGTCTAATTCATGTTGTTGTTTGCGAAGATCATCATCCGTCATTTTGGAAATAGTTGGTCCGGAAGAAGCGGGCCCGTCGCCACCACCTCTGGGTCCACCGAAATTGGGCATAGCAGGAACCAATACATATCCTGCGGTATCTGTCACCATGGTCCAGGAATTTCCCATACCCATGATACCACCCATTTGTCTACGGTATAGTTTTCCTCTTTCACGAATACTGTTTAAACTGATATCAAAACTTTGGTTCATCATGTTCATCTTCATCACACTTTCCATTTGTAAAGTCTTGATAGCTTTTAATCTGTTTTTACCACCATTGGCTTCTTCATATTTTGCCATCACTTCTTCTACGGTTTGAGAATAAGTGAACATCGTTGCTGCCACAAACAGCAGGGATAGAAATACTTTTTTCATATGGTTTCATTCTGTGAAACGTAAACTTACTGAGACTTTGCCGCTGTAGGGTCTTTTGTATAGTTATTTAAGAAAAGATTTGATGAACGGAAGAAAGAGGGTTGACAGATGATAGTTGACAGTTGGCAGAAAGAAAAAAGCCATAAGCAATCGCCTAACTGTCAACTATCATCTGTCAACTTCCTCTACATCTATCCGCTTTTTCTATCTTCGTAATATGAGTACGCAACATTCTTTTCAGGTTTCAGGAAAACTAGTAGATATACGCAATAAAAAAATATATCCCGCCTGTGTTTGGATTCAAGACGGACATATCTCCCGTATTGAAAAAACAGATGAGATGGTGCCTGATCAATTCATTCTTCCCGGTTTCATCGATAGCCATGTTCACATTGAAAGTAGTATGCTGATTCCTTCTGAATTTGCCAGACTGGCGGTTGTACATGGCACGGTAGGCACCGTGAGCGATCCACATGAGATTGCGAATGTTTGTGGTATTGCAGGGGTTGATTTTATGATTGAGAACGGAAAAAAAGTTCCCTTCAAATTTAATTTTGGGGCACCCAGTTGTGTACCTGCTACTACGTTTGAAACAGCCGGTGCAATGATCGATAGTACTGCTGTTACTGCTCTTCTAGAAAGACCCGAAATCGTATATCTAAGTGAGATGATGAACTTCCCTGGAGTTTTGAATAAGGATCCTGAAGTGATGAAAAAAATTGCAGCAGCTCATCGTATGCGCAAACCGGTAGATGGACATGCGCCGGGTTTACGTGGTGATGCTGCAAAAGCCTATATTGAAGCAGGCATTTCTACCGATCATGAATGCTTTACATTGGATGAAGCGGTTGACAAACTACAACATGGCATGAAAATCATCATCCGTGAAGGAAGTGCTGCGAGGAATTTTGAAGCATTGATTGAATTGGTAGATGATCATCCTAACCATACACTCTTTTGTAGTGATGATAAACATCCGGATAGTTTGGTGACCGGACATATCAATGATCTCTGTGCCCGAGCAGTTGCGAAAGGTTTAGATGTATTCAATGTATTGAAAGCAGCTTGTATCAATCCGGTTTTACATTACCGTTTACCAATTGGACTTTTGAATGAGCATGATCCTGCAGATTTTATCGTAGTCAAAGATCTCACTCATTTTAAAGTACTAGAGACTTATGTGGATGGAATATTAGTTGCTAAAGAGGGGAAGACTTTGATACCATCAGTTCCTGCCACCACCATCAATCAGTTTGACTGTGCACCTGTTACTGTGCAGGATATAAGCATAGAAAAAGATGACTACCCTTCTCAAAATGGATTGATTCCGGTAATTGAAGCATTAGACGGACAATTAATCACCAATAAATTAAAGCTGACTGGTAAACTGATCAATAATGAATGGGTAACTGATACGGCTCAAGATATTTTAAAGATGGTAGTAGTGAATCGTTATCATCAGGCACCTGTTGCCAAATGCTTTATTCGAAATTTTGGTTTCAAGCATGGGGCTATTGCTTCATCGGTTGCACATGACAGTCACAATATTGTTGCAGTAGGCGCAGATGATGCTTCACTTGCGGCAGCTATCAATTTAGTGATCGCTGAAAAGGGTGGTGTGAGTTGTTATGTAAATGACGAGCAGTACCAAGTACTCGGACTTCCTGTTGCTGGGTTAATGAGTACTTCAGATGGATATGAAGTTGCTGAAGCGTATACTGCTATTGATGCGATGGCAAAATCATTGGGATCAAAACTGCAAGCACCTTTTATGACATTAAGCTTTATGGCATTACTCGTCATTCCACATCTTAAGCTTAGTGATAAAGGTTTATTTGATGGGGATCGGTTTGAGTTTGTGTGATTTTTTTTAACCACAGAGGGTCACAGAGTTTGGCGCAGAGTTGCACGGAGTTGTACTTGACTACGCGTCAATAGATAAAATTGCACCGGATAGGTTTACTATATTTTTACTCGAAAAAACAATGAGGGAAAATAGTATAACCAAAGAAGTCTTAAAAGCTGCTTTTACAGTTCACACGCAACTAGGTCCTGGTTTACTAGAGTCTGCCTATGAAGCATGTTTATTTTATGAAATCATACAGTTAGGATTGGAAGTAGAGAGACAAGTGGCCATGCCTTTGATCTATAAAGAAATAAAAATGGAAACAGGCTATAGGCTTGATTTATTGGTTCAAAAAAATGTCATCATTGAAGTCAAAGCTGTAGAAACTTTTACGGATGTACATATTGCTCAAATGATCACATATCTCAAATTAAGCAACTGCAAAATTGGATTATTAATCAACTTCCATGTAAGCTCACTCAAAAATGGAATAAAAAGAATCATTTATTAATATCCTCTGTGTAACTCCGTGCCAAACTCTGTGTCACTCCTATGTTTACAAAGTAATGAAAACAGGGGTATAAAAGTTCTTTGGAATAAGATAATAGTTTTGATGAATAAAGGTGAAAAA
>JACBFI010000034.1 GCA_013391385.1 Sediminibacterium sp. Gen4 | reverse complement strand
AGCTTTTTCCCGTTAACTCTAACCAAGAATGGACAACTTTTTGGGGGAGCCTACACCCGTATGTGCCATAACGCTCCATACCTACTACGCCAACCATTTTGTCGCCATCAATGGCTAATAAAAAATCTTCTAAACACGCCGATATGTCCTTAAATGGTAATTTCTCTGTTGCAAGAAGATCAAGGACGGCATTTCGGTAATCGATTGTAGCTTTTATTATCTCCATATTTCCCCTTTTTGATAGTTATTGTTAATCCTCTAATTGATTTACTTATCAAATCAATGACAGAGAATTACTGCTTCAACTGTTTTTTCAAATCAGCCATAGTTGTCACAGCTTTTAATTGGTACTCTTCTTTCAAATTACAAATCCTACCTAGTCTTTGGCTTGCTGTAATAAAAGAAATAAAGGTGCATAGCTCAGAAATTTCTTTTTCTGTAAAATTTTCACGTAGCATAGCGAAGTGATAATCCATAATGGATTTATGATCAATTGCAAATAATTCTGCAAATGCACAAGCAGACATGATTCTTTTTTGGTTTTCATCAAAAGAAGGTCGCCCTGCTTTTACCATGCAATACTCACATTCATTTTCAAATGCAAGTGTACGACGTACTTGCTCTAGCAAATTATCGTCAAGTCCTGTGCTTGTAAAAAATACATTTTCCAGATTAACCCAGTTTTCTAGAATGGCTTCATTGTGTCCTATGATTTTTTCGAAGGCAGATTGCCCGTAATTAGAAAAGCTTATTCTTGTCATTTGATTTGTTTAATTTTTTTTATAGATATGAATACTTTGGCTCAATGTCGCCTATCATCAGATAAATATTAATTCTACGAATATTCAAGAAAGGAAAATATGATAGGTAAAAGTGGTATGGGATCACACTGTAGTTCAAAGCATAATGATATATGTCCTCCTTTTAATTCTTTGATTACCTGATTAAAATTTCCATAGGATATCATTATATATCTAAGGCCTCCACAATCAATGTTTCCGCGTTGCTTTGCAAGCGTAATTAGAGTTGGATTCACTAGTAATTCCTCATAACGATCACTTTCCATTGCGGATGGTAAATCAATCGTTTGTTTTTGTCGGTGAACTAATTGGCCTTTTATATAAAATGCAGCATATCGGATATCTTTGAATTCACTGAATATTTTATCTATCATTTTCTCGTATTGTTCCATAGAATTTTTTTATGTTATTTAATAATAAAAATATGTGCTTACTTAACCGCGAGTACCTCACCCTGTATAAATATCAAAAGTTAACTTCAATATTGTAGGTTTATCTTATAGTTATGATTTAGCACTTTCTATTTTTGATAGTTCTGGAAGGTGATATAATTCCTAATATTCTTTATCATGTGACAAGAACCTATCTTGTGATTTTTTTTCTGAACCAAATAAAAATCGTCCAACTTTAAAAGGTCTAATAAAAAGATGATAAATACCCATACTTATCAACAAACTTGTAAATACAATAAATATATATTTCCCTAAAATGGTATCAGATGTTTTAATCACATAATAAACAATAACAACTATTACCGTCTGATGGAGAATGTAAAATGGATATGCAGCCCCATTCATATAAGACAGTTCTTTTGTTGCCTTGTTCAGGTATTTTTTTCCATATCCTATAATTGTAAATACCCATAACCAAGCAATTAAAGGATAGAGCGCAAGGTATAGATACGTTAAAGGATGATTCTTCCACTCAGAAAATAATTTATACGGTTCAAACCCATTCCAACGTAAATAATTCAGTAGTATAATCGATAAAAATGCAAGTGTAAATGATGTTATCCGATTTCGTTCGACAGATTGTAGTAAATCTGGTATGCACATGCATGCAAAGCCAATTAAAAGAAAAAATAACCAGTAAATAACCCAGCACCAGTCATTAATAAGAGCATGTGTTTCGGGAAAATGAAGTATAAGTGCAGTGAAACAAATAATAGATGGTACTGTCAGCCAATACATTCTCTTTTTAGCGGCAAACCATTTCAGCCACAGTAAGCTTTCTCTGTTTGAAATACAGTATTTAAATACTGGTGCAAATACAACATCATATACAAAGAGATAAGCAAGAAACCACAAGTGATGCCAGCTAAGGTTACCGGAGGGATAGAATCCGGTAGTGAAAACAGTCGGATAAAATTGAAAAAAATTCCCACCAAATCCTTGTTCAACTCGTTCAATATAAATCTGTATGGGTACTAGCAATAAAATGCCAAAGATCAGCGGAACGAATAATCTTTTGAAACGCATTCTAATAAATTGTCCAATACTTCTTTTCTTTAGCATAAAAAAAGTAACACTCCCCGAAATGAAAAAGAGTAACGGCATTCGAAAGCGGCTAAGGAAGAAATTAAATTCCAGAAATAAACTAGATGTTTCTTTGTTCTTGATATGCCAGTCAAGTTCCGCTGCAAAAGGCATAGCACTATGAAAGAACAGTACACCTAAAATTGCTAAAACTCTCAGCCAGTCTAACCAGACAAGCCGTTGACCTTGTTGTAAATTGTGGTTATCCATAGAAGTAATATTTTATATTATAACGATTAATGTGAGATCCATGTATAATAATTATGATTTTGATCAACTTGAAAATCTAATTTTTGATATAGGCGATTTGCTGCGAAATTTGTTTTTTCCGTCTCTAATAAAAGTCCACATGCATTAGTCTGAATACAAAATTCTTGTGCTGCTTTAATTAGCTTAATTGAACATCCTTTTCGGCGAAGTTCTTTGTCAACAAAAAGATCATTTAACAGCCAAAGTCGCTTCATTTTAGTAGATGAAAAAATAGGATAGAGCTGTAAGAATCCTGAAATGATGGTATTACATTCAGAAAGTATAATGACTGAGTCTCCTTTAGTTAATCTTTCTTCAAGAAATTTTCTTGCTTCTTTTGCATCCGGATGCATCCCGTAGAATATTCTATATGCCTCAAACAGTATGGTGAGTTGATCGATGTCTTTTATAACGGCTGTTCTAACGATGGTATCCATAATATATTTTTTTTAAATAAAGTTCTTTTGCTGATGCAATCTGATCTTCTTCTTTTGTTTCTGGAAAAAAGAAATAGGACGGAGCAACGATCCTAGATACATGAGTTATTGTTACTTCTATCACTGCTTTGATGGGCAACTTGTCACTATAGATCGATGAAAGCAAGGAATAATAGATCTTAAATAAATCGTGTGCTTCTATAATTATTTCTGCCTTTCCTTTTAATTTAAACCCCTTTTGTATAAATATGTCAATAAAACTCACACAGACATTAGGATTGTGGCGAATATTTTTAATAGAATTCGGAGATGCAATATGTGCTATAAGTAACTTTTCTTTATAATAAGAAAATGTTTCTTTAGGCGATACATTAGGGACGCCAGTAGTATCAACGGTTGATAGCCAACAAAGGACTGATCTGTCAATGTATTCCTTAATTTCTTCTGTTATCATGTCTGTGAATGTTTTAAAATTGATGTATATAAGAAATTTTTGCAATAAACCCTTGTTCTTGCTTTAAGAAATTATTTCGGTTTTGTTCGTTAAAAGAATAGATAAAGTACACGAAAGACAATGGTCTGAATTCCCAAGCATATCTGAGATTTATACCTGTCTGTCTATTCTGAAGATTGAATTGAGTCATAGAGCTTACTATCATCCTTGGTGTAATTGCATAACGGAGTTGCTTGAATAACAAATGAATAGATGTAGATGCATTTGAATATCCTACCCGTTTCAGTATAAAACTTTGTATTTGCGTCATCATCGATAATTTTTCTGATGACCTAAAGTGTATGGATAGATCAGCATTTAAAAGAGTTCCATTATAAAAGCCCCCATACATAAATACAGATTGAATACTCCATTTATTAAATGGTGAAGTGTTCAGAATCGTACCAGCCTGATAGTACCGGTACTTTCCTTTTTGAATACTAATCCCCAATATTGATATTGCATTCTCTACATTTTGATAATTTGCAAATCCAAAAACGGCTGCGGCGCTGCCGTTCCTAAATGTGAACCATAACGGCACCCCCGTTAATCTATATTCTTGCAAAACACCTGTTGATGCTTTGATAAAAAAATCACCCATAAGAACAGGTTCATAAAATAAAGCAGTTGATGGCATCCATTTTGGCTGAATGGTCAGGTAAGTCATCGGTCCGAAATAAAGCACATCGTTACGCGAAACAAAGCCGTTTCTGGGGTTATACTGTTCGCTGACATATGCTTGCCTCAATGCGGCAATCATTTTATTAGATTTATAATCATATTGTACAAATTGAGCTAAACCTAATTTTTCGTTACTACCATAGCTGTTAGACAACATTGCCTTAATTGAATGATTTTCTTTTATTCTGATAAAAACATCTGCTGATGTGGTCGAGTTAATATCATTATTCATTATATCTGAACTATGAAGCATTCCTATTCTATTTTGCCGTCCTAAGTTTGTTGAAAATCTGCTGATTAAAAATGACCTGCTTCTATTTTGCTCCCCTTGCCGAATATACATTAACCCATAGTTCGATTTTGAAGAACGGTGCACATATCGGCTACCATATTTTATCGGCACAACCCCGCCGTTACTATCTAATCCAACTCTTCTGCTCAGAAAAGGTATAATCTGCATTGTTTCTCCAATAGGACCATCAGCTTTCATTCCTTCAGAAAAGAGTGATGCATTTTCTTGAAAAAATGCCCTTCTTTCTGGAAGGTAGATGGAAGAACGTGTTAGATTAATAATGTGCCGATCTATATCTGCTTGAGCAAAATCAGTATTTACAGTAATGTCTAAAACATCTTTAGGAGACATAGCCCATTTCATATCTACTCCTGTATTTAATGTAGTTTTATTGAGCTTGCCTGATTCTGTGTGTGATTGGTATAACTGTGATAAACTATAGGGCTGAATTCTGAAATTAGTCTGCGATTTAGGCGGCATTACTTTCATAATACCCGCAAATTGCAAGCGGTACGGTGAAGCAAATCTTGGATAAAGTGCCCATGCTGAGAACTCATTTTTACTACTCATCCGTCGAAAAAAATTAATCTTCCAATTGCCATTATTATTCTTAAAACGAAGGGTTTGCCATGGTATGGCAATCTCCGCCACCCAACCCGAATCATTTCTACTCGTCCTTACTGTCCATAGTCCATCCCATTGTACATCAAAATGAATGTCATCAAAAACCATTAAATCCTTTTGAGCACCTCCCGGGTTTACGAGAAAAGCCATACCAGTACGACCATCATTGAACCCGTCCATTACAACACCAAAAAAATCCATTTGAGATTCATTAAAGTCCCTATGCACATTAGAGTATACAAGAGTGGCTGTATCAGAACAAAACACACCTATAAAAAGAAATTCACTATTATGTATTAGCCTGACCTCTGTTGAAAATGTTGGTTTTTGGTTATGTTCTGGTAGTATTTGTCTGAAATTATTAGCTAAAGCAGCTTGATGCCACACTGCTTCATTGAGCTTTCCATCAACTACAATAATATCTGTTATCACTTTAGGTACTACTAGTTCTCTTGTAGTATCAAATGCTGCTGCACATAGTGAGCTATAAATGCCAAATGATAAGAATACAAATAATAAGAATAAAAAAAACTGTCGCCCCATTTATTTATGAGTAAAGAGGTTAGAAATTACATACATATCAACTTACGCGCATATTGCATTGCTTAGCAAGCATAAGCATCACTTCTACTAAGACAGTACACAGTTATGTTTAGATAGCAATAGAGATTGTTATTTAAGAATTACTTTGATTCCCTTTTAAACAGTTTATTTATGTACGCTATTTGACCAGAATGATAGATATCATGATGTATGATCCCAGTAAATAAGTGTTTGTAAGTATAATTTCTTTCAGTAACTATTTTATCAAGCAGTTCTTCGTTTATTGCTTTTAGTAATTGGATCAGTTTTTCCTGAGTACTATATAAGGTTTGAATGGCATCATTCCATGAATGATTATCTTTCTTTTTGATAATAATCCAGTCATTCTCTTCAAAAAATTTAAGACTAGGTACATTTTTTTCTAACCGGCTTATAGCAAATAATCTCCAGTTTATCATATGATATACTATTTCAATAATACTATGTTGTTCACATGCTCGTACATATACAATCGATTCGTCGATGTCAGTAATTTGAGATATTATACTTGCCCCATGCCACGGGCTGCCAGTGAAAACCTCTTCCAGTTGATCAATAATTTTTTGAATTTCACACCTCATTACATAATTTTTATACTATTTGTCTAGATTCTTTAAAACTTTTATATTACGATGTGCTGATGGTGATATTTTATACAGTGATTTCCACAGCCGCCGTAGCTGTTTGGGATCTTTAAAGCCACATTCACTGGCTATATATTCTATAGTTAGTTCAGGGTTATTCATAAGAGATTCAGCATATGCTAGACGGCATTTTGTTCGGTACTCATTGATACTTATTCCTGTGAGCTTTTTAAATAAACGAGTGAGGTTTCGTTCTGATATATTAAACATGTTAGCTAATTCTTCAATTGAAGTTTTAGCAGACGGGTTTTGTAAAAGATAATCCTGCACTTGATGAACGGCAGGGTGTATGTGGTTGCGGAAATCGAGATAGATACTTTCTTGTCTATTACTGCCAGATCTTCTTATAAATACAACCATTTCTCTAGCAACCTTAGATGTAATTATTGGCCCATAATGCTCTTCCACAATAAACAAAGCCATATCAATACCAGATGTCATGCCTGCACTGGTATAAAGATTTCCATCTTTTACAAATAACTGATCGTTAACCAATTTAATATCACTATTAGTTCTCTTGAGATGTTCAACACATTTCCAATGTGTGGTACAGGATTTGTTTTTAAGTAGTTTCGACGCCGCTAAAACATAAGTTCCGCTACATACTGAACATATATTCACCCCTTTTCTGTACTGGCACTGAAGCCAATTAAAAAAATCATCGTATCCGCTTCTCAGCTGTCCTTGAGAAATTGACATAAAGTCAGTTCCAGCAACAAATAAATAGTCTTTTTCGGATAAGGTTTCTTCTTTAAAATGTTGAATGCCGCTGAAAGTAATATCCTGCTGAGATGCAATACTTTCTTGGATACTGCAATAGCTAATATGAAAATCGGCTCCAAACTGATTTGCTTCATAAAAGACCTGTACCGGACCGGCTAAGTCAATCAAATGAACCTTAGGTAAAACTGCAAAAGTTATCTTAATAGGGTTTTTCATTCAAAAAATTTATATAAAAGTAGTGTGTTTCACAGTTCTACTTTAGGACAATAAAGGGGCATTATTGGACAAATACTAAAAAAAAATTGAAATTATTGCTATCCTTTCTGTAGTTTATATTGTCTGATTTCTGAATATAAATATTACGTATATGGAACCAAATGATCTTCGAGAACTTCAAGAGCCTATGACTGCATTGAAACAGAAATTCATTTTTCTGACTGAGGAATATCGACCTGCACTTTGGCAATATTGTCACCGTCTTACCGGTAGTGCATTTGATGCTGAAGACCTGGTGCAGGATACGTTGCTTAGAGCTTTTGCAAAGTTAGGATATCTTGGACAGGCATTAAATCCCAAAGCATATCTCTTTCGTATGGCAAGTAATCTTTGGATTAACCAGAATAAAAAAAGAATGCCGATTCAAATTGAAACTCAAATGGATTTTGCCGACGAACCAAACGAGCAACAGGAAGATATAACTGATTTAATGGAATGGCTAATCAACATATTACCTCCGAAACAACGAGTCGTTTTTTTATTATCATCATCATTTGATTTCACCAATAAAGAAATTGCAGAAATGATAGGAACTTCAGAAGGTACTATTAAAAGTTACCTTCATCGAGCAAGAAGAACTTTAGCCGCAGACTTAAAGAAAAAGGAAAAAACTGGCAAGACTACGCACATTGCTAAAGAACCCGTTACAAACGATCTTGTAAAAAGATACATAAATGCTTTCAATGATTTAAATGCTACCGAAATACTGTCGCTTCTTGACGATCAAGCTACAACTACAATTACTGGTGATTGGATTGAATTAGGAAAAGAACAAAGTGAAAAATTCTCACTTTACTACTGGCAATTAGATCCGGTAGAGAAGTGGTTAGAGTTTGGTTATGTTGATGGTATTCCCGCCCTATTTGGAATGCGCAAAAATGCTGATGGTAAAGTTTGTCTACGGGAAGTCATAAGACTTCGCCATGATGAAGAAAAAATTTATGAAGTTCAATGGCACTTTTTTACTATTGATTTAATTAGGTATGTGGCAAAAAAATTAGGTATTCCGGCAATGGTGGAAGGTTACCAGTATAATGAAAAATCTGTAATAAATGTTACATAAATTTTTGAGATAAATACGATCAATTACCAGAAACCTAGTTAAGGTAAAATTGAATATTCTAGGCATAATCTAAATGTTATATCATATCCAAAATTTAAATATAATTTTATGAATGAAAATAATTTACTACAGGGTATCGACACTATTATCGTTCGCGTGACTAACATCGAAAAATCTTCCAGCTGGTATCAGGAAAAACTGGGACTTACACCAGTATGGGAAGACAATAACTTAAATTTAGTTGTGTTAGATACAAAAAGTCCAACAAGTCTTACTTTATGGGAAACAGACCAACCAATCACAGTTAATAAAAAAACAACTACTTATCCGATTTTTAAGACAATTAATGCAGCTGATGCAAGAGACCAGCTTTTAAAAAACGATGTGAAGGTAGGTGAGCTTTCTTGCGATGAGAGTATCTGTTCTTTTCTTTTTTTTGATTTGGATGGAAATATACTTGAAGCCTGTCAGGTAATCCAATAATCATTAATACAGTATTGCTTCTGAACATAAATTTGATTTCCAGAAATGACGAAGGGTGCAACACATTCTGATTTCGGCCAATACTCCTCCCAAAACTGTTATGCCGGCAACAATGATCAATGTAATGCTAAGTCCGAATATATCTGCTAATACACCTGCCAACAAAGCGCCAAAGACATAACCACTGTCTCTCCAGAAACGAAAAATACTCAACCCCTTAGCCCTTTGTGTAGGATGCAGGTTTTCCGCGATCACCGTTAAAAAATTCGGATATACCAATGCTGTTCCAATACCCAATACAGCAGAAGCCGCAACAGTTAAACTAAATGAACTGAAAAATACGAACATGAGTATGGCTGCACCTTGTAAGAACATTCCGGCACTAATGATCTGTTTTTTACAAAAGCGATCTCCCATTGTTCCCGTGACTAACTGTGAAAGTCCCCAAACAGCCGGATAGATACCGGCTACCCAAGCAATTTGTACAGTGGTGAAATCTCGCTGTATCAACAACAATGGAAGAAGTCCCCATACCATCGCATCATTCATGTTATTGATCAAACCATTGATACTAACAGATCCCATGTTATGGTGTTTCCAGCTTATTTGTTGCCAAAGCTTGGTATATATCTCTATATTACTTTGAGCAGTTTCGTGTGCTACAAAATGAGCGGTGTCTTTTACCAAAAAAAAGGAAATAAGCAAGCCTGCAATAACAAAGAATACACCGGGTAAAAAGGGATAATATTCATAACCCCATGTAGCAGCAATATTACCTGCTAACAAAGCAGCAAGTCCAACAGATAAATAACCCGCGAATTCATTAATGCCCATGGCCAGTCCTCTGTTCTTTGACCCAACCAAATCTATTTTCATGATCACAGTAGAAGACCAAGCCAATCCTTGATTGATACCCAATAAAACATTCGCTACAATGATCCATTCCCAGGATCTTGCATACATGAGTAAGAATGGTACAGGCAAAGCTGCCACCCAACCCAGTATCAATATTTTTTTTCGGGTGAATTTGCTTGATAAAAAAGCGACTGCCAGATTCGCCAATGCTTTTGTAAAACCAAATGCAAGTATGAAAGAAAGAATAACAGCGTATGCGGTGAGATCGAATACCTGTTCACCTAATCCGGATAATACTGAACGCTCTAATCCAATCATCGCTCCTACAAATGCATTCACTAAAACCAGCAGGTAAAATTGAAAAGCATTTTTTTGAAGCCCTTGCATATTTATGATGTATTAGTGAGGTAATCGATCTCTAAAGTAACCATATACCCAAGTTCCGGCAATAGCACTTAACAAAACAACAATCATCACAGTGATCCCCATACCTATCTGAGCAAAAATAGGTCCCGGACAAGCGCCTGTCAAAGCCCAGCCTAAGCCAAAAATGAGTCCGCCAATGATCTGCCCTTTATTGAATTTTTTAGGTGTAAAGTGTATCTCTTCTCCATGAATAGTTTTCACTTTGAATTTTTTGATGAGCGCAATGGAAATAGCACCTACCACTACTGCAGTACCTATTACACCATACATATGAAAGCTTTGAAAGCGAAACATTTCTTGCATTCTGAACCATGAAATGATTTCAGCTTTTACAAATACAATTCCAAATAGTATACCCACTGCGAGGTATTTAAAATTGTACCACCAAGGGTGCTGTTGTGTAGATTCATTGATACAAACCGTATCCAATGAGCGAACTTCAAAATCGGTTAGTATTTCTTGTGTATTTTTTTCGGTAGACATGTCTTTTCAATTTATAATTTCATAATCAAAGGGAGGATCAGATTGGCCATGAGAAATCCACCGGCCATAAAACAACAAGTAGCTACCAATGATGGCCATTGGAGATTACTTAATCCCATAATGGCATGACCACTGGTACATCCACCCGCATAACGTGAACCGAAACCTACCAGAAAACCACCACCTACCATCATGATCAATCCCCTGGCAGTGAATAAACTATCCCAGGATACCAATTGCTGGGGCACCATGCTACTATAATCATTGATGCCATACGTATTCAATTCATTGACTAGGTCAGGGTTTACTACAATCGGGTTCGGATCGGGTAAACCCAGTGCTGCAATGAGTGCTCCAATCAATATGCCCCCTACAAAAAATAAATTCCAGCTTTCTTTTTTCCAATCATACTTGAAGAAATTGATATTGGAAGGAAAACAAGCGGCACAAGCATGTCGCAAATTGGCAGAAATGCCAAAATGTTTATTGCCTAAAATCAATAATGCAGGTACAATCAATCCGATTAAAGCACCGGCTACGTACCAAGGCCAAGGTTGTTGTAAAAATTCTTTCATTGGTTAACTTGATTGAGTTGCAAAAATGAATGGTTTCTGTTTTTTGAAACGTGATGCATGTCACGCTTACTCAGTTTTTCTCTCTGGCAAAAAGAATCGGTAAAAATGGACCGTATTTATGCTGTTGTTCACTGAAACTATCAGCATATGGACCAAAAGGATGATCAATGGGCTTTTTACTGATATCTGGCCAATCGTGTGATTCTTTCATGATAGGTCTGGGTTGACTATTTACATACGCTGCAATATCCCATGCTTCTTCATCCGTCAATTTATTATGAGCCGATACTTCATTAAAAGGCATATTGGATTGAATGAATCCTGCAAAGTTGCTAAGTCTATATAAACCTGCTCCGGTATTATAACTGTTCTTGCCCCATAAAGGAGGGTAAATATATCCTGCATTCTCCGGGATCGTTTGTCCTTCGCCATTGGCGCCATGACAACGTTCACAATGAATGGCGTATACTTTTTTCCCTTTGTCGGGATCAGCCGCTCGTTGGAGATAATCCGGTTTTTTGATACCGAATCCTTTTGGGTGTGTGTTTTTCGCAACATCTTTACCTAACCATAGAATATAGGCATGAATGGCTTGGTATTCTCTACTGGTACTATCCGGTGCGCGGCCGTTCAAGCTTCTTTCAAAACAGTCACTCACACGTTTGTAAATACTTTCTACTGCCCCACTTCTGTCTCTGAATAAAGGATAGTTAGCAGCTACAGCACTAAAGTTAAAGCCATTGGGTTTGGTTCCTGCATCTAAGTGACAATTCTGGCAATTCATGCCATTGCTGATCTGCTTTACTGATCCATTGGGGCCAAGATAATTAGCAGTATGCGTAATCAATTCTTTACCATAACTAATCAACTCCCGTTCTTGTTTGTTTTGAATTGGATCAAGGTATAAGCTTGGTGCACGCCAGTTACTATCCTTCACCGCAATCAATGATTTTTCAGGATGGTTTGTAGATATCTTAAATGCGATTACCAACACTACTACGAATGCAAGCAGATATACAGGCCAGTCTGATTGAATCTTACTCCACATAACACATCGATTAAAAATGATAGTTTAAAATTAAGTTGAATAAAGATGTGTTTACTTTATGTATCACATATTTGTTGTTCCCGAAACTATTTCCTTCTTGTCCTTTATATACATACAAGAGTTCTGCATTCATACCTTCTAAGATTCCCCTGAATTGGTATTGAATATCTATATTAAGTTGTGTGTATGAAGGCATTCCGTATTTGTTCAATCGCGTATTGGTTACATCCGGTAAGCTGTAGTATCCGAATCCAACCCATGTCTGAAGATGTTGTTTCGGAAATGATTGCTTGAATTTGATCATTCCGGCATGTACATCACCAAAGCCTTCATTTCTTTCTCTGGGTAGGAATGTAAAAAACGGATCTCTTCCCCATTCCCTCGGCATCATGTAACGACCGGATGATGTAATACGATTATAGCTCAATGAAATGTCTGTATTTTTATTTTTCCATCCGGTTGTAGCGCCGAAACTAAATGCTCTACTGCCTTTTTGTATATAGGTTTTATTTGGATCAACATTTCCTCCATCATTCAATGCATGTTGTACAATGCCTTGTACCCCTGAATAGAAGGAACTGCTTCCCCATTTTTTATCTACCTGTACCAAAACAGTATTGAATACATTTTCTGTCCATTGTTCCCATATCTGCAACTTTAAACCTTGCTGAAATGAATGTGTGAAACCAAGAACCCCAATGGCATTACTATAGATATGTTCTCTGTAATCAGAAGGTTGTCCGTTTTCCTGAACTCCTTGTGGATATACTCCAATTGAAGCCCCAATATTGAACCAGCGAACAGTGCTTCTCGGACTGATACCCCATAAAACACCCCCTTCCCATTTTGTTTTCTTTGATACTGCATTCAACCAAATACCATCTACTCCTGTAGGTCTCATTCTTCCATCCTGTAAATTGATGAATGGAGTATTGATGAGTTGTTTACCTAAAGTGAGTGTGGTGTTTTTAAAATGATATTTTAAGTAGAGTTCTTCTAGTCTGTCAATATCGTTTTTATTGGATGCGTTTTCTATATCAAATAACCCGATCTCATATCTGTTCACCTGTTTTGTGAGTGCGTCAGGCTGATGTAAATCAGAAGATCCAATGTTAAAAATGAAAAATCCGCCAACGCCGGCCTGAAAGCCATGAAATTTCCCCGTTTCATATTTTAATCCTCCACCCACAGCATGGGCATAATAATCAGTAAGCCCTTTTTTATTATCAGTAGCCATGAAAAAATAACGAAAATGAGCTTCTGTTTTTCCATGTACAAAAGCAGCTCTTAAGCTGTTGCTATCAATAAGACTGCTTTCATTCTCCTGCATTGCGGAAGCAGAGAGGTTTTGAAAAAATAGTATAAGTACTATGGCAGCAATACGTACTGTCATATATAAAGGGATTTATAATAGAAGTGATTATCGACCGCTGGAACAAGCAATAAAAGAAACAGCTTTTCTGAGAAAGGAATTTTTGCCAGATAAAGGATACCCTATTTTTTCTAAGGTCTTAATGATGAGATCTCTATCAATACCGATACCCATTACACAAACCTTTTTATCTGTCAATGAAATATCAACACCTTGAACGCCGGGTATTTTGATGAGTGTTGATTCAATCGTATTGGCACAACCTTTACATCGCATATTCTCTACAAAAAATATTTCTGTGCTGGTCATGATACATGCATTTGTAAGATCTGTTGTAATTGTGAAACGTTTTTTACGCCCGGCTCTCGCCATAGAAGATCGCCTTTTTTGAACACCATCAATGTTGGAATACTGCTCACTTGAAAATGAGCTGCAACATCATTGTGTTCATCCACATTTACTTTAAAAATTTTTATCTGGTCTCCCATTCGGTCTTTTAACTCCTTTAAAACAGGCGGCATCATTCTACAAGGTCCACACCAGTCTGCATAAAAGTCAACCAGAACAGGTGTTTCACTATCTATGATCTTTTGAAATGCATTATTCAACATAGCTCTTTTCTTTTGGGTTCTTCTTGAATAAACTGAATACCAATGCACCTATGATGGCAAAATAAATGGTGCTATTGAAGGGTTTTGAAGTGATGGCGCAAGTGCCACTCAAACATCCAATGTATTTCCAATACACATAACCTGCTATAGCTCCTGACAAAGCCCCTAATATGATCAAACTGTTTTGTTTATACCACTTCTTCATATGCTGTATTCTTTTCCTGAGATTTTTTAGAAGAACTAAAAGAGGTAGAGCAACCGGCAGGTCCACAACAACCAATGTTAAAAACAGCACTAGCTAGTAATATTATACCGAGTACAGCAGTGGTTGAATCTTTCATATACCACGACTGTACTATAATAGCAAGTGCTAAGATTAAGCGTATGATACGCATGATATGCCAGTTGCTTGTTAGTGTTTTCATTGTTATTTGTTTTGATAGAATAACATGTCGTTCAATCCACCCCCATTGTATACTTCCTGTAATCCCTGCTGGTGTAAAAAATTCATACCAATACCACTCCTGTTACCACTTCTACAGTATAAAAGAATAGGTCGATTATCTGTTCTTAATTTATTGAGGTGCTTGGGTAGCTCATCTAAGGGAATATTGATAGCTCCTGGATAGTGTGAAACCCCATATTCACTTGCCGTTCTTACATCAATGATAACGGTGTTCTTATCATTGATGATTTCTTGTATTGTTTTCATAATTATAATAAGGTTGTTGGACATACATAATCACTCACACGAAATTTCCCTGATTCTTTAATGGCTTTGAAACCACCTTTTACATCAATCAGATTATCAAATCCTCTTGCGCGTAAAATGGAATTGAAGATCATTGAACGATAGCCGCCTGCACAGTGTACATAATAGGTTTTATTTTTGTCAATCAAACTCATGCTTTCATTGATAAAATCTAATGGTGCATTTTCGGCGTCTAATACATGTTCACTGAGGTATTCACTATTTTTACGAACATCTAATATGTTTACAGCCTCTTTTGCTGCAACGCTAGCCAGTTCATCTGCTGAGATTGAACGAATTTG
Organism: Sediminibacterium sp. Gen4; assembly: GCA_013391385.1. GTDB lineage: Bacteria > Bacteroidota > Bacteroidia > Chitinophagales > Chitinophagaceae > Sediminibacterium. The sequence continues at coordinate 22,160 of JACBFI010000034.1, read as the reverse complement.
ATCTGTTTCTTTGCCTGATGCTTTCCATGCTTCAAAACCACCCTTCAGGTATCCGATGGTAAAATCATACCCCACTCTTGCTAATCGTGTAATGACTTCCTGCTCTCTTCCTTCATCAGTGATTAATAAAATCTCTTGCTTTATATCTGGTACCATAGCACCTACCCATGGAGCAAAGTTTCCATCGATACCGATGTTGATGGCATTGGGCACAAAACCTACTGCAAATGTTTGTGGGTCACGTGTATCAAGTATCAATGCACCTGTTTCGTTTGCAGCTGCTTCAAAAGCTTCGGGACTCAACGCATGCTGACCTCTTTCCAATACCGTATCAATGCTGTCATAACCATGGATATTCATCATTACATTCAAGGGGAAATAGGCGGGAGGTGCTACCAATCCGGTAATGACTTCTTTGATGAATTCATCTTTGGTCATATCAGCACGTAATGCATAATTGCTTTGTTTTTGATGACCCAATGTGTCAGTAGTTTCCTTACTCATGTTTTTACCGCATGCACTACCCGCACCATGTGCCGGATATACTATGATATCATCAGACAAGGGCATGATCTTGTTGCGCAATGAATCAAACAAATAACCCGCTAACATTTCCTGTGTGAGCTCTGCTTTTACTTTTTGAGCCAGATCGGGACGACCTACATCTCCAATGAATAATGTATCACCACTGAATAATCCTACTTCTTTTCCTGTCTCGTCTTTCAGTAAGTAACAGGTGCTTTCCATAGTATGACCAGGTGTATGTAATACTTTGATGGTGGCATTACCTACTTTTAATTCTTCACCATCTTTAGCGGAGTAAAAATCAAAATCAGGTTGTGCATTTGGTCCATAAACAATCTTGGCGCCTGTTTTTTTAGCGAGGTCGATATGACCTGAAACAAAATCAGCATGGAAATGTGTTTCTAAAACATATTTGATCTTCGCACCATTGCGCTCTGCTTTTTGAATATAAGGAGCTACTTCTCTTAATGGGTCAATAACAACTGCCTCGCCATTGCTTTCAATGTAATAAGCACCTTGTGCTAAACATCCGGTGTAAATTTGTTCTACTATCATGGTATTCTTTTTTTTGATTTGATACAGCAAATGTCAAAACTGCTCTGTTCTTTTTTCGTGACCGTTATCACGTTGCGGCGGCTTTAACATTTTTCTTGAAAGCCTTGCTATTATTATGTAAAATTGCAAATGAATAATGGAGAAAAACGTGACATTCGTCACATTTCGAACTGTTCTTTGTCATAAAAAGGCGAAAGGCCCGCATTGCTGCAGACCTTTCTTTATTGGGGGGTATAAGAGACTATATTAATGACCACCACTGCCGGGTAGTAAAAGTTCTTTTGCGATGATATAAATACCCATGATTAATACAAACCAACCAAAGCCTTTCTTGAGTTTATTACCATCAATTTTTTTACTGAGTTGATTGCCTATAAATATCCCAACAATAGCTAAACCTGTTACTAAACTAAGTAAAGTCCAGTCCATACTATAATTACTAAGATCTCCCGTAAATCCGATCAATGATTTGGCAGCGATAATTAAAAGCGAAGTACCAACCGCTTGTTTCATAGGCAGCTTACTCAAGAGAACCAATGCAGGAATGATGAGAAATCCACCGCCAGCACCTACTAAGCCTGTTAAAACACCTACTATAGCTCCTTCCAAAAGAATAACAGGATAGTTGAATTTTTGTTCCTCAATCTCCTCAGTATTGTCTTTACTTTTTTCACGGATCATAGACACAGAAGCAAAAACCATCAGTACTGCAAAGAGTAGCATCATCAAAATAGATTTTGTGATGACAAAGTCTCCGATTTGAAATACTTCAGCAGGAATCAAGGGTACTATGAACTTTCTGGTAGCAAAAACAGCAGCAATAGAGGGTATTCCAAAAATAATCGCTGTTTTTATGTTGACTAATCCTTGTCTGTATTTAGGAATTGCTCCCACTAAACTAGAAGCACCCACAATAAAGAGTGAATACGCTGTTGCTAAAACCGGTTCTACGCCAAAAAGATATACCAATACCGGAACAGTGAGAATAGATCCTCCGCCACCAATCAATCCTAGTGAAATACCAATAACGAGTGATGCGATATAACCTGCAATTTCCATTTCTAATAATTTGACCGCAAAACTCAGACTTAGCTTCTGAATCTTTCGTGATTTATATCACGATAATAATTTTTGCAGGTTAATGATTTCGATATGTGATTTATGTTGTTTGATCATTCCTTTTTCAGCCAGCTTTTTCATCAATCTTGAAATGACTTCCCTTGAAGAATTTAATTCCTGTGCTATTTCTGTAAGGCTAACCGATACAATATTCGATTTTAGTGTATTCTGATGTTGTTGTAAATAAAAAACCAAACGTTCATCCATATTACGAAAAGCAATATGATCAATCGTCTGCAACATATCTTCAAAACGATCTCTGTAACTGCTGACTACAAAGTGGTACCAACTTTTATACTCCGCCATCCACTGGTCCATATAGGTGAGAGGAATGGTGATGACTTCTGTTTTGGCAGAAGTCTTTGCCATGATCTGACTGGTCTCTTGTCTAATAGCACAAACCATAGAAAGCGCACATGCTTGTCCGGGTTGTAGGTAATACATAAAGAACTCATTACCCTCTTCATCTTCCCTGAATATTTTGATCAATCCAGATATTACGAGCATGGTAGATCGTATGTTCTGCCCGGTTTTCATCAGAATTTCACCGGGTTCAAATTCACGAACTTCACCGGCATCTGCGATCTGCTCCTGTAACGCTTTTTCAAAAAAAGGGAAATGCTTTCGTATGATTTCAATAGGGATCATTCACACAATTTAGACAATCTGCAAATTTAATCGGATAAAATAGCTGTTTCGTGATATTTGTCACGCCTTATTTTTTTCCCTCAATCAAAAGCCGATAAAACTTCTCTAACTCTTGCTGTTCAACAGACGAAAAAGGTTTTCGTTGTTGTAACAAGGCATCAAAATAAACCACTCTTTTGTGTCCGGGATATCGTTGGAGGATCTCTTTACATTGATCGATCCATTTCTCATAAGGGTCAGTTGCTACCTGTTTATTCAGGTCAACAGGTGTTTTATCACGAGTAGGCATTTTCAGTATAATGGCTTCAACCGCAGCCAGCCAGCCTACAGGCATATCCGGCACTTTGCGTGCCTTGGCTACCAATCCCTCCAACTGTTTTTTGCTTAAGCTACCTCTTTCTTCATACTGATGCATGAGGCTCATCACAAAAAGGGCATCTTTATTATACTGGTAACAGGCTTCCAGTACCTTATCAATTACATCAACCTTCTTTTTGTTGCCGGGTAATGACATTTTTGAAAATATAGAAGCGGGAAGGTAGAAAAACTAAGCTATTCCAGTAGTTTTATCTTCCTTAAAACAGAAATACATGGCCAGGAAAATTATTTTGTATGGATTACTCATCTTTAGCAGCATTGCACTTCAGCACTGTAAAGTCTCTCAAAAAAATCAATCAGTATCCAATCCGGTACAAGCATCATTCAAAGCGGATAGAGAATTCAGGGCAGCATGGATTGCAACCGTAGCCAATATCAACTGGCCCTCTAAACCCGGATTAAGCGTTGCAGAACAACAGCGTGAAGCCATTGAGCAGCTAGACTTTTTAAAAGCACATCATTTTAATGCAGTAGTCTTTCAGGTAAGACCTCAAGCCGATGCCTTGTATAGCAGCGAGTTGGAACCCTGGTCTTATTATCTAACCGGACAACAAGGAAAAGCACCGGATCCTTTTTATGATCCACTTACATTCTGGACAGAAGCTGCGCATGACAGAGGGATGGAATTGCATGTGTGGTTAAATCCTTATCGTGCACATCATAAAGATGGGAAAGAAATCAGTGAACAATCGATCGTAAAAAAGCGACCAGACTTGGTGATGAAATTAAAAGAAGGGTATTGGTGGATGGATCCGGCTCGTAAAGCCACACAAGACCTCACTTCTGCAGTAGTCAAAGACCTGGTAAAACGCTATGATATCGACGGCATTCATTTTGATGATTATTTTTATCCCTATCCTTCATATAATGGAACAGATGATTTTCCGGATGATGAAAGCTGGTCAGCTTATAAAGCGGCAGGCGGACAATTATCACGCGGCGACTGGCGTAGGGATGCTGTGAATACCTTAATTGAAAGACTGTACAAAGAAATCAAAGCAGAGAAAAAACATGTAAAGTTTGGGCTGAGTCCTTTTGGTATTTGGCGCCCCGGTTATCCGGCTTCTATTGAGGGGTTCGATCAATATGATCAGTTGTATGCAGATGCCAAGCTTTGGTTGAACAAAGGATGGATCGATTATTTCGCTCCGCAATTGTACTGGCCTATTAATAGAATGCCACAAAGTTATCCGGTATTATTAGGATGGTGGCAGGGTGAGAATACCATGCAGCGCCACTTATGGCCCGGCATTAGTGTAGGCAGAGATACCAGTGCAAAGAATGTGAACGAAATCATGAGTCAGATCATGATCTCCAGAGGGATGCTTCCGCAAAGCAAAGGAGTGGTTCACTGGAATATTTTCTCTGTATCTAAAAACCCACCCATGGCAAAAGCGTTGATAGAAGGTCCCTATAAAAAGCAGGCACTGGTACCTGAAAGTCCGTGGTTGGGTAATCAAGCTCCTGCCGCACCAACTGTTACTGTTGAAACACAAGCGGATAAAGTTACTGTAAGCTGGACACATCCCGATGAAGCGACTGTTTTCAGGTGGGTGGTTTATTATCAATATGGCAATCAAAAAAGATATCAGATACTCAATAGGAAAGATCGCTCTGTTGTATTGGAGAGATTGGCTACCGGTTCTGGAAATGAAAAGCTAACGGTTTCAAATATCACTGTCTCAGCTGTAGACAGATTAGGAAATGAAAGTACCCATTAACTCTTTTTTAGCTGCTAAACATGTAAATTGATATACAATCGAAGATCATGAAACAATTATGGATGCTTATGGCATGGTTTACTTTTTCTTCAGCGGTGGATGCGCAATACAAGTTCGACGTATATCCTACTTATACGGGGGCTGATTTAGGGCTAACCTATACGCCAACATCTTCTGTATTTCGTATCTGGAGCCCACCTGCATCCGCTATGGAATTGAAATTGTATACAACCGGGACCGGGGGCGTAGCAAAAGAAACCATCCAAATGCAAAAGAGTGAATCCGGTACTTGGGTAGCAGTAGTGAATCGTGATTTGAAAGGCATATTTTATACGGTTCGTGCGAAGATCAATGATCGATGGGGTAATGAAGTAACTGATCCGTATGCAAGAGCCACAGGTATCAATGGACAAAGAGCGCAAGTGATTGATTTGAAAGAAACGAATCCTGTAGGTTGGGAAAAAGATCAAAGCCCCAATTTCTCCGACCAAAATTTACCTACGGATGCCATCATTTATGAATTGCATATTCGTGATGCTACGATTGATGAAGAATCTGGTGCCAAGCACAAAGGAAAATTTCTTGGATTAGCAGAAACCGGAACTAAGAATAAAGCAGGTTTGTCAACCGGACTGGATCATATCAAAGAATTGGGGGTAACACATGTGCATTTGTTACCCTTCTATGATTATAACTCTGTTGATGAAACCAAAACAGGACAATACAACTGGGGCTATGATCCGGTGAATTATAATGTACCGGAAGGATCTTACAGTACCGATGCATCGGATGGAAGAACTCGTATCCGTGAGTTAAAACAAATGATTCAGGCTTTTCATCAGAATGGATTGCGTGTGGTGATGGATGTGGTGTACAATCATACTGCATTAACGGAGACCTCCAATTTCAATCAACTGGTGCCGGGATATTATTACCGACAAAAACCCGATGGTAGTTTTTCAGATGCCACTGCTTGTGGTAACGAAACAGCCAGTGAAAGAGCGATGATGCGAAAGTTTATGTTGGAGAGTGTGGTGTATTGGGTAAAAGAATACCATATTGATGGTTTTCGCTTTGATTTGATGGGTGTACATGATATTCAAACCATGAACCTGATTTCAGATACGTTGCATAAGATCAAACCGGATATCTTACTCTATGGTGAAGGTTGGACTGCGGGTGCTTCGCCTTATCCCGAAGAAAAAAGAGCAGTCAAGAAAAACGCACATTTACTAAAGGGTATTGCAGTATTCAGTGATGATATACGTGATGGTATCAAAGGAAGTGTGTTTGATATAAAAGACAGAGGTTTTGCAACCGGTAAAATAGCCAATACAGAATCAGTGAAATTCGGAATCGTGGCTTCCTTACCGCATCTGCAAATTGATATGAGTAAGGTGAATTATTCTAAAGAACCTTATGCAAGCAGTCCGGCAAATGTGATTACGTATGCGGAATGTCATGATAACAATATTCTGTGGGATAAAATTGCCTTATCTGTTCCTGATGCTTCAGAAGAAGAGAGAAAGAAAATGCATGAGCTGGCACTGACAATTGTTTTAACCTCACAAGGGATACCTTTTTTGCATGCAGGTTCAGAATTTTTGCGGTCAAAGTTTGGAGAAGAAAATTCCTATAATAAAGGAGATAGTGTGAATGCGATACGATGGGGGTTGAAAACAAAAAATAAAGAGCTACATGAAAAAATTGTTTCTTTAATTAGTATGCGTAAGGAACATGGCGCGTTTAGGTTAACTAGTAATCGTCTTGTTAATAATAGTATTAGATTTCTAGACACACAAATAGAAGGTGTTATTATGTATACGTTGGACATGGAGTACTTTAGGTGGGCAAAAAAAGATACTTGGTTAAACTGTTTGATGATTTTTAATGGTACAAATAATCCTCAAACCATTACAATTCCGGGGGAATGGAAATTGGTGTCTATGGGTAAAGCCCAGACAAATACGCGTGTGGTTAAACAAATAGGGTTAAAGCCTAAAGAAGCGATGATACTTGCCCAAGTTCTTGAGTGATGTACGTCGTTATTATTTAGGTGTATCTAAAGAATAGATAACCCTATATTTGCACAAAATCAATAAGGTATGACCATTGAAAGTTTTAAAGAACTAGGCCATGAAAAAAAGCTGTTGGAGCTGAAACATAATGGCGAATTATTAGGTGCTTATGAGCGCAGAAGTGAGAATGGCGACAGCAAAACTCCCGGTGATATTTTTGCATTATATGAGTTCTGGGTGTTCTTGAGTGAAGATGAAAAAATGATCATCCCTACACGTCGTAATCCGCTTCATAAAGAAGAAGAATAGTTCGGCTACCCACACATACAATAGCCACAGAGGTATAAGAGCAAAGATTTGATGTCTCATTCTTATACATCTGTGGCTATATTTATGCAATAAACGCAACCTATGCCATTCCGTTTATCTGCTACAACAGTCAAGGCACAACTTCGATACGACCTGATCGGTAAAGACTCACAAAGAGGCATTACCCTGAGTTATGGCTGGCTGGCCAATCAGTGCGGACATTGCATGTTAGGATATATTCCTACGCATCTTATTTACTTATTACTCTACTATTGTTTTAACCTGGAAAATGCAACCTGGTTATCTGCACTCATCGTTTCTTTGATCTGGACTATTTTTGAATACATCAATGTTCGAAAACCACTGAAGCAACAAAAACAAGCAGGGGCATTATTTGAACCTGATTGGAAAAATATTATTCATGATACCGCAACCGATCTGGGCTTTTTTATTTTTGGTGCGTTATTCGCCGCCATTGCTTTGGGAGGGCATTGGATCTTGTCTATTATTTTATTGCTGCTTTGTTTGATACTTTATCCTGCCTCAAAAAAATGGTACCACACTAAAATGTTTCAACAAGCAGCAGAATATCCTATCCAATTCAGGTTAAGTCAGTGGAAATGGAAAATGGAACAAGAGCACAAGGAAAAAGTCTTGGCATTTTTAGCTGAGAGGAAATCGGGGAAACACTTGTTGATTTCAGGCGAGTACAAATCCGGAAAAACTTCTTTGGCTGTAGCCATGGCCAATGAATTGTCTATACAACATGAGGCTTGTAAATACACAACGGCTATAAAATTATTCAGTGCTTTTGTAGAACCAGACCCCGTGGAGCCGCAAGTGCCAGGTAATATATGGGGTTGGCGTAAAGCCCATTGCTTGGTGGTTGATGATATCAATACAGGCTTGCCCGGTGATGCAGAACTGATCACACCTGAAACTTTTCTCCAACACTTGCGATCAGGCAATTATACAACTGAGAATGTCAATGCCCTGAAACAATCAAATGTTATCTGGGTATTGGGTGATGTTTCTTCGGTAGGTATAATGAAATTAGAGTCAACTTGGAAAACAATGCTTCATCAGTTAGGAATAATTCCTGAACATATCACTCATATACATCTTAGCAGATCCTGATCTATTAAGGAAGGATGTGATTTTCATAAGCAAAGCTGACCAAATGCGTTAAGCTTTTTACATCAAATCGCTTATATAACGGAATGATTCTTTTCTCGATAGCAGATTGAGATACGTTGAAAAAATTAGCAATTTCTTTAAAAGAATATCCTTTCGCCACCATGGCCAATGCTTCTCTCTCTTTATTGGAAATAGCGTATTTGTAAAATAGTGTCTTGTTAAGCTCTTCTTCGAATTCAACTTTATCCGGACCGAATGCCGCATAGCGCATGACTTTTCCGAATGTCAGGTTTCTATTCACTTGAAAACGACCGATAATCGATTTTACTTTTCCATTTTCATGTTCAAATACACCTACTCTGGCAACAATCGGAACTTCAGAACCGTTCTTGTGAAGTTTTTTTGACTCGATCAAGAAACTGTATTTATCCAGATCACTGGAAGTCTTATGAATGAACATAAGCGCTTTATCATTCAATTCATCCACAAAAGGTGCATAATCAGGCGCAGTCATGCTCACAATTTTCAGCATGGTAATTTCATCATCACGATATCCGAGTACTTCTTCCCAACCATGTGCATAGATCATTCTGCCTTTAACAAAGGAGTAGATATAAATACCTTCTTCCGGAAATTTTGGGATGGTTTCATTGAAATACCTGAATTCTTCTGATTGAAGATCAGCGGGGGTATCTGTAACAAATGAACGCGTATACTTACCCAGGTCTCTTGGTTCCATGTCTGCAAATACTTTATGAATCACTTCTTACCTATACCTGCGAATTTTCGCAGTTGACTGGTATTGCAGACAACTATAATTTTGGCATCAAGTAAGAAAGGGGTTATTAAACTTTCGACCGTTTAACAGTTTAAAATTAACACTCATCTGTTAATGCACCAAAACTGAAATCTCTTCTAACTTATTGATAATCAGGTGAAAGCCTTTATCGATATACCTGGTGGGACTGTTACTGATCATATCGGGGGGTGTGATTCGGTAACAGCCCCGGGTTAAGCAAGCAATCTGATTGGTCCTATGAAGCCAAGATCCTGCATTCCAATCAGAGGAATGTTCAATGATCCGGGTAAATGCTATCCGGATCTTCTTTTTACCCCCACCCCCTAATTGCTGGATTCACACGGAGAAACGCCATCATCATTTATCTCAATACAGCATACCATGCCACTAGCATCCTTTAGGATTTTTTCTGCGGATGATTTTGAATCCTATTTACAATCCACACAATTCTCCAGGGTAATTAATGTGATACAGAATCATCATACCTGGAAACCGGCTTATACTCATTTAACTGCACAACGCGGGGAAATGTATTGGTTAGAATCGATGCGACGGGTACATATCAATGACAGAAAATGGAGTGATATCGGACAACATATCACCACATTCCCTTCCGGCAATATTGCCTCATGCAGACCCATTGATCTTGTTCCCGCAGGTATTCGTGGAGCCAATACTGGCGGTATTTGCATAGAGCATTTTGGAAATTTTGATATCGGTGCTGATGTAATGACTGCATCGCATCAAGAAACAATCATCAGATTGAATGCGATGTTATGCAAGCGATTTCAATTACAACCCAATAAAAAAACAGTAGTGTATCATCATTGGTATGATCAGAGAGGAATTCGTTTTAGTGATGAAAAGATCAATACCCATCAAGTTGGAAATGAACAAAAGTCTTGCCCGGGTACCGCATTTTTTGGTGGAAATACCATCGATGCAGCAGAAGCAAATTTTTTCCCCTTGATTGAATCGGCTATGGAACAACCATCGGCTAAACCAACTGTACACGCTACCAAGAAAGTTGTGAAAGCATCGGCTTTGAATGTGCGTTTAGGTCCGGACAAAAATGAAAAAATACTTCGTGTCATTAAAAAAGATACAGAGGTTCAGGTATACCAGGAAAGAAATGGATGGAGTAAGATCAGTAATACAGCGGAAGAATGGGTGTTTAGTTCTCTTTTAACAGATACTCAATAAATACTAATATGAAAAACGAATACATGCAATTTTTACAAGCTAAAACCTGGAGTGGTCGTGGCTGGCTACTGATGTTGTGTTTGTTATTGTCAATAGTCATTATCGGATATGTAGCATCGCATAATATCTGGAAGGGGAAACAATATGTGCAATTGGATAAACAGCAAATACTGGTTTTGAACAAGTATTTGAATAATGATCCAAGCAAGTCAGCAACTATTGATTCCATTACTTTTTTTCGTCAACAACGAGACGCCTATCTCATCGCGTTCTTAAAAAGTGAAATGCATCAACAGTTAGATCAAAAAGAGTTTACCCAAACCATGGATCTTGTTGCGAAAATGAATAATGAAAGCGTGATAGACTTCTTTGCTGAAAAAAAATTCTTAGTACATAGTGTGTTTTGGTTAACAGGGAATAAAACGTATATCGAAGCTTTGTTGTGGAGTCTGATGGGTGTTTTGGTAAGCCTTATTTATTATGTAAGTATCGCCAATACAAAAAGTTTGCATACCGCCGGAAACGATGATAGCGGAAGTTTTGATCCTGCCGAAATATCCGGACAGGTAGCTAAAATGTTTTATGCACCTACTTGTACCATTGTTTTGATATTGGGATATCAATATCTCATTGATTCCAATAATAGCATGATTGATATTTCTGTTAATAACGGACTAATTGTTTTTGCTTTTATTTCTGGTTTTTTCTCAGGAAGGGTCATGCGTTTTTTGGATCGGTTGAAAGATTTGGTATTGCCATTTGGCACATCATCGCAATCTACAACCACTCATTCAAATCATGTTGGTGAGCTGGAGGTAATGCTGGATCTGTCTGAATCTGTTTCAAAAAGTGAATATGGGGCTTCTATTGCAGAAGCCGGATTCAATGCTGCCGGTGTTGCATTGATACCCAAAAATGGGGGTGATGCCATATCTCTTATCAATCCTGAAGATGACCAGGCAGATACTTTTTCGGGGAAAGATATCCCTTATGGTATATATACGCTACAAGCACAGTTGTCTTATCAGTCAGAAGATGATGCTATTATTAATCTCTCTGGATCCAAAGAGATCCAAATAAAAAATGCACAGGAAAAGATCCGGCTCTTATTAGAAAAATTTGAAGAGGAAGGATAAGCCCAAAAAAAAGTATATTTGGTTATATCCATTTCCTGATCGAATAGCCGTCAATGCAATTTAATACATGGGAATTCTTGTGGTTTTGCAGCACTGTATTGTTACTATATTGGTGTTGTTCCAAATCAGTGCACCTACAGAATATCCTCATACTAACTGCCAGTTTTTATTTTTACAGTCAACTACATTATAGTTTTGTTTTTTATCTCGGTGGACTCATTCTTGTTGCTTTTCTTTCCGGTTTATGGATTCGTAAAATCAATTCCTTCCAAAAGCCGGCATTAATACTATCTATTGTTTTACTCTCTTCTTGTCTGGTGATTTTAAAGTACACCAATTTCGGTATTGACATTGTGAATGGAATGGGTGCGCGTTTTGACAACTTGAAATTTTTGGTACCCGTTGGTCTGAGTTTTTATACGTTCAGTACAATTGGTTATGTAACTGATGTGTATCGGAAGAAAATTGAACCGGAAAAAGACTTGATTTGTTTGGGGGCCTATATCAGTTTCTTTCCTCACCTTTTAGCAGGACCTATCCCCGCGGCCACCAAGCATTTACGACAGTTTAAACAACAAAGAGTATTTGATCCATCGAATATAGAACCCGCTGTACGAAAAATTATCTGGGGTTTATTCAAGAAAATGGTGGTGGCAGATAATATTAGTATTTCGGTAGATTATTGTTTTGCCAGAGCCGAAAGTTTAAATAGCATTTCCTTGTATTTAGGGATTGTATTATTCAGTTTTCAAATTTATGCAGACTTTTCGGCTTATTCTGATATCGCCCGTGGAGTAGCTAAGCTTTTCAGTATTGATTTGTTTCAAAATTTCAAATCACCTTTTTTGAGTAGAAATCCGGGTGAGTTTTGGAGGAGATGGCATACTTCACTTACGAGATGGCTGACTGATTATTTATACAAACCATTGGGTGGTCGTTCGCTGGGGAAAATGGGCTCAATAGCAGTGATTCTGTTTATCTTTTTATTCAGTGGTTTATGGCATGGATCCAGTATCAACTTTGTATTATGGGGTCTATTAAATGGTGTGTATTATGTTGTGTATTTACTTTGTAACCAGATCAAGCATTATGATGAAGCACCTGACAAGCATCGTTGGTTACCTTCATTAGCAACATTGGGTAAAATCCTACTGACTTTTCACTTGATTACGTTCAGTCGCATTTTATTCAAAGCAGAAAATCTAGTAAAAGCAAAGGAGTATTGGAATAGCCTCATCAGTAATCACTCTTTTAGTTGGCCACCCACTTTTTTATATGCACATATACATTGGTGTTTACTTTTATTGTTGATGGAGTGGATGCAACGGTTCAGGCAACATCCATTAGATGTTTCAAATAACAAATGGATCAGATATACGATGTATGGGGCAATTGTTTTGATCGTAATCCTGTATCATAAGAAATTATCTTTGCAAGAATATTATTATTTCAGATTTTAAATTTTACATATGCTCAAGAAGCAATTATTCGCTTTTACGATTCTATTTGTGTTGTTCTCCTGTAAGGATGAAAAAAATAAAGATGAAGCAATTACGGATCCGGTTGTAAGTGAAACGAAAGATGAACAAAGAGAACAATACCTCAGTCAGTATCCTCAAGTACCCGAAACACCTGCTATTTTGAATGCAGGTGATACAGGTATTGCTGTTTATAATGCCTGTGTTGAACGTTATGAGCAATCGCTGACAGATCTCAAGAAAGTATCCGATGAGTTAGGCGCAAAACTGATTGTCACTATTCTTTCTCCGGAAGTAGGAGATGCAATCACGATAAGCGGCAGAAAAGGGATTCCGTTGATTCAATCTATCAGTAAGAAAATAGGGCTGGATGTATATGACTGTATGAATCCGTTGACAGCTTTTGCCGGACAAAAAATCACGCAAATGCCACTGGATGGTCATTGGTCGGTAAACGGATCTAAAATCGTTGCTGATCTCTATCAACCTATTATTAGTAAGTATGGCTCACATCGTTCAACGAAAACTTTTACTGAAACAGAGAGGTCTTCTGTATTCGGGGATTTGGACCCTAATCAGGATGTGGCATTGGATGGAGGTAAGAATCTTCCCTATCAACTGATCACTAATAAACAAGGGTTCAGAATGAACACCGATCTTAATTTCCCTAAATCAAAACAACGCATTCTATTATTGGGTGATTCTCAGCTCTATTCTCCTTTTTTAGATAACAGTCAAATTTTTACTGCTTTATTGCAACAACGTTTCCCTGATGCAGAGATCATCAATGCCGGTGTGATTGGATATACCATTGAAGATCAGGTAAGCTTGGTTTCAGAACGTGCAAAATATGCTGAACCCGATATCATTATTTTGGTCACCAATCCCAACGATATTGGAGATTATTATTTTACACAACGAAATAAAATGAGTCGAGTTAAAAAAGCATATTCACCCACTGCTACTGAATTAGCTTTGTACCAACAACTTTACGGATCAAAATAAAAGCCACAAAAAGAAATAGCAGCCAACAGCTGCTATTTCTTTTTAGGTGTATTCAATAAAAACATGCGCATTCGAATATCAGTAATGGGTCTATCGCTTTTCGTAGGTGTAGTTGCAATGGAGTCCAATACATGAAACCCTGTTACGAGTTCTCCAAAAACAGTATAGCCACCATCAAGGTGTGGTGTACCTCCTTCGGTAGTGTATAGATTTTTTTGGTAATCATTAAGCGTAAGATTACGCGAACGAATGGTACTGTCTAATTCTGATTTTCGCCAAACAGGTCTTTGTACAATATAAAACTGACAATTGCTACTGGCTTTTTCCGGATTATCGGTTCTTGCAGCCGCTAATGCTCCTCTTTTATGGAAAATATTTTGTGCCGTTCGGAATTCTGCAGGGATACGATCTCCCGGTGCAGATCCGCTTCCAATTCTTTTGTCCGCCGTAGCATACTTACTTTCCGGATCACCGCCCTGTATCATGAATCGATTGATGACACGATGAAACAACAAACTATCATAAAAACCTGCTTTTACCTTACTGATAAAATTATCTCGGTGTAAAGGCGTTTCATCATACAATTTCACCACCAAATTACCCTTGCTTGTCATGATCAATACATGTGTTTGTTTGGGTGAAGCATCCACCCATTGCTTGGCTGTTTTCACCGCCTTCTTTTCTTCTTTATCCAGCTTTCGGAAATACTTGGGTGTAGAACAAGCCGATACAACCAATAAACCCAACAAGCATAATTTCTTTATATACATAGTACTATGATTAAGCTTCTCCATTCCATTCCGTATAAAATTGTTGCAGGTATTTTTCCATAAAAACATGTCGCTCTTCAGCCATCTTTTTTCCAGTAACGGTATTCATTTTGTCTTGTAGGAATAATAATTTTTCATAAAAATGATTGATAGTAGGTGCTGTACTTTTTTTATACGCTTCTTTGCTCATATTCAAGTCAGGCGGTATAGCAGGGTCATAAATTTCACGATTTTTATAGCCGCCAAAATGAAAAGCCCTTGCAATACCGATAGCTCCAATAGCATCTAATCGGTCTGCATCTTGCACTACCTGTAATTCTGCAGAGCGGAAGGCAGGTTGATCATATCCGGATCGGAATGACATATTTTCCATGATCTTTACAACATGATCAATAATGGACTCATCAACTTTTTCTGCTGCTAAAAAATTCCGTGCCATCTTAGGTCCAATGGTTTCATCTCCGTCGTAAAACTTTGAATCAGCGATATCATGAAGAAGTGCTGCCAGTTCAACAACCAGCATATTTACAGGTTCTGTCTTGCCTATATGTCTCGCATTCTTCCAAACACGTTCAATATGAAACCAGTTATGTCCGCTCTCGCTGTTTTGTAAAGTTTCTTTTACGAATATTGCTGTTTTCTGAATAAGGTCTTGTTCTTGCATCAAAAAATACATTAATGTTTATTGCTGGGGTGGGCTCTCTAAGGTTTCTCTTCTTGACCAGCATTCATCCATCATACCTCCTGTTGATTTAAGGCCTTTATGTCTCCAATCGCCATTTACAAATGAATAGTCGAATGCTAAGACTTTCCCTACACTCGCAGCAGTTTTAGTAAAAAAGTGAATGGTTTCTGTATACTTTCCGTTCTCAGTTGTATAAGTGCCGCCGCCGGTATCAAAAAATTGTTTGGTTACCACATTATAAGCGATCCATTGAAAATACTTGCCTGATAATACTTTCATGGTTCTTCTCGGATAGAACGGACTTCTTCTTTTTGATACTTGATCATTTGTATAGCTACCTGTTATGATCCAGTCACCGGCTAATGCGCCGGGGGTACCGTCATCTAAGCGTTTCCAGCTACCGGTATTTCCTTCCATCCTGAGTTGGTCATTGTTGATCTGGATATTTGTAATTTTTTGGGTACCCACTGCTGAGGAGTCTAGGTTATTCCATTCGATAGCAATGGTGAGCTTATTTTGTGCTATGCTATATTTTCCCCCGTAAGAACTGATGAATTTTTTTTCACGTAGGTTATAGGTAGCGGAAGAAAAAATATGGTCGGTAATAATGAGGGTGGTTTGTACATCGCCATTGACCTGTTGCCAGGCACCTTTCAATGGTTGTTGAACCTGCTTTTTTTCGATAAAAGCTGTAACCATCAGCATGATACAACCCAGTAGTAACAGTGTAAAAAGGTTATTTTTTTTCATGGCTTAATTATTCCTTAAATATAAAACAATTCAGGTAGTGTGGTGCAGGAACCCTTTTACGGCACTTATATTGTAGTGGTTCCTATGACAAGTGTGTCGCATAACCATGAATTAGTATTTAGATAATGGTTATCTCCATTCCTGTCAATATATTTATATTTTAAAACTATCTCAATGGCAGCCCCATTACCAGAAAATGAAATGCAACGTGTGATCGAATTATCTGAATTCGATCTGGACTATTCATCCTTACAAGAAAATTTCAAAGACTTAGCCAAACTAGCTGCCAAAGTAGCCGGTACCAATATTTCATTGGTGAATATGATTGATTCATTCACACAATGGACCGTTACTAATTATGGATTGGATCTGGAACAAATGCCCAGAGAGGATTCTGTTTGTCAATACACGATCGTATCCGATCAATTCTTTGAAGTAAAAGATCTTTCTGCAGATGACCGTTTCAAGGATAAGTTTTATGTAAAAGATGATCCCAACCTACGCTATTATTTTGGAGTGCCATTACAAACCAGCAATGGTATTCAACTGGGGGCTTTATGTGTATTGGATACCATTGGTAAAGAAATCAGTCCGGAGAAAGTAGAAATGTTGAAGATCATCGCCGATGAAATTGTCAACAGACTGATGGTAATTCGCGTGATCAATGGATTGAAGAATCGTGTGAAAGAGGCCAAAGAAACACAGAAAAAAGTGGCACACGATATCAGAGGGCCTTTATCCGGTATTGTAGGTCTGGCGCAAATCATTAGTGAACAAGGCAATGAGAATAAATTGGATGAAGTGCTGCAATTGGTATCCATGATACAAAAAGGCGGACATTCTTTGTTGGAATTGGCGGATGAGATTTTGAGTTCAGAAAAGAAAATTGATAACCCTTCACAGGAAGTGGGTAGTAATGAATATAATCTGTTGATTTTTAAAGAAAAACTGGAAAAATTATTTGCACCACAGGCTGTCAATAAAAAAATCAATTTAAGATTCCTTACAGATAGCAAAACAGAAGATATTCATTTTTCAAAAAACAAATTACTGCAGATCACGGGTAACCTGATTTCGAATGCGATCAAATTCACACCCGTCAGTGGTAAGATTACAGTAGAACTATCCATCGTTATTACTAGAACCAAACAATTGTCGATTAAAGTTAGCGATACAGGATCCGGGATGGATCAAGATACCATTCACCAGATATTATATGGGGAACAAGAATCAACACAAGGCACTTCAGGTGAAAAAGGATATGGCTTTGGATTGATGTTGGTGAAGCACCTGATCATTAAATTACATGGAACTCTCAATATTGAGTCAGAACCTGATAAGGGTACAACATTCAGTGTGTTATTACCGATTGTTTAATGCGAGCCATCAACCCCATCGTATATTTACATAAAAGATAGCGCCTATCAGTGCACTCCAGAATACAGCTGTACCTGCTGATACTAAAAATGCTTTGGCTTTCCCAGCCCAATTGTATTCACCCATAAAGCGGTAATAGAATAGTGTTCTGTACAAGACCTCGAATAGTACAAATCCCAACTGTACATTTCTACTATTCGGGTCTATACTAAAAAATATAGCGATGGGCGCAACCAGTAAACATCGAAATAAATTGGTAAAGCCAATCAGGTATAAGTTGGCTACAAGATGCTCCGTATAATTATACCGTCCTCTTAGGTACAATAACCAGATTAAAAAACTAATCAACGGTGCAGCAAGCATGGCGACATAATTGGAGTACTTGGAAAAAAATCGACCCATATTCGCCATCTTCTCCATTCGTTTGATACCTTCTGCTTGTTGAACGTTACTAGGGGAAGTTATTTTCGGTGCAGATGTATAACTATTTTCCCTAGTATTTCTTTGAAATGAAGTCTTGCTATATTTTGATGTAATACCTCCTATGACAATATATACAGCTGCTACAATTAAAAAGAAATTCAAAGGAGGAAAATGTCTCTTTCTTTTTCCTTCTACATATTCTTTAGCAACCAATCCCGGCTGTTTGATCAGCGATATTAATAAGGTAAAAATTCCTTTATCGGCATGGGTGAAATAGTGAATGGCGTCATGGAATACATCATGCAAATTCACACGCTTTAGTGCAGTTTTCTGACCACATTCGCCACAAAACTTTTGTGTAGTAGTTAGCGGGGCGTTACAGTTAAGGCAGTTAGGCATCTTGATATTGCAATATAAAAAACAAAGATTGCTTTTTTATAAACTTTTACAGGGCAGAATACCATTAACTTAGCAGAAAAAAATGGACCAGGATAAAGCCTCATTCATCAAAACTACATTTCCTGAATGGATCAGTGATTTATCTGGGGATACAGCGCCACTTTGGGGTAAAATGAATGTTCAGCAAATGGTAGAACATGTAACAGGTTTTTTCAAAGTATCTACGGATCAGATTCATTTTCCAATGGTTACACCGGAAGAGCATTTACCAAAATTCAAAGAGTTTTTATTGAGTGATAAGCAGTTTCGTGAAAACACAAAAGCACCGGTACTTCCTGAAGAGCCTTTACCGGTTAGAGAACCGGATCTGAATGCTGCAAAAACAGGTCTGAAAAAAGCCATCGAAAACTTTTTTGCATTTTATGAACACTATCCGGATAAAAAAATTCCACACCCCGTATTTGGTCCACTAAATTTTGAGGAATGGATATTGTTGCATTATAAGCATGTAACTCATCATGCCAGACAGTTTGGTTTACTACCGCGTTAAATATGTTAAACCCGTCAACAAACAAAGCGATCAATCGTTAGCTTTGTAAACCTAAACGATTGCTATGGCCAAGCTTGAGAATTTTATTCTGGGACGATGGATCACCGGAGATGGTGAAGGACAACCCTTATTTAATGCTGTTACGGGAGAACAGATTGCTACTGCTTCCACCAAAGGAATTGACTTTAAAGATATTTTACAATATGCCAGAACTACGGGCAATCCTGCGCTTAGAAATATGAGTTTTCATGAGCGTGGATTGATGCTTAAAAACTTGGCACTCCATCTTCGCAATCATCTGGATAAATTTTATCAAATCAGTTATCAAACCGGTGCCACCAAAGCAGATAGTTGGGTAGATATTGAGGGCGGAATCGGTAATTTATTTTCTTATGCCTCACTCAGAAGAAAATTTCCAGATGAGCCTTATTGTTTAGATGGTGAACATCATGTATTGGGTAAGGCCAACACTTTTATGGGACACCATTTGCTGGTACCTAAGGAAGGTGTAGCCGTTCATATCAATGCCTTCAATTTTCCGGTATGGGGTATGCTCGAAAAAATTGCTGTTAACCTGTTGGCAGGAATGCCTGCTGTTGTAAAGCCTGCAACGGTTACTTCTTTTCTTACTGAGGCGGTAGTTCGTGAAATCATTGCATCCGGAATTCTTCCTCAAGGCGCTTTACAACTAGTATGTGGAAGTGCCGGTGATATGTTGCAGCATGTAACAGACCAAGATGTGGTAACATTTACAGGTTCTGCATCTACCGGATTGATGTTGAAATCAACGCCCTCTATTCTTTCGCAGAACGTACCGTTCACCATGGAAGCAGATTCGTTGAATTGTATAGTGTTGGGTAAGGATGTAACACCGGATATGCCTGAGTGGGATATCTTTTTAAAAGAAGTCAGAAAAGAAATCACCACCAAGTGTGGACAAAAATGTACCGCTATCCGAAGAATTTTTGTGCCTGCTGATAAAATAGAAGATGTACAGATTGCTTTAGGTAAATACCTTTCACAAACAACGATCGGAAATCCATTGAATGATAAAGTAAGAATGGGATCTTTAGCAGGCGAATTACAAAGAGTAGAAGTAAAAGCACAGGTTCAAAAATTATTGGCTTCTTCTCAATTGATTTATGGATCCTTGGATAGTGTACAAGTCATTGATGCAGATGCAGAGAAAGGAGCATTCATGAGTCCGTTGTTATTGTTAAACGAAAACCCATTTCAGTCTAAAGAAGTACACGAAATTGAAGCCTTTGGACCTGTTTCAACCCTTATGCCTTATGATCATGTAGAAGATGCCATACAACTGGCTAAAATGGGTAAAGGGTCTTTGGTAAGTTCTATCGTTACAGCAGATAAGAACATTGCAAAATCATATGTGCTGGGTGCAGGAATGTACCATGGAAGAATATTGGTATTGAATAGTGATTGCGCCAAAGAAAGTACCGGACACGGGTCTCCATTGCCATTGTTGGTACATGGTGGTCCGGGTAGAGCCGGTGGTGGTGAAGAAATGGGAGGCATACGCGGAGTGAAACATTATATGCAGCGAGTAGCTATTCAGGGTTCACCTGATATGATCACTGCTATCAGTAATATTTATCAGCCGGGTGCAAAAGGAAATATCGGTGATGTACATCCTTTCAAAAAGTATTTTGATGAATTACAAATCGGTGATCAGTTATTGACGGAGAAAAGATTGATTACTGCAGAAGATATTGATCAGTTTGCAGATTTAAGTGGAGATCATTTCTATGCACATTTACGTGATACTGATTTCTCAGGTACCATGTTTGAGAGACAGGTAGCACACGGTTATCTGATCATGAGTATTGCGGCCGGACTTTTTGTGAGTAGTTATGATAAAAATCCGGTCTTGCTGAATTATGGTATTGATGAGTTGAGATTTACCAAGCCGGTATATCCCGGATCAGAGATACAAGTTCGATTTACTTGTAAAGAGAAAACAAGACAAGAAAAGAAAGAACCCACTGATATTGATAAAGGTATTGTGAAATGGTTGGTTGAGATCATGGATGAAACGGGTGAGATCACCGGAGTAGCTACCATTTTAACCATGGTAGAAAGAAAGAGCTAAGGTGGAAACAGTGCGAATCATTAACTTGAAAAAATATTTTTATGATTGAAGAAATAAAAGAAGGTTATGTAAAAGTGGAGCATGAGCATGGTATTGCTACGATTGAATTTTATCATCCGCAAAGAAACTCATTGCCAGGAAAGATTTTAGATGCTTTAGCGAAAGCGATTCATAGTGAAGGCTTGAACACCGAAACCAAAGTAATTGTACTTCGATCTGCCGGTGAAAAAGTGTTTTGCTCGGGCGCTTCTTTTGATGAACTGTCTTCGATAACAGATGAGGCCACCGGGTCTAGATTTTTCAATGGATTTGCACAAGTCATCAATGCGATGCGTACAGCACCTCAATTAATCATTGCCAGAATTCAGGGTAAATGTGTTGGTGGAGGTGTGGGGATTGCTGCCGCTGCAGACTATGCCATTGCAGTAGAGGGTGCTGATGTAAAGCTCAGCGAACTGGCAGTGGGGATTGGTCCGTTTGTAGTGGGTCCTGCTGTTGAAAGAAAGATCGGTACTTCTGCATTTTCTCAGTTGGCCATTGATGCAACGATGTGGAGACCTGCAGATTGGGCAAGAAGAAAGGGATTGTTTGCTGAACTACATGCTGATGTGGCAGGCATGGACGATTCGATCACCAGAATGACAACTACACTTTCAAATTCGAGTCCGGAAGCAATGCGTGAAATGAAGAAAGTATTCTGGTCAGGTACTGATCATTGGGATGAATTATTGAAAGAACGTGCTAAGATCAGTGGACGATTGATCTTGAGTGATTACAGTAAAAAAGCAATAGCAAAGTTCAAGGAAAAACAATCATGACAATTGCATCAAGATTTAGTGAAAAAGATCTTGTCGTTATTTGTGATCGATTGTCTGAAAGAGATCCGCATTTATTACAGATTCTAAAAGACTACGGATATCCTCCTTTTTGGAGTCGGAAAGTTTCCTTTGCAACTTTGATCCATATCATTTTGGAACAACAAGTGTCACTAGCTTCAGCAAGAGCAGCTTTGTAAGCTCCCCATAATTTAGTGCCACGTTTAGTTAGAGTTTTCTAAGGTAATAT
>JACBFI010000033.1 GCA_013391385.1 Sediminibacterium sp. Gen4 | reverse complement strand
AGCTTTTTCCCGTTAACTCTAACCAAGAATGGACAACTTTTTGGGGGAGCCTACAATAGGACATCATACCCTATTAATAAATTTGTCTTATTATTTACTGGTATATTTTGTAATAAAATGTTTGTCATTACAGATAACCTCCAATTTTTGCATAATTCTTTAACCCCCATTTGCATCCATGAAACCCTTTTAAATCATGAACTTCTAGAGTGTCCCAGCCAAGAGCAACTAATTTCCTTACTAACTCTTCATTATCTAAAACAACCTTGCCTATTTCGATTAACTCACTTTTCTCAAGTGGGTGTCCAGACAATGCTTTTATTCTAAATCCACCTCCCATAAATTTGGAAAATGCATGCCTAAATTCTGATGAACCCATTGTTATCCTTGCCTCTAACAATGTTGGGGCGTGACCAGAAATAAATGAGTTTTTTGCTGACTTATTGAAATCTCTTACAAGGTTATATCTTTCACGAACCTCTCCAAACCAATCAATGATTCTATGCCACATTTGATAAATGTTAGTTAAGGAATTTATCGAACTAATTGAAATACTAATTTATTTCTTGATATGAAGTATCAAGAATATAGGGAGTCACAATATATATATTTATTTTAAAATGACAAAAAAACGCCACCAAAGCAGCCATGGGAAATTCTGGGGCAAATAGTAAAGCATTGAAAATGCGGTATTTGCACAGTGAAGGTTTCCTGTATAGCATAACGTAGTTATAAGGGCAGCTTTGTGAAAGGAAGCCTGAACGCAGTAATTGACCTGGCAGGTGGCTGCCAATGGAGGAACTAACGTGGATTGTCAAATACACATCAGTTAGTGGAGTTCAGATACACTGTAGCAAAGGAAAAACCATGACAATTACTCCTATGGATAATTGGCGTGTTTTTTTATAGGGTAGCTGTGTAGAATGAACACCTATCTCCCTGCTTGGCTTTATTCTACAGCCCAAATGACTATTACAGGTGCTCGGCTTTAGTTGGAAGCACAATAAATTTAAAATAAAGGGAAAGCACTATTAATAGCCTGAAAAAATAGTCAGTCAGAATAAACCTATAGGGGGTAACTCTGACTGACAATAAACTTACAGGGGGTATTTCAACAAGTGGTATCTATTTACACATACACCGTGAAAAATTAACTATATATTGTATAAGAACATCAAATAAAGAGGAATATTAGATTGTGTAAAATATTCTCATAGAAAACAGACTTTCAAAACCTAAGACATATCAAAAATGTCGATAATGCTGATTATGTCGATGAAATGCAGTTTTTCTTTGAAAAATTTAGCTGATCCCTATTTATAATATCAAATCTGAATAACTAGATGAATTCAGATTCAGAGACATTATAGACACAATACCTCTATCAAAATGAAAATCAAATGATAGAGGTATTTGTTAATATAGGTTACTTAATTTCAAGTTCCTTATCTGATATAGGAAATTCCTGAAATTGAAGATTAGTTGGCCACTCTTTGAGATCCCCACCATGATAATGTCTTAGCTTCATCGTCTTTTTTAGATGACTTCCCAATTGTTTTACAAACACGGCTACAGAGGTATGCATATGCAAATCGTTGATAGCTTTTTCATACCAAGAAATTTCCGATGGTCTATATCTAAACTCTCCATATTCATTTCCAGACTCTCCTCCTAGTATTACCCAGTGATATGAATCTATAATCCTACTACCATTAAGTTCTGCTAAAAAATCAATTTCTTCTAGTAACGGTTCAGCAGATATAAATTTTACTTTGGCTGGTATATCTGCTAATATCACTGCCCGTGAAAGATGTTTCTGATTTTCAACAGATACTCCTAGCCAAACATTATCCCACCCGTTACCCCAATCATCAGGAAGACAATCTTTAATTCTTTCTGGCCGCTTAGTAAGTATTTGCCACTTATGTTGAGGTGTTTTCCTTATAACGTCCCATGCATCTTTTCTCCAAGGATCAGCTTCTTCAATGAAAAAATCACTCATACTACAAGTAAATATCAACATAGGCTCTTCCCAAGAGAGTGGTTCATAAAATGAATAATCACTAACGCGTTTCACAAATGATCCAATTTTTCCCTGCCTATCCTTTATCCTATACATGTAACAATATTTACAACCCTCAGATACTTTTTTGCACCCTGTCCAAAAATTAACTGTGGAATCAGTCCACTGAATATTCGTTTGTTTCATTTTTTAAACTTTTTTTTGTTAAAAAGCGACACAATCGACATTATCGACATAAATACACAACTAAACATATCAAAATGCCGAAAGTGTCGCATAATTTTATTTTCGCTTAGTGGCATACACATACCTTCCTGAACCTTTTCTTTCAGTATAATAACCATTTGCCTTAAGTCGCTTTGAAAATGATTTATCCTGCACTAATGGATAACCACAATCCTTAGCATAAATTTTGAAATGATCATATAAAATTTTCAATGGTATTTTCTCTGTGGAGGATTTGATATAATTATAATCTTCTAAAAATAATGCCACATGATCACTTTCCTTTTGGTAAGTATATAAGGCATCTTCAATCTCTTTACATTTTGTAAACGACTGATTTTTTAGAAGCCTTTCCATTCCTGCTAATACCCAATTGAAAACACCAGGTAATTCTTGGGAGATTATCTTATTTGCTAAAGCTGGGTCTCTTTGGGCTTCAGGTATAGTGACATTAAACTCTATTATATTACATCTTCTAAGAAATGCTATATTATGCTCTATGTTAGCTGGAAGCTCATTAGCATTGAATATGAGTTTCGCATAATCTTCTAGGATATAGGGTTTCTCATATATCATTCTCACCATTATGGGCTCATTTGATACCAAAGTCTTAAACTGTGTAGTATTCATTTTCGTAGATATCTCACTAGCATAATTTAAAATCTTACCATCCAAGAATGTTTTTGCATAATTCTTATCATCAGTTAATTCCTCAAGAGTAATGTTGCTTACATTTTCCGATCCAAGGAGGCTTGTGATAATATTAAAAAATACACTCTTCCCATTTGCTCCTGAGCCTACAAGAAAAGCAGCTTTCTCTAGTTTTAAAACTGAATTCTTAATGAATGCTGATCCTATATGTTCTGCCAAAACCATCTGCTTTTCCTTCACAGGTAATACTCTATCAAGGTATCTTTGGAATAAAGGAGCTTCTGCATATTTATCATACCTAAAGGGAAGTTTATAACGCATGAAATCATTACTATCAAACTGCTTTAAATAATGGTTATTACCATCAACTACATAAGTACCATTACATAGATTTATTTTTACTTGATGTTTATTTGATTCAGGAACCTTAAGAAATCCTGTACGATAAAACTGTTTAAGCAAAACATCCTGAAATGCGAAATACTGAGCCTTAAATCTGTTTATTGATATCTTCTGAGCCACAAATCCCAGGAAGTCTTTAATTTCTTCTTCTTTCAGTTTCACCCAGAACTCCCCGTTAAATACATAATAATCTTCCATGTATCTAGCTAAATTCCATTTTTGTTCTTGTGCCACTCTAAGTACGTATTCACATGTTATCACGGTCTTCGCTTTATCATCTAATGGTGTTCCAGCTTCAATACCTGCAGCTTCCTGTGGGGTTTTTGCTTTTATGTGTGTTAATAAATCTGTCAGGATTGTATTAATACTCCTTAAACTAACTGAGCAGTCTTCTACTTGATTGACTGTAACATCATTACTTGAAGAATCATTATTAATTTCATTAATTATTAATTCAGCTGATATCGGTTCAGAGATTTTATGTTCTTTTACTATATTATCTATACTCATTTTTTTATTTTTTTTAAATAGTTATTATTGATTTTTCTAACTTTTATTACATATATTCTTGGAGGTGATTTATTTTTCATTGCCTTGTTTTTTATGACAAGTGCAACTTATTAGCATAAAAAAAGTCCCATCAGTCTATTTAGTCTGAGGGACAAATTACTATTGAATATCAATTAGTTATACTAATCTATTCTTCTATCTTCTTTACAATTACCCTGTTATTTTTTGCTTCTCGAGCCCTGTTACCTTCACCATTTTTTTCAATATACTTTTTTAAAGTACCCAACTCAAAAGGTTCTCCATCTTGATCACAGAAATGAGAATGAATAAAAGGAATAATTTCATCTGATGTTGCAGAAATAAATGGCTTACCAGTTTTTAACTTGTATTCATACATCAAATCGTATATCAAAGTAGCTAAAGAAGTAGGACCTGCATTCCACTGGATTTTGAAATTCGTATTTGCATTAACTTGTTCCGTATCGGACTTAAATAATTCAGGGTACCTTGTTCTCAAAATATCTTTAACGCTTTGCAAATGCGTATTCATATCAGGGCATAACTCTTTCAATAATATGTTCTCACCAATCAATTTGATATAGTAATCGATATTTCGAAATGTTATATCTAGAAAGTTTTTTCGATACTCTTGCCTTAACTCATTTAAAAAAGCATTTTCTGTATAAATAATTATTGCTTCTGAATGAAGTTTTGATTCATTGTAGAGTTCTTCTTGGATATATAAATAAGGGGAATCAATATCTAGAAATTCCTTTAACGAATCTTCATTGTTCACTTTTTTTATATCTAAAATATCATTCCAAAAACTAAAATCAACTGGTATTAATGCCATATTTTTTTTACTAAAATTACTGATTAGAATCATTAAATGATTGGGAGATTATTAGGTGTATCTATTTGATGTGTATAGTTCCTTAAAGTCGTTTCGGGATTATTACCCATTAAAAAAGCTGTATTAACTGGAGATATTCCACTTTGAATACACCTGCTAGCAAATGTGTGTCTACAAGCATATAAAACCCTTTCCTCTATACCCAACTCTTTTAAAATAGGCTTGAATACTCTTTTCTGCAAATTATTATCATCTATAGGTAATCCATTAATAGATTTAAACACTAAATCATCTAAATTTTTACCTTGTATCAATGGATTTAGAAGTTCTAATAAATCATTTGTAAGGGGTAAAGTTCTTTCCTTCCCATTCTTTGTTTCTTTTCTTCTCCGTTGATTAGAACTACTCCCTTTTAGAGAACGAGCTAGAACTTCATTTATTAGTATTATTTTTTTATCCAAATTAATTTTCCCAACCCTCAATCCAATTGCCTCTGCATTTCTTACACCTGTTTTGAATATGAAGTATATAAATGGGTAATAGTGAGAATGCTTATATCTTGACGATTTAGGGCAATAAGTATCATTTTTAAATGCTTCTAGTATTTTCTTTATTTCTTCCTCAGTAAATGGCTTTCTTTTAGGCTTAGGCAGCTTTTTACCCCTTCTAGGCTGAACATCCTCTACAGGGTTATTCTTCCAAATACCAGATTTAACAAGCCATTTTACATAGGTTTTGAGCATTGTTAACCTCCTATTGTAAGTACCAACGCAAAACTGTTCACTATTGAATTTTACTATTACATTCTGCTCATTTACTTCACCCCATTTACGAATCATATTTCTGAATGCATTATAATTAGTATTTACTTCGCAATCCATGTTCATATAATCCCTTACCCATGCCTCATATTGCTCAGTAAAACCCATTTTAGGGGTAACCGTTGATGAAATTCCCTTGTATTTAGCTAGAGAACTATCAAAGCAACCTAGTGCCATATCCAGTTCAATTTCAGAGGCTTTTTTTCTTGCGTGTATAAGATTAGCCTTTGTATATGCTAAGAGGTTTAAAGCATATCTAATACCCTGATACCTCCATCTAATCCTTATACGTTCCCTATAGTTTTCTATGGAAACTGTTCCTTTTTGATTTTTGATACCCATTTGATACCCGTTTTGAGTTTATAGGGTAGCATTTGAGAAATGGAATTCTTTAGTGAAAGTGAGTGGAAATTGTAATTGAATCACTGAAACCCTTACCAGATAAGAGGAACAAAAAAAGAGTCCTAATTACTTAGAACTCTCTCTGTCGGGACGACTGGATTCGAACCAGCGACCTCTTGCACCCCATGCAAACGCGCTACCGGGCTGCGCTACGTCCCGTCAAACTAAATCAGAGATCTGAGATCAAAAAATCACAGATTCGATTGGGGCTGCAAATATAGGGGTAAAAGAAAATTTCAGGTTATATTGCACAAAATTTTATACCCGCTACATGAAGATCCTCATCAGGCAGGCAATGGTTGCCGATCCACATTCAGCACACAACGGAAAGGTTAAAGATATTCTTATTGAGGACGGAATCATTACTCAAATAGCTGATAAGATCACCGGAAAAGCAGATCATGAAATCATATCCGATCAAATCATCATCTCTCCAGGTTGGGTAGACATTTTTGCTCATGCCTGTGATCCGGGTTTTGAATACAAAGAAACATTGGCGACCATGTCCTTGGCCGCCGCTGCCGGTGGATTCACGCAGGTATTTGCTTTGGCTGATAATAAACCCGTAACAGATAATAAGGCTCAGGTAGAATACATCCGCTTAGGATCACAATGTTTACCGGCCAGTATTCTTCCGATTGGCACCATCACAAAAGGTAAAGAGGGACAAACACTCGCTGAAATGTATGATATGCGGAATAGCGGTGCGGTGGCTTTCTCTGACGGACTTCACCCCGTTCAATCACCCGGACTATTCCTGAAAGCGCTGCAATATGTAAAAGCATTTGATGGCGTGTTAATTCAGATGCCGATCGATAAAAGTATTGGGGCAGGCGGACTGATCAATGAAGGGATTGTGTCTACCAGACTAGGATTACCTGGTTTACCTGCATTGGCTGAAGAATTGATCATTAAAAGAGATATCGATCTGTTAAGATACACAGGATCCAAATTACATATCACCGGTATCTCCACAGCCAAAAGTGTTGCGTTGATCAGTGATGCTAAAAAAGAAGGTTTACAGATCACTTGCAGTGTAACTCCTTATCACCTGTTCTTTTGCGATGAAGACTTACAAACCTATGATACGAATCTGAAAGTAAATCCTCCGCTAAGAACCCGTGACGATATGATGGCATTACGTGCCGCAGTGAAGAATGGACAGATCGATTGTATTGCTTCACATCATATTCCACAGGATTGGGATCATAAGACCTGTGAGTTTGAATATGCGGCGTATGGGATGCTGGGTCTGCAGACTGTATTTCCTGCCTTACTGGAATCTGTAAATGGATTGAGTAATGACCAGATCATTGCATTATTATCCACCAATGCGCGTAATATTTTTGGATTACCGCAGACTTATATACAGGAAGGCACACAGGCTGAGCTCACCATTTTCTCTACGGGAAAATCCGGAAAACTCACTAAAGAGACACTGAAAAGCAAATCGAATAACAGTGCTTTTTTGGATCGAGAGATGAAAGGTGTAGTGATTGCCACCATCCATAAAGGACAGCTTCATCAACCATAAACCCACTCAACCATGAAACCAAACTTGAATCAAACTGCTATTACTTACGGAGTTATTACCGGATTAATCTATCTCGCATTAACATTTGGCGCTTGGGCTATAGGAAGTACTGATAGTTTTGTATCCATCACCGGTATAACCACTTTCATTCCTTATGTAATTGTAACATTAATCATAGTAGGTATCAAATTGCGCAAAAGCAATGATAACCTGTTGAGTTTTCAGGAAGCACTTAAATTTACTTTCCTGGCTTATGTGATCTATGCATTGATAGAAGCCATTGGTAATTATGTGTTGTATGCATTGGTTGATCCTGACCTCACTGCTAAAGTAATGGAGATTACCATGCAGAAAACCATGAAAATGATGGAAAGGTTTGGCGCCAGTGAGCAACAATTGGAAGAAGCCATGTCTAAAGTAAAAGAAGAACCCAAACACACTTCATTTAAACAAATATTCTTAGGTCTGGGTATCACTTTAATATGGAACTTTTGTAAATCATTACTCATCAGCTTAGTGATTAGAAAAGAAGCTAAATTCGAAGATCAATTATAATCGTATTTATGGACCTGTCAATAGTCGTACCCCTGCTCAATGAAGATGAATCGCTGCCCGAATTATGCGGGTGGATTGAATCTGTCATGAACAAACACGGCTATAGCTATGAAGTTATCTTGATTGATGATGGTAGTACAGATTGTAGTTGGTCTGTTATCCAGGAAATCGGTACAAAGAACCCATGTTTTAAGGGCATCAAGTTCCAACGCAATTATGGTAAGTCGGCTGCATTGAATGAAGGCTTCAAAGCAGCACAAGGTGATGTGATCATTACCATGGACGCTGATATGCAGGACTCTCCTGATGAAATCCCGGAACTGAGACGCTTGATTCTTGAAGAAGGATACGATATGGTGAGTGGTTGGAAGAAAAAGCGATATGATAATACCTTAACGAAAAATATTCCTTCCAAATTATTCAATGCTGTTGCCAGAAGCAGTTCCGGTATACGCTTACATGATTTCAATTGCGGACTCAAAGCGTACCGTAAAAAAGTGGTGAAGAGTATTGAAGTGTATGGAGAAATGCATCGCTATATTCCTATTCTGGCTAAATGGAGCGGCTTCAAAAGAATTGGTGAGAAAGTAGTGGAACATCGTCCACGCAAATACGGTACTACGAAGTTTGGATGGCAAAGATTTGTGAATGGATTTTTAGATCTCGCCACCATCATGTTCCTCGGAAAATTCGGAAAAAGACCCATGCAATTTTTTGGACTATTGGGCACTTTATCTTTTTTAATTGGTTTAGGCGCCAGTATTTCATTGATCATTGCTAAATTTTTATCATCAGATTTTTCTCTGACCAATCGTCCATCATTTTTCATCGCACTCACTACCATGATCATTGGTATGCAATTATTTCTTACCGGATTTGTTGCTGAATTGATTGCAAGGAATGCCTCGGAAAGAAATGTGTACCTGATTGAAGAAACCTCAGGATTGTAATAAAGTATCCTCTCTTTAGATGAAGCAAAAAGTCATCATCATAGGATCTGCCTGGCCACTGAGGGGTGGTGGTATTGCTACTTTCAATGAAAGACTGGCCAGACAGTTTCTGGTAGAAGGTGATGATGTTACGATCTATAGCTTCTCACTACAGTATCCATCTTTTTTATTTCCCGGAAAATCGCAGTACGGCACTGAGCCGGCGCCAACCGATCTTACCATCAGGAGTGTCATCAACTCTGTGAATCCTTTCAATTGGATCAGGGTGGGAAAAAAGTTACGGCAAGAGAGAGCAGATCTGATTGTGGTTCGCTATTGGTTGCCTTTTATGGGTCCCTGTTTGGGCACAATACTAAGAAGCGTCAGAAAGAACCGACATACCAAGATCATTTGTATTGCTGACAATGTGATACCACATGAGAAGAGACCAGGAGATCGTGCATTTACTCAATATTTTATTCCACCCATACATGCTTTCATTACCCTGAGTGAAAAAGTATTCCACGATCTGAGAATGTTTACCCGGAAACCTGCTGAAGTGGTCATTCATCCATTGTACGACAATTTCGGAGATACGATACCTAAAACAACTGCCAGAGAAGCATTAGGACTTCCCAAGGAAGAACCTATCATTTTATTTTTCGGTTTTATCAGAGCCTATAAGGGGTTAGACATATTATTACGAGCCATTGCAATACTCAAACAATCCGGAACTACCCCACCCCGATTATTGATTGCAGGTGAGTTTTATGAGGATCAAGCAAAATATGAATCACTCATCGATGAACTCAATATCAGGGATCTGCTGATTTTAAAAACTGATTTTATTCCGGATAGTGAAGTTAGAAATTATCTCTGTGCCGCAGATTTTGTGATACAGCCTTACAAACATGCCACTCAATCGGGTATTACGCCACTATCCTATCATTTTGAAAAACCCATGTTGGTGACCAATGTAGGTGCATTACCGGCTATGGTGCCGCATGAGAAAGCCGGTATTGTTACAGAACCGGATGCAGATGCAATTGCCAAAGGCATTCAGCAACTGTACAGTTTAGGTGAAGAACATTTTTTATTCCATCTTCGCGAAGAGAAAAAGAAATACAGTTGGGAAGTACTTACGGGTGCTATCCGCAGACTGGCTAAAGAATCCTAACCAACCATTTTATTATGGCAACAAATATTCATGCAATCATCGCCGCTTCTATTGCTGTTAAACAGGAAATATTGGCTGACAATGCTTTTCAACAAAAAGTACAAGATATTACCGATGCGGTGATCCATGCATTTCAATCCGGTAAAAAAGTCATGTTTTGTGGCAATGGCGGAAGCGCGGCTGATGCACAACATTTAGCAGCAGAATTTTCGGGCAGGTTTTATAAAAACAGAAGAGCATTACCATCTGATGCTTTGCATTGCAATACATCGTATTTAACAGCTGTTGCCAATGATTATAGTTATGATGATATTTATAGTCGCCTTGTAGATGGTACCATGGAAAAAGGAGATGTGTTGATTGGCATCAGCACTTCCGGTAACTCCCCTAACATTGTAAAAGCATTTGAAACTGCTCGCGCCAAAGGTATTGTTACCGTAGGTTTTACCGGCGCCAGTGGAGGTAAGATGAAAGATTTGTCTGATTATCTTTTAAATGTTCCTTCTACTGTTACACCTCGCATTCAGGAAAGTCATATACTACTCGGACATATCATTTGTGAATTAACAGAAGCTGCCATTTTTAATGACTAAGGAAAGCCACATGTTGCAACTGGAAAACATTACCCCTGAATGGACTTTATTTCTTGATCGAGATGGTGTGATCAATCATGAGAAAAACAATGATTATATCTTACACAAGGGTGAGTTTCGTTTTTATGATGGGGTTACTGAGGCATTAGCCACTCTCCGACCTTTCTTTAGTTATATTTTGATCACGACCAATCAAAAAGGTGTAGGTAAAGGCGTGATGCGTCTGGAAGATTTGCAGGATATTCACCAATACATGACCACTGAAATTGAACAAGCAGGTGGTAGTATTGATCAAATTTATTTCTGCGCAGATCTTTCGGATGATTCTCCTAATCGCAAACCCAATCCGGGTATGGCTTTTCAGGCAAAAGCAGATTTTCCGGATATTGATCTGTCTAAAAGCATCATGATCGGTAATAGACCCAGCGACATGAAATTTGGGAGAAATGCTGGTATGTATACGGTTTTTGTTGCCACTACTCATCCGGAAGTTCCATTCCCACATCCGGATATTGACCTGCGTTTCAAAGATCTGCCTGCTTTTGTGGAAGCGCTATTACAGATACGTAAGCTGCAATAAAATCTTAAAACTGTAATGAACCGTTCTCTTTCAGTTATTTTTACAGTATGAAGCAAGGTCTGTTTCTTTTTTTACTGGTTATCACCACCCTTTCTGTGCGTGCACAAGAATTACAGCAGATGGAAGATGAACTCAAGCCACTGGCTTATGCCATACTGAATGAAGATCAGTTCCTGGATCGATTCAAGGCCGACAGTGCTTTTACAAGAGGTTTGGTAAAGGCTTTAAGAACACCTCATTCCTTTCGTTATCGTTTCGACTCCTTGATCACCATTTCACAACAGTATGCTCCTGATAGCAGCTTTAGAATCTTCACCTGGCAGATACAAATGGAAGACATGAACCATTTTCGTCAAAAGGGTGCGATACAAATGCGTACCAATGATGGCTCATTGAAATTGATTCCTTTATTCGACGCATCCAAATTCACAGAAGCGCCTTT
The DNA here is from genome assembly GCA_013391385.1 of Sediminibacterium sp. Gen4. Lineage (GTDB taxonomy): Bacteria > Bacteroidota > Bacteroidia > Chitinophagales > Chitinophagaceae > Sediminibacterium. The sequence continues at coordinate 26,302 of JACBFI010000033.1, read as the reverse complement.
TGATTCAGTTCGAACAAACCAAAACTGGATCGGTGCCGTGTATTACAACATCATACAAACCACCTACAACAACAGAAAATATTATACCCTCTTTGGTTACGATGAAAACGACGCAAGAAGCAGCAGAAAATGGATGGAAGTGATGACTTTTGATGCCAATGGCAATCCACAATTCGGTGGCCGTTATTTTAATTATCGGGAAGACGATATCAAACCCAAACAACCCGCATTCCGCTTTTGTCTGGAATACAAAAAAGACGCCAATGCCAAACTCAATTATGATCCTGAATTAAACATGATCGTTATGGCACATCTGGTGAGTGAAGAAGGTGATAACAAAAAGAAACACACCCTTGTACCCTACGGCACTTTTGAAGGCTTTAAATGGCTTGGCGGAAAATGGGTACACCAAGCTGATATCACACAAGTAAACCCCGATGGAAGGGTGAATCCGGATCAAACGAGGAGAAAACAGTAAAACATTTGGATATGTCTGATGTCGGATGTCTGATTTATTTTAGATCCGACATCAGACATCAGACATCTAATCAAGTTTTAGCACCGCCAAAAACGCTTCCTGAGGTACTTCTACGTTCCCAATCTGGCGCATGCGTTTTTTACCTTCTTTCTGTTTTTCCAATAGTTTACGCTTACGGCTGATATCACCACCATAACATTTGGCAGTTACATCTTTACGCATCGCACTGATATTTTCACGTGCAATTACTTTGGCTCCAATGGCAGCTTGTATCGCGATCTGGAATTGTTGTTTAGGCAATAATTCTTTTAGCTTTTCACAGAGTCTGCGACCAAAGTCTTGTGCGCGACTACGGTGAATCAAAGCACTCAATGCATCTACTTTATCTCCGTTCAATAGGATATCCATCTTGACGATGTCTGCTTCACGATAGCCGATCGGGCTATAATCAAATGAAGCATATCCACGGGTAGAGCTTTTCAGTTTATCATAGAAATCAAATACGATCTCAGTCAATGGCATTTCAAAAATCAATTCCACACGTGATGGTGTGAGATAGCTTTGATTGATCAGGATACCACGCTTACCCAAACAGAGGGTCATGATATTACCAATATAATCAGGTAATGTGATAATCTGCGCTTTGATAAATGGCTCTTCAATTCGATCGATCTTCACCACATCAGGCATTTCAGCCGGATTGTTCACGATGATCTTTTCACCACGGGTGGTATATGCATTGAAACTTACGTTCGGTACGGTAGTGATAACGGTTTGATTGAACTCGCGTTCCAAACGCTCTTGAATGATCTCCATGTGGAGTAATCCCAAGAATCCGCATCGGAAACCGAAACCAAGTGCTTGCGAAGTTTCCAGTTCAAAAGTCAGAGAAGCATCATTCAGTTGGAGTTTGTCCATACAATCGCGCAACTCTTCAAACTCGTCTGTATTTACCGGGAAGATACCTGCGAAAACCATGGGTTTTACTTCTTCAAAGCCATGGATCATTTCACCGGGATTGTTGGCGAGTGTAATGGTATCACCCACTTTCACTTCTTTGGCATTTTTGATACCGGTGATGATATATCCTACATCACCCGCACGCACTTCCTGCTTTGGAGTCATGCTGAGTTTCAATACCCCTACTTCATCTGCGAAATAATCATTACCGCTGGCTACAAAACGAATCTTATCTCCCTTTTTCAGTACCCCATTCAGAATACGGTAGTACACGATGATACCGCGAAAACTATTGAAAACACTATCAAAGATCAATGCTTGTAATGGTGCTTCAGGGTCTCCTGCCGGTGCGGGGATACGTTCTACAATGGCTTCCAGAATTTCTTCGATACCTATACCTGATTTACCACTCGCCAGCAGAATATCTTCCTGCTTACAACCAATTAAATCCACGATCTGATCGGTTACTTCCGGAATTTTAGCGCCATCCATATCGATCTTGTTGATCACAGGAATGATCTCCAGGTCATTTTCAATGGCCAAGTATAAATTACTGATGGTTTGCGCTTGAATACCCTGAGAAGCATCTACCAACAACAAAGCTCCCTCGCAAGCAGCCAATGCACGGCTCACTTCATAGCTGAAATCCACGTGACCGGGTGTGTCGATCAGGTTGAGTACATACTGCTCGCCTTTATAGGTATAATTGATTTGAATAGCGTGACTCTTAATGGTAATTCCCTTTTCACGTTCCAGGTCCATATCATCCAGTACCTGGTCCATCATCTCCCGCTCAGTAATGGTCTTGGTATGCTCTAACAATCTGTCTGCCAGCGTACTTTTCCCATGGTCGATATGTGCGATAATGCAAAAATTCCTGATTTGCTTCATAAGGGCGCAAAGATAAGATGAAAAGGGACAAGACCGAAGAATCGGGGAACAAGCTTCGCCCTGTTTACACACTGTTATTCAACAAAATCAGATCAAGACCATATTTTGCTATATTAGGGTACTAAGTCCCTGATAATTATGTTCTTGAATAAGATCAACAAAAAAGCCCAGATCAACAATGAAACGGGGCTAGGTACCAATACATCCCTGAGTGGGGGTGGTCGTTTTTTCAATCGAGATGGCAATCCCAATATGGATGTAAGGGGGATGAATCTTTGGGAACGTTTGAATATTTATCATTCCCTTCTAACGATGTCATGGTTGAAGTTTTTAGTTTTTGTTATCGTCTATTTCATTGGAACGAACTTATTGTTTACTGCCATCTATTTTTTGATTGGTATTGATCATTTAGGCGGGCTGATGGAAGTAACCGGTATGGAATTGTTTGGTGAAGTGTTCTTCTTTAGCGCCCAAACATTTACCACTGTAGGCTATGGGCGTATCAATCCGATAGGATTTGCCGCCAGTTTTACAGCTTCGATGGAAGCATTGACCGGATTGATGACCTTCGCTATTGCAACCGGCATCATGTGGGGACGATTTTCAAAACCCAAAGCGTATATCCGTTACAGCAAAAATGCCATCATTGCCCCTTTTAAAGATGGAATCGCATTGATGTTCCGAATGGTACCGTATACCAGAAATTACCTGGTGAATGTAGAAGTGAGAGTGACATTGGCGATCCATGTGGAAGAAAATGGACAGCATAAGAACAGGTTCTACAATATGCCATTGGATATTTCCAAAGCGAATACGATGACTGCTAATTGGACATTGGTGCATATGATCAATGAGGAGAGTCCGATTTATGGTTTTACAAAAGAAGACCTCACCAATGCACGGGCTGAAATATTGGTGTTTGTACAGGGGTTTGATGAGAGTGTATCTAATACAGTGGTATCGCGCACTTCTTATACATATGAAGAATTCATTTTCGGCGCGAAATTCTTACCGATGTATCATCCGAATGAAGACGGCACTAAAACAGTGTTGCATCTTGATCAGTTGGATGCTTATGAAGCAGTGACTTTGCCTGTGAAATGATTTCATTTGAAGGATGGGACGCAGATTTTTATGATTGGTTATGATCATAATCAATCATAAAAATCTGCGCCCCATCAAAATACACCTGAATATTATTCAAGCGAATCAATAATCACTTTGAACTCATCTGCAATCAAAGAAGCGCCTCCTACGAGTCCACCATCTACATCAGGTTGACTGAATAATTCTTTGGCATTGGATGCTTTTACACTGCCACCGTATAAAATGGAAATCTCCTGCGCAACAGCATCACCATATTTTGCAGCGAGCTGTTGACGGATATAGGCATGCATTTCTTGCGCTTGTTCGCTGGTAGCTGTTTTGCCGGTACCAATTGCCCAAATGGGCTCGTATGCAATCACTACTTTTTTCAATGCATCTGCGGAAAGATGATACAATGATTCTTCCAATTGTTGGGCTACAAATTCATTTTGTGTACCTGTCTCACGAATCTCCAAGGGTTCTCCACAGCAAAAGATGGGTGTGATCTGATGCTCCAAGGCAATATTTACTTTTTCAGCCAAGAACTGATTGCTTTCCTGAAAATATTCACGACGCTCAGAGTGACCCAATACTACGTGCGTTATCCCTAATGAGTTCAACATAACAACTGATGTTTCTCCGGTATAAGCACCGCTTTTTTTATTGTAACAGTTTTGAGCTGCAATATACACTTGTGTTTTACCTGCAACTTTGCCTTGCGCCATCGACAAATAAGGAGCCGGCACTGCAAATACCACTTGTCTGTTCTCATTCAGGTCATAGTTATGAGACAATAACTGATCAAGTAGTTGTTCTCCTTCTGTGATGGTGAGATTCATTTTCCAGTTGGCCGCGGCGATTTGCTTTCTCATTAGTGGGTATTTTTTAAAGTCAGCGAAAATACAGTTTTCTTCTGTGCTCTCTGTGTATTCAGTGGCAATTAATTTGCCACTGAAGGCACTGAAATACACTGAAATTATTTTGCGGAGAGTGTAATGAGTATTTGCTTTTCAATTTCACTCAAAGATTGGTTTTTGAGTTTTTTCCAGTTATCAATATCTACCAAAGCCTTGTCAGTTTTATATTTCACACCCTTACAACCCCAGCTGAAATCAGGAATAATATTGGGTAATAATCCTTCCCCAAATACATTACAAGATACCCCAATTACAGAACCTGTATTGATAGAGGAGTTGATCGCCGTTCTTGAATAATCACCCATGATGACCCCACATTTATAGCCTGCGGGTAAATACTGCTTTTCCGCTTCACTCCATACCTGAACAATACCCGCTGTATTTTTCAAATTACTATTACTGGTGCCTGCACCCCAATTACACCACTCACCTATTACTGCATCACCCATATAACCATCATGTGCTTTATTGGAATAGCCCATCATAATACTGTTCTTGATCTCACCTCCACCCATGCAATAGGGTCCGAGTGTTGTGGCACCATAAATGCGGCTGTTCATTTTCAGCACTGAATGATCCCCTAAAGCAAAGGGTCCTCGTATGGCAGAACCTTCCATCACAACTGCATTTTTACCAATATAAATAGGTCCTGTTGATGCATTCAATAGCGCATGCTCTACAATTGCTCCTGACTCTATGAAAATATGTTCGGCATGTATGCATCGATTGGTAGATGAGATTGCTGCTGATGTTTTGCCACGAGTTAATACATCAAAATCAAAACGCAAGATCCGGTCGTTCCACTGTATCAGATCCCATGGAAACTGTATCCGATCAACCATTGCATGATCATGTATATTTTCAAAATACTGCAATGATTGAGCTGCATCAAAATCTTCAAAAGAAAGATGTGTTTTACCAACAATCAATCCGTATTCATCTGCCCAGCAATCGTTTTTATCTAAACTTTGTACTAGATCTACCAATGCCTTATCGGGAATCACGGATGCATCTATCCAGATGTGTTCATCGGCACCGGCATAACCATACAGATTTTGCAAATACTTTTCTGTATGAATGAAGACCTGCATGCCGGTCAACTGCTCCCATCTCTCTGCCATGGTAAGCATACCCATACGTAAAGCAGCTACAGCCTTGGTTTGGGTCAATGGCCACAAACGTTTTCTTTGCGAATTATCGAATAGAATGATCGACATAGTACAAACTTAAAGCTTTTGGAGGGAAAGCGGGTTGACAGATGACAGTGGATAGTTGACAGAAAGCGTAACGCTTTTATATTGGGTATTTGTTTGGAAATGGATACTCCCCTAATTTTAATTTTATGATGATCGTTCCTGCGATACCTGCGGACTACAAAGAGATCACAGATGTATGGCAGGCATCTGTGAAAGCGACCCATCATTTTTTACCTGCTGATTTTACAGCGCAATGGAGAGATCAGGTGGAGACTGTTTTCTTACCGATGGTGCAATTGTATTGTGCTAAAGATGAAGCAGGAAATATTGTTGGCTTTGTGGGAGTAGCGGAACAGAAGATTGAGATGTTATTCTTAGATCCTGATTCACGTGGCAAAGGCATCGGAAAACAACTGACTGAATTTGCCATTCAAACTTTACAAGCCAATGCCGTTGATGTGAATGAACAAAATGAGCAGGCTGTTGGATTTTATCTGAAAATGGGATTCAAACAAGTAGGCAGAAGTGAAAAAGATGCACAGGGCAATGATTATCCCATTCTGCATCTTTCTTTATAAGCTATCGTCCATACCGATAATGTCCGATGATAGGATAAGCGAATAGCATATCTTCCATTACTTGTCCATCGCCGATATTATGAATCACCAATGGTCGTTGTTGGTCTTTTGATTTTTGATGCACAATAATGCCAATATGTTTCATCCCTCTTGGTAATTGCCAGCAAACAATATCTCCTGCACGATAATCAGCTGCACTCCTCGAAATCGGCAATACAATTCCTTTACGCGAAAAGAAATACATCAGGTTGGGCACTCTTCGGTGATCGATATTCCGATCTGTTGTTTTCAATCCCCAATAGTTAGGATAGAACTGAAAATTTCGACGCATGTCTTCATGTACTTCTCTTTGCAAGTCGATACCCATTTTGCGATAGGCACGAATCACAACATCGGTGCATACCCCTTTATCAGCAGGCACATCGCCCATTGGATAATGGATACGGAAATAAGAAAGATCATACAGCACTTTTTGACGGGTTAATGTGTATGCCGAATCTGCCAGCCGCCCATAAAAATCAGACTGTGCGATAGCAACATTCAAAAAAATCAGCAAAAGCAACATACAACACCCGTACTTCGAAAAATTTGCCATGGTTTCATCTTTCCCATAGAATGCATACTTCCCGAATTTGCATAGTGTTGATCGTTAAAGTATTCTTTATATGATCAGTTATTATCGGACTTGAATACATAGGTTGTCGCGTAGTTGTCGCGTTGTTATCGCGTTGTTATCGCATACTTGTCCCCAATCTAAATAGATATGCGATAAGAATATGATAAAATAATTTAATAAAGTACTTGCAAATATGATAATATTTTTATATCTTACTGAGATAAACGCTAGAACATGCCAACACTACATGGACCGCTACGGTACACGGGTACCATTGATGAACTGGTTGCCTATCAAATGAAAGGCAGTGATAAAACCATTGTGCGTAGAAAGGCCTTTATCACAAAAGGTGCTTATCAAAAAGAGCCCCAGTATGCAGCCATGAGACGGAACAGTGCAGAATTTTCCATTTGTGCACGGGCAGGTAAAATGGTAAGAACAGCGCTTCCGATCATGATGCGATTAACCGATCAGAATATGACCCCTGTGCTACAAGGCTTTTGTAAAATTCTCCAAAAAAGAGATACTTTACATCCACATGGGGAAAGACCCGTTCTTTTTTCGATGCACAAAGAGGCACTCACTTCGCTGCCATTTACCAAAAGACATTTGTTTGATTCGGTATGGAAACAAAGACCTGTTGCCACATTGCTTAGGGAAAAAACAGCGCTACACATACAGATCGGTGAGTTATTACCCGGTTTTAATTTTCAGCTTCCCTGGCAAAAGCCTTATTTCAGAATCATCGCTTCACTGGCTGCCATTCAAGATGTGTATGCTGACCAGATCAAAAACCCATCTACCCTTAATACAAAGAATTTACCCTCAACCACTGTTTTCAGCGACTGGATGATGGCCAAAAAAACAGTACCAGCGCACTGCATGAATCTCCAACTGGAAAATATGGACCTAATTGAAGATGCAAGTATTACATGGATTGGTACGATTGGCATTCAAATGGGAGAACCAGATCTTACGGGAACCATTCAACCGGTTAAATATGCTTGTACTGCGAGGATATTGGTGACGGGGTAAATATGTAAAGCAGATACTAAGTTGAATGATCTACTCATTTGTAAGACGAATTAGTAAAATAAAAAAGTCGCTCAATTCATGAACGACTTTTAGTGCCCCAGGCGGGAATCGAACCCGCACTCGCTTTTTCGGCGAACAGGATTTTAAGTCCTGCGTGTCTACCAGTTCCACCACCAGGGCAGTGGTAAAAAAAATCCCGTCACGCATGACGGACGGGATTGCTGAGCGGAAGACCGGGCTCGAACCGGCCACCCCGACCTTGGCAAGGTCGTGCTCTACCAAATGAGCTACTTCCGCAATCGATATAAGAACTAAATCGGGAGTGCAAAAATAGGATTCTACAGCTCCTGACAAAATTTTTTGTTGATTTTTTATTTGTACTCAGGCGTATACTTACTGCTGCTCTGTACTTCTACATCAGGCTTCCCTTTGTAGCGCTGGTTGTACAGACGATAACATCCACCCAATACAAAAGCAAGGATACAAAACACTTGCAGATAGAAAAGAAAACGTGATGAATTTACCCAGTTTCTGGTAAAGTCTTTTTCCTGTGCGGCTTGTTGTTCGTTCGACATAATTTTGAATTGCTGTGCAAAAATAAGGCAGTACAACTTATTATAAAATCTTTCTGCGAATAATTTCCTGAAAACGGGTGCGTTTGTTGATAAAATAGTCCCAAACAATGGTTCCGGAATACACGCCCTGCAGGGATTTCATGGGCTTTTTCACTCTATGATTTTTTTCCGATTTTCCCATTAACCAGATCTTTACCACCGCCCAGTGCGCTTTCATGATCGCTGTAAAAAAAGCCAGATCCCCTGTTAACAATCCTTTCCATGCAGAAATGGCATCCAAACCAAATCGCACCGGTAATTTCCACAGTTTTTCACTCAAGGGAAGATTCTTATTCAACATCAACAAATTGTTCCTGAAATTCAAAAACACTTTTCGTCCACCTCTGGGTAATGTTCCACCCCCAACATGGTAAACAACTGAAGCCGGACAACTCATGATCGTATATCCCGCCAATTGCATCCGCCAACAAAGGTCAATTTCTTCCTGATGGGCAAAAAATCCGGCATCCAATCCACCCATTTCGTGATATACAGATGCCCGCACAAACATGGCCGCCCCGGAAGCCCAAAAAACAGGCTCGGGTTGGTCGTATTGTCCTTGGTCAGTCTCACAAACATCAAACACCCTTCCGCGAGAAAAAGGATATCCGAGCTGATCGATCCAGCCACCGGCCGCGCCAGCATATTCAAACAGATGGGGTTGATGATACGACAAGAGTTTAGGCTGACAGGCAGCAATCCTGAAGTCCTTTTCCATACATGCAATGATCGGTTCGATCCATCCCGGCGTTACTTCCACATCAGAATTGAGTAAAACATAATAATCTGCCTGAACATGCTTCAAAGCCCAGTTATATCCACCCGCAAAGCCCTCATTGGTAAGATTGTATAAGCAATCGACTGAAGGAAATGAGTCTTTAACTAAATCCATCGACCCATCCGTAGAAGCATTGTCCGCAACGATCACAGATTTGTTGGAATAGGTAGACGCAATCACCGACGGAAGAAAAGCCTCTAAATGCTTTCTCCCATTATAATTTAAGATGACAATCGCTACATGGGGGAATTCCAAGGAATAAGGTTTATGTGCGAAAATAGAGGGAAATGGTGAAAGGTGAAAAATCAAAAATCAAAAGTCAAAAGTCAAAAGGGTAGTGCTTATTTTTGACTTTTGACTTTTGATTTTTGACTTCTCACATCTTCCCCCACTCAATCAACCCCCTCACTTCCTTCGGTACGGTTCGCTCTCTGATTTTGGAGGTTTTTTCGCCGAGGCGAACGATGATGGTTTGTTTGGAAGGGATCACAATGATGTATTGTCCGAGGATACCTCTTGCATAAAAAATTTCAGGGTTCAGCGGATCGAGCCACCATTGGTATCCATAATAATCACAAGCTGCTCCTTTCAAATCAGTGATACCACAAGCTTTGATGGAATTGGCCCAATAAGTACTATCAATAATGGGTGCTCCATTCCATTTACCACTATCCAGCATCAACTTACCAATTCGCGCAAAATCGCGGGTATTGGAGTTAAAACAACAATAGGCTTTGATATGTCCGTTTTCTTTATCCGTACTCCATAAAGCAGGATGCTCGGCACCCAATGGTTTCCAAAGTTTTTCAGCAGCATAATCGCTGAGACTTTGTCCGGTAGCTTTTTCCAGGATCAATCCCAACAATTGTGTATCACCACTTTTATAAGAATGAACAGTACCCGGTTTGTCTTTCATCTTAACGCTGGTAGCAGTAGCATATGCATCTGTTCCATAGTAGATTTCAGAAGTAACAGAGAATAGATTCCAGTAAGATTCATTCCAATCGGTTCCGCTACTCATGGTTAATACATCGATGATGCGAACTGCGGCTTTATCTCCTTCTTTGAATTCAGGTAAATAATTTCCTACCGGCTCTTCCAGTGATTTTATTTTCCCTTCTTTCAAAGCCACACCAATCAATATACTGGTAATGCTTTTTGCCATGGAGAAGGATCCTGATTTTGAGCTGTCGCTATACCCTTTCCAATATTTCTCAAAAACCACTTCATTGTTTCGGATCATGAGTAATCCAACGGTTCCCAATTCCTCTAATAAAGTATTGAGCGAATCAGGATATGGAATCTGATTATAATTCGCAGCGTTGGTCCAGGGTTGTGGTGTGGAGACCGCTACTGTATTGTTCGTAAATTTTTCATAATCATCGATATTGGCAAAATTGTACCGAACAGCGGTGAACAGGTAGGTTTTACCTGAGATCAATGCATAAGCGCTAAAACTAAGGATGATCAAGAGTATCGTCCAGAGTAAACCGCGGAAGAATTTTTTCATGATAAGTTGTAGGTTTGATGTTTGAAATTAGGTTTTTTGCCACAGAGGACACTGAAGAGCACTGAAATATTTTGATTTTTTTGCATCAGTCATGAGAGAACAGCATTTGAAAGAATCACAGAAATAGCTGTATCTTGCAATTAGAAAACAAATTATGCACTTCCTGCACCTCAATTTAGACTTCCTCGATCATCCTTGTTGCTAAGGATGTATGGGTTTTGTTTTCATACTTTCCTGTGAAAGCCATTCTTTATTTTATTTCAATCATTTTAGTATGCTTACTCAATCAGTATCAGCGAATACAGCTGCGTATTTGCAGTTGGAAGAACAATATGGTGCACATAATTATCATCCATTACCGGTAGTATTGGAAAAAGGTGCCGGTGTATTTTTATGGGATGTAGACGGAAAAAGATATTATGATTTCCTCAGCGGTTATTCCGCCGTGAATCAGGGACATTGTCACCCAAAGATCATTGCCAGTTTAGTAGAACAAGCACAGAAACTTACCCTTACCTCTCGTGCATTTCACAACAACCTTTTAGGCGAGTATGCAAAATTCATCACCCATTATTTCGGGTATGATAAAGTATTGCCTATGAATACCGGTGTGGAAGGTGGTGAAACTGCTATCAAATTGGCTCGCAGATGGGCTTACACAAAAAAGGGAGTTGCAGAAAATAAGGCCAAAATCATTTTTGCGGAAGGCAATTTCTGGGGAAGAACATTGGCAGCTATTTCTTCTTCAAATGATCCAAGTAGCTACAAAGGCTTTGGTCCGTACATGCCTGGATTTGAACTCATTCCATACAATGATACCATTGCATTAGAAAAAGCATTACAGGATAAAAACGTAGCCGCTTTCATGGTAGAACCTATCCAGGGAGAAGCCGGTGTAGTAGTACCTGATGAAGGTTATTTATCAAAAGTAAGAGAATTGTGTAGCACCTATAATGTACTCTTCATCGCCGATGAAATTCAAACCGGACTGGCTCGTACGGGAAAAATGCTGGCTTGTGATCATGAAAATGTGAAGCCGGATATTTTGATTCTAGGAAAGGCATTGAGCGGTGGCGTGTTGCCGGTATCAGCGGTATTGGCCAATGATGAAGTAATGATGAATATCAAACCCGGAGAACATGGATCGACCTATGGTGGTAATCCATTGGCTTGTGCAGTTGCCACAACTGCATTGACAGTATTGAAAGAAGAAAGAATGGCTGAAAATGCAGAAGCTATGGGGTCCTTATTAAGATCGGAGCTCGCAGCACTTCAATCACCTTTTATAGCAACCATTCGTGGTAAAGGATTGTTGAATGCGATTGTGATCAAACACCACAATCCGGAAGCAGCCTGGGATCTTTGTATAGAGTTAAAAGAAAAAGGACTCCTTGCCAAACCCACACACGGCGACAAAATCCGCTTCGCCCCACCGCTGCTCATCACCAAAGAGCAGATAATGGAATGTGTGGGGATTATCGGTGACTCTTTGAAAAAACTAATTTGAGGAAAGAGACAAGAGACAGGATACAAGACATAAGGAAGATTCAAGAATCAAGATACAAGAAAGCTGCAGGCTGCAAGCTACAAGCCTCACCTCTTTTCCGCCGGACTGAAGTCCGGCGCTGTTTGAAATTGTGTATTGGCCACTTAAAACATAGATGTATAGAACTATCCTTGTGGCTTGCAGCTTGCGGCTTGAAGCTTTCTTGTGCCTTGCAGCTTGCGGCTTGTAGCTTTCTTATGCCTTGTCTCTTCTTTCTTGTACCTTTTTATGATTCTTCTGTTTTTACAACAGGTATTTTCGGAAACAGTACCATGATTTGAATGACAATGGCGCAGGCTAGAATGCCATAAAGTGCAGGTTGTTTTACCGGACATTCACCAAACATACAACTGGAAACCAATACATAATTGCGAATAGCCCAAGCCAGATTAATAGCGCCGATAAAAACATTGGTACGTTTGGTCGAGATACGAGGTATCGCGAAAAATAAAATCGCTGCGGTGCAAAAGAACACATGAAACAATCCGGGTCGTCCAAAACTTGTTCCTTCTGCAGCAAATCCGGAAATAGTGAGTCCCTTACTTTCAATAACAGTCCATGGAAGAAAACATAGTGCGAGTAATATAAATGCAGCTATAATTCCTATCTGCTGTGAATATTTCATGATTGATAATTGTGCTGCGAAGTTAAGCACCTATCAGGAAAGAAGACACAACTTCAACATAACAGTATTAATACAGGGAAGATTTGTAAGCATAACTGCCAGCAGGTTGTTGATTGGCACCCAGCTTAAGCAGAGACACTACAGTTCTTTGTGTTCCCTGGGTATATTCAACATAATATTGACCGGCGCTGTAGTTTTGTCCGAATTGAACAGTACTATTGGCTTGTATTTGATTTTTTTGCTCAATCAATCTGCCTTGCACATCCACTACTTTCATTGTGATCGGTAATTGTGTCTGCTTACTGTTCAGTTGAACGGTAAAGAATTGTGTAGCAGGATTTCCCATTACTTTGATATGAAACTGCTGATCATGGATAGTAGCTGCCGTAGTATTAGAAACAGTCACTTTGAAAGGTACACGTTGACTAGACACCCCATTCACAACTTGTGCCACCCAAAGCGTTTGGATGCCTACTTGATTAATCACCGATGGTTGTATCGGAGATTGATTCACTGCTGCAGAAGTATAAAACTGGAGTGTGGCATTGGGTAATGCAGTTACCTGTTTTTCAATATTGATATTGTTTCCAAATTTCCTAGCATCGTATGTTGCATCTGTCACGATGGGCGCTTGCGGCTGAACAGTAATATCGGCAGTAGCTGTTGCGTAGCAACCGGAACTATGTATTTTTTGATAATGAACTTTCGCTACTCCGGGTTCTAAACCTCTGATAAAACCAGCGGCATCGATATCCAAGTACGTATTCTTTTCTGATATCCACTCTCCCCCATTGGTCTCGGGCATCAAACGAATGGTTTGTCCGGCTACCACTTTTCTATACCCATGTATCTCGATAGAAGGAGGAGCTGCCATAACAGTGAATACTGTTTGTGCAGTTGCCTGACATCCATTTTCTTCCAATGTATACTGAACGGTAACTGTACCGGCAGTTTTTCCCATCAATGTATGTTGGTGTAAAGAAGCAATAGTACTGTCACTTACAGACCAATATCCCTTTCCACCCATAGACTTCAATTGAATGCTGCTTCCTTCACAAAGTTGAGAGGAGGGTGTAAATGCATTGGATGATTGTTGTACCAATAAGGGTTGCATTTCAATGATTGGTAATTGAGGTGTTGCAGCTATTTCTAATGATTGGCTAACACTGCTCTCACAACCTGCTATTGATTGTACCCGATAAGTAATGGTAATTTTTCCGGGAGCGATTGCTTTAAGTATACCCTGTTGATCAATAGTAGCGAAGGTAGACTCGCCAACTGACCAATAACCGCCCTGATTCGTATGCTTCAACTGATATACATTACCACTGCAAAAGTTAGTTGAGGTTTGAATTGAAGACAGAACAGGGCTCTCATGAATTTCAATAGAATTCACTTTCTCTTTATGTCCATCTATGTATAATAATTCCGCTTCGTAGATACCCGGACGAGTCGCTTTGAAACTGAATTGATAACTAATGGCAGCTTCGGGATTACGAAACAATTGAACACGATGATTGTATTGATCCGCTACATAGATATTCTCCTGCGCATCAATGAATAAACCATAAGGATAAGAAAATTGATTCATGCCCTTACCCAGTCCATTTCCACCGGCAACAGTTACACCTTGCTTAGCACCTTTACTCCAACGTTGGATACGTTGATTGGTTTCATCCGCAATAAAAAGATCACCGTTATCATTGAGCGCAATATCAGTTGGAAAATACAACTGATCTGCAGCTGAACCTCTTTTGCCACCTGCTACTGTTATTCCTTCTTTTGCATCCTTAGTCCATAATTGAACACGATCGTTTGCCGCATCTGCGATGTATAGATTTCCAAATGCATCTACTTTTACACTGCTGGGATATCTGAGTTGATCTGCTTTATTACCCGCCTGCTTCCCTCCTGCTACTGTAATACCTTCTACTGCACCGGGTATCCATTTTTGGATGCGGTGGTTATAATTATCTGCTACATAAATATTACCTTCTTTATCTAAGCAAATACCGAAAGGCATATTAAATTGACCAGCTTTATGACCTCTTCCATTACCACCCGCAACAGTAATGCCGTAAGGGTTAGAGGGTGAAAATTTTTGGATACGCTGATTGGCAGCATCAGAAACATACAAATTACCTTCTTCATCCACAGCTACACCCATGGGATAATCCAACTGATCGGCGGCATCACCCTGACCACGACCACCGGCAACGGTAATACCTACTTTAGCACCGGGTATCCATTTTTGAACACGATGATTGAATTGATCAGCGATATAGATATTACCGGCTGCATCTACTGCAATACCGCTTGGATAACGAAACTCATCTTCTTGAGTACCCTCTACTGCAGTTCCGGCAACCGTCTGAATTAACGCAGGTGTATAATTGCTTTTTACTGTCTGTCCGTTATGCTTCCATAATAATTGCGCTACTCTGGGTGAAACGCCACTGATCTGCAACGATGCATTTTCACAAAGAGATGAAGCTTTGAAACTAAGATTTTGTTTGGTTGGGATGACGGTAAATGTTGAATCTGCTTTCACGCCATTCGACATCAGCAACAGCAGCAAAAAGAACAGGTTGTTGCGAACCTGAGTTGCGATTTGAAGAATGAATTTGCGCTGCAGTTGCATGGACTAAAATCACTTTGATTTGATGGTACAAAGTGACCACAATGGCAGCCGGTGGCAAATAACGGTAATATTGAAAATAAGGTAGTAGCGATGGTTAGAATGGTAGAAACGGTACTACAACCACCAAATCACAATCTGTTGTAGTACAGGATTCTTTTCCATCAACAAATACGTTGAACCAGAAATTTGTAGAAATCGACCTAGCAAAATGAAGGGTTTGAGCAAGGTCTAAGAAAGGCTTGTACAGATTCTACTACAAAGCGCCATCAATACTATCAATGAAATTGTAGTAGCATGATAGTATACAAAAGAAAAAGAGCCGTTCGATTGGAACTGCTCTTCTCTTTTGGGTTTTCCCGGATAAGGGGTTTTCTATAGGTTGGGGTTACGAAAACAGTTTATCTGACTTTGATCAGTTGAATTATTTTTCTTCTGGTTCCCTGTAGGAATTCAGCATAATAAGTACCTGATCCTAAATTATGTCCAATCTGAATAGTACTATTTGGCAACTGATTCGCTTTAGACTCTAATGGGCGACCATTGATATCAAATACGCGAACCTGGATTGGTAAATCGTGCTTGCTTTCCATCTGAATGGTGAAGAAGCTACGACTTGGGTTACCCATTACTTTGATTTCCAGATCTGATTCTGTTGATACAGCTACCTTCTTAGTTGTGGGCACTGATTCCGTTGCAACAGCTGTTGCTGTGGTGTTCGATACGATTGTGCTGGCAGGTGCTGTTTCGGCACAACCAAAATCAGCACAAGAACCCAATTGATCTCCTTCGTGGTTTCCAATATGCGCCGGAACTGCATTAATGCTTACATGCAAAATCTGAACATTTGATGGATTACCCGGAGGTCTATGACAAACATAAACTTTCTTGGTATCACGTCCTTTTGAATCATATACCCTGATATCTCTTACACAAATTGTAATTCGGCTCTTAGACACACAACCCGCTTGCGTTCTCACAGAAACCTCAAATGTATAGGTACCTGCCTGAGTTGGCGCAAATACTGGTTGGCTACTTGTAGTACTACTCAAGGTTGCATTACCTGAAACAACTGTCCAATTATACGTGTAAGAAACTCCACCGGAAGCATTTGCCCTTAATGTTACACGTTGAGGACCATAACCTAAGTAGATATTGGTTGGAATACCACCTGTATAAGTATTGTTTTCAGGAATAGCCGTGATACTGCTGGAGCAATTAGCCAGTGGCACTACTGTTACTGTTTGAGTAGCAGTGTTTTTGTTTCCTGCAGCGTCCGTTGCAGTCCAAGTTACTACGGTTACACCTAATGGGAATGTAGCAGGTGCATTATTGGTTACCACCGGAACTCCACAATTATCAGAAGCAACTGGAGTACCTAAGTTAACGGCTGTTCCAAATGTTACATTCACATTCGCAGGGGCAGTGATCGAAGGCAGTTGATTATCTGTTACCGTTACGGTAAAGCTTCTCGATACACTATTACCACTGGCATCTGTTGCTGTAACATTTACTGTAGTGATTCCGACAGGGAATACAGTTCCGGAAGCCTGGCTATAGGTATATGTAATCGGGCTTCCACAATTGTCTGTTGCTGTAACCGTATAGTTAACGGTAGCTCCACACATTCCTGCAGCGCTGTTGGTGGCAATATTGATCGGTTGTAGCATTACCGGAGCTTCTGTATCAACTACAGTAATTGTTTGACTAGCCGATACTTGATTACCTGCAACATCCGAAGCAGACCAAGTTCTGGTGATGACATAATTATAGAACGAAGCCTGTGCAGGATTGCTGCCTTTGGTAGATGATTGAGTAAATGATACAACTACGTTTTGATCAAAGTTATCTGAAGCGGTTACGGCGGCTACTGATGGAATGTTACCACAACTTACTGTTGTATTGGCAGGAACCCCATTGAGCACAGGCGCTGTTTTATCACGAACGATGACCAATTGAACAGCCGTAGTTTCATTCCCTGCTGCATCTCTAGCAGTCCAAATAATCGAAGTGGTACCAATTGGATAAGTAGTACCGGTAGCATTGTTACCGAAAGAAACTACATTAACATTATCAGTAGCAGTAGGTGTACCCAATGACAATACAGTAGCAGTATTCGAACCAATAGGCGCATCTACAACTATATCAGTAACACCTGCAATCAAAGGTTTTTCTGTATCAACAACTGTAATGATCTGTATGCCCGTAGCTGTATTACCATAAGCATCCGTAATGTTCCAAATCACTTGATTCTGGCCCAATTGATACACTGATGGCGCAACATTACTTATTTGTACTGCCTGTCCACTATTATCATAACCACTGGCAGTACCTAAATTAACACCTGTTGCAAAATTGACACCCGGATTTGTAGGAACAGTTAAGTTAGATGGAGCAACCAGTACAGGCGCTTCTTTATCTTCAACAATTACGAATTGTGTAGCTGTAGTTTTATTTCCGGCAGCATCAGTCGCAGTCCAGGTAACAGTGGTTTGTCCAATCGGGAACTGATTAGGTGCATCATTGGTAACGGCGGCGAAGCCACTGTTATCTGTTGCACTTGCGCTACCCAATGAAACATTGGTAGCAAAAGCCTGACTACTATTGGTAGTAGTGGTAACAGCTGCAGGGACAACAAGTACCGGTGGCTCCATATCTCTAACAGTCACCACTTGTGTAGCACTGGCTGAATTACCTGCTGCATCTTTTGCAGTCCAAGTAACTATTGTATTTCCAAGTGGGAATTGAGTAGGTGCATTATTAGTAATCACTACTCCAGACCCTGAGTTATCATTTGCAATGGCTTCTCCAATATCTACACCTGTTGCAACAGCAACACCCGCATCGGTATTCACAGTGATGTTTGCTGGTGCGGTAATGGTAGGTGCCTGGTTATCAAACACTTTTACGGTGAAGCTGGCGCTTGCAGTATTTCCACTTACATCAGTAGCTGTAACCTGTACAGTGGTTGTTCCAATTTGGAAGAAGGAACCTGATACTATATTATAGGTATAAGCAACCGGACTACCACAAGCATCGCTGGCATTAATGCTGTAGCTAACATTGGCACCTGCTGCATTCGCTGCAGTTGGCACATTGATATTATTAATCGTTCCAAATACAGGAGCTTGGTCATCTACAACAGTAATGGTTCTGGAAACAGTGGTTGTATTATTAGAACCATCAGTTGCAGACCATGTTCTGGTAATGGTATAATTATAATGCGCTGCACTGTAAATATCTGCACTACGTGTAGTGGTTTCAGTGAATGTTACAGCAACATTTCCATCAAAATCATCAGTTGCGGTAACAACAGGTGCTGAAGGAACAGCAGAACAATTCACAGTAACATTAGATGGTAAATTATTGAGTACCGGCGGAGTTACATCATTTCTCACCACCACTACCTGTTGTGTTTGAGTTGAAGTGTTACCATTACCATCATTGTAAGTCCAAACAATATTGTAAGTACCACTTTGTGTAAAGGTCAGTTGACTATTAGTGGTAGCCGTAACAGTTCCTACACAATTATCAGATGCTGTTGGATAATTGGTAATCGTTACCGGAGCTGATAAGTTCAATGTTGGTAAAGTAGCCACATTTGGCGATGGTGGTACATTATCAACAACCGTAACAGAAATTGGTGCAGATATTTGAATGTTACCATCAACTGTTACCCCAACAGAGTAAGCTCCTGTTGCACCCGCTTGATAAGTAGCAGCGTTAGCACCTTGAATAGGCTCATCGTTCAAATACCACTGATAAGCTGTACCAACTGTTGCAATCGATAGAGTTACTTTTGAAGATGGACAAATAGTGGTATTACCAGTCGCTTGAATAGCAGGCAATGGTGTTACAGTAAGCCTTACACTCTTATAAATTTTACAGTTTACAAATGGAACACCTACCGTATAAATACCGGTATTCACAGTTTGTGCATTGTAAACAATTGGGCTTGCTGAATTTGATACGAATGAATTTGGACCCACCCACTCATAAGCCGTACCGCCATTAGCAAATAAACGAATGGTACTTCCAATTCCGAAAACACTACCATTTGCTTGAGCTGTTACCGGCGGTTCTGCATATGTACTACAAGTTCCACTCACTTTAAAGTCGCTCCAGTTAGAAGCAGTACCATTTTGCGCAACGTTCACCAATGACAAATGGCGATTATTACCACTGGCATCCAGAACAGAAGTTTCAGCATTGGCAACATTAGCCCAACCTTGATTGTATTTGAAGTAAGCTACCAATCCTGTTTGTGCAGGCTGTAACTCACAATTCATATTATTGATGATCTCACACTGATTCAGCGCACGATTCCAAACCTTGGATTCTTCAAGTTTACCACGATAGAATTCAGTAAAGCCAGGTTGATTTCCTATGACAAATAAGTTAGGATTGATAGTAGTATTTAAGTTAGCTGGAGGAATGGTAGTAATATCACCAGTAGCTTCCTGTGTAGCTTTTAATACACCATCAATATAAATACGCATATTAAACCCATCATAAGTGGCCGCAACATGGTGCCATTGGTTCAGTCCATTGAATTCAGGAGCTGTCAATTTCTTCCACTCGCCATTAATATGTAAATAGAAGACCACTGATTTCCAACCATCATCAGTTCTTGGGAAGATATATCCATAGTTATGATCACGAGAAGAATTACCCATTACACTTTGGATATTTCTTTGACCATCTGTAGGATATACCCAACTTTCGAGCGTGATCTGATTGCTGATTCTAAAAGCTTCATTACTTGGATAAGTGAGTATATCATCCACTCCATCCAATGTAATACTACCACCTTTATTGGCTACTGTAATTTTCACACTGGCGAGAGGATTACATCCATTCACTTCAGAAGTAACAATATAGGTTCCACTATTGACAATCTGAGCATTGGTCAATGAAGGATTTTGCTGGTTAGAAGTAAAATTATTAGGTCCGGTCCATGAGTAAGAAGAAGCACCTTCTACATTCGCAGTTAATTGTATGGTGTTACCCACTTCTAAAATAGGACCATTCACTGTTGCAGTAATGGTAGGGGCTGTAAAAGGCGCACAGGTGTTATCATTAACAAATCTTCCAGTAGTGAAGTTCGATGTAGTAGATAACAAAGAAAAATTATTCAGTGCTCCATTGTTACCATTTCCACTCTCATCAATCACATGAGTAATACCTTCATTGTTCACGGATTCAATACCTTGATCAAACTGATAATACAACTGTAGCCCTGTTTGAGGCATTGGCAATTCACAGTTCATATTATTGGTGATCTCACAAAGATCCAAGGCCCTATTCCAAATACGCACTTCATCTAAAAAGCCTTTATAAAATTCTGTATAACCGGTTTGGTTACCAATTGAAACAGGATTGGTATTGCGAGACAGTTGACCTACAAACTCTTCGGTAGCAGAAAGAACACCATTCACATAAATACGCAATTTGAAACCATCATAAGTGGCTGCCACATGATTCCAAACATTGACTTGCGGTTTGCCATTTACTGATGGATAAGGAGCACGGGCGATCTTCCATCCTTGTCCTTCTAAGTGAACATAAAATGAAATGGATTTCCAACCATCATCTGTACGTGGAAACACATAACCCTGTGTAGCAAAAGATGATTTATTTACTACCGTTTGTATTGGGGTATTTAAATCGATAGGACGAATCCATGCTTCAATGGTAAGACCTGTACCGGTATTCAATGAAGGATTATCAGGAACAGTAATCGCATCATTCACACCATCTAAATTGATTCCACGTCCAATTCTTGTAGCTACTTGAACGGTGACATTTTGTTTTACGACACAACCATTTGATGTAGTAATGGAAACGGTATAAACACCGGCATTACCAGCCGCAGGTTGAGTTGGAGATGCTAATGTAGAATTGAACCCATTGGGACCTGTCCAACTATATGAAACGCCACCGGTAGCGTTGAATTGAATAGTTTCTGTAGTAAGATAAGAGGTTTTATCACTGCTGGCAGATGTCACAGGCTGTTCAAAAACAGTGCAGGTTCCAGTCGCAATACCTTCAACCCAATTAGATGTTAAGCCATCTAATAAAAAATTATTGAGCGTAGCATTGGCTCTACCAGCTACAGAATTTGTTACGGTAGTAAAAAGCGTATTCAACGAACCTGCTAAACCTTGATTCAATTTAAAATAAGAAACCAGCCCGGTTTGTCCACCGGCTGCTAATTCACAAGACCTGTTATTTTGAATCTCGCACTGCGTCAGCGCTCGTCTCCATATTCTGATCTCATCTACACTTCCTGCGTAGTATTCTGATTGCTGATTTTCAAATCCATTATGATATCCAACTGTTAAAGGATTGGTATTTACCGATATGGTTCCTGTAATAGCTAATTCGCCTGCCGGACTACCATTGATGAAAATTTTCATGAAAGCACCATCATAAGTAGCTGCTACATGTGTCCAAGAGTTTCTGTGTGCAGCGTAAGGAACTTCCAATTTTTTCCAACCGATATTATTGAAATTGATATAAAAAACCAGTTTATTCCAGTTGTCATCTGTTCTTGGGAAAATATAACCGGTATTCTGATTGTTAGAAGATTTTGAAATAACAGATTGTACGTTACGTGTATTGGTAAGATTAGGCTTGATCCATGATTCAATGGTCAGCTGTGTGTTCAGATTCAAAGCTGTGTCTGAACCAACGATCATTTGGTCATTCACACCGTCAAAATTCAAGGCATTGGTTTGTGCCTTAGTTGCTGAAACCACAAACAGCAAAAACACACTGAACAAAGAAGACAAAAACAATTTTCGAGTAGAAAAAGCCATGATTCTAGTTGTTAGTAATGATGCGAATCCAAACATCTGTTTGGGGCACATAGGAAAGGATTCAAAAATTTTAACCTGGATATCAACTTTAAAAAAGTCCGATAGGATGTTGGAGATTTTACATCGAACAGGAATAATGGGGAACTGTCAACCTGTTAATGAAATCCAAAACTAACTGTTAGTAGTTGAAATTCAAAGCACACGCTCTCTTTTTTTATCAACAAATGTGAATTTTCTCCAATAAGTACTCGGGGCAATATGTCTTTGTAGAAGTAATTATTTTAATATACAAAAACAAATAACATATAAAATATTGATTTAAAATTATTTATATGAATTTTACATGAATTTATCTTCCAACAAAAAAGGGTATTAAATGGCGATTATAAAATGATTAAAATTTGAAATTGGGGATAAATTACTTGTCGGTAAACGGCAAAAGAGACTACACACTACGTGTTTTACACAAGGCCGATTACGTGAAAAAAACAGAACCCCTATAGAAAATCACTACAATTGAAAATCAATCACTTATAAAAAAAGGGATCAGTTTTAACTGATCCCTTTAGAGGTCCCGAGCGGATTCGAACCGCTGTAGAAGCTTTTGCAGAGCTCTGCCTAGCCACTCGGCCACAGGACCTATTCCGTAGCAGGGTGCGAAAATAAAGCAATCAAAGGAATTTCAAAATTCTAAATCTGAAAACCCGAAATTTGTCCGCGTTAACCCATTCAGTATGAACCGTATTGCCGAAAGTGAATTGATCATCAACCAACGTGGTGCCGTATATCACTTGAACTTAAGACCCGAAGAACTCGCTCCTACCATTATCACTGTTGGTGACCCCGACCGTGTTAGCGAAGTGAGTAAACATTTTGATCATGTAGAAGGCAAATTCCAGCACCGCGAGTTTGTTACACATACCGGTCGTATCGGTCAAAAAAGAATCAGCGTGGTGTCTACCGGAATTGGAACAGACAATATTGATATTGTGCTCAACGAACTCGATGCACTGGTCAATATTGATTTCAACACCAGAACCATTCAACCTACACATACAGCACTTAACATCATCAGGATAGGTACTTCAGGATCACTGCAAGCCAATATCCCCGCTGATAGTTTTGTAGCTAGTACGCATGGACTTGGCATTGATAATCTCCTGAATTTTTATCAGCAGAAAAACAATCCGGAAGAAAATGAAATATTGGGTGCATTCATCAAACACACTAGTTTGGGCAACAATATTGCATCTCCTTATATCGCTTCTGCAAGCCCTTCAGTATTGAAACATTTTGTAGAAGGCTTTCATCATGGTATCACTGTTACTTGTCCGGGTTTTTATGGTCCACAAGGAAGGGTATTAAGATTGGGTCTATTCAATACAGATTGGGTTGATCAACTCACGAGCTTTCAATATGGCAATCATCGCATTACCAACTTTGAAATGGAAACCAGTGGTATCTATGGTTTGGGTAAATTATTGGGACATCATTGCTTGAGTTTAAGTGCCATCGTTGCCAATCGAGTGAATAAACAGTTTAGTAAAGATGGCGCTGCTGCAGTTGAAAAACTCATTATGAAAACACTGGAAATTTTAGCTACACAATAACAACCATGACACTCCAATTTTATAAATACCAAGGAACCGGTAATGATTTTGTGATCATGGACAATCGCAATGCAGAGATCCATTTATCGACAGTACAAATCAATCATTTATGCGACAGAAGATTTGGCATTGGCGCTGATGGATTAATGTTACTGAATACATTATCAGGATATGATTTTGAAATGAAATACTACAATGCAGACGGCAATGAAAGTAGCATGTGTGGTAATGGCGGCAGGTGTTTAACACGATTTGCTTATGATATGGGTATCCATAAAAACACCTATCGTTTTCTTGCTTCCGATGGTGAACATGAAGCTGAGATAGATGACAAAAAATGGATTCGATTAAAAATGAAAGATGTGGATCATATCACACATTATAATGGTGATACCCTACTCGATACCGGCTCACCACATTATGTCAAAACGGTTCAGGATATCATGAGTCTGGATGTATACAACGAAGGGAAAGTCATTCGAAATAGTAAAGATTTTGCTGCAAAAGGAATCAACGTGAATTTTGTAGAACAAGAACCCAAACACATCATTGTTAGAACTTATGAAAGAGGTGTAGAAGATGAAACATTTAGTTGCGGAACAGGCGTAACTGCTGCTGCATTGGTATTTGCACACAATGAAAAAGGATTTAACCGTGTTGACATTCATACAAAAGGCGGAAAACTAGCCGTTGAATTTGATAAAATCAATGACCAACAATTCAGAAATATCTGGCTTTGTGGTCCGGCTGATTTTGTGTTTAAAGGAGAGATTAATCTTTGATTTTTTGATCTGTGATTTCTTGATTGAAGAATATAATCAAATCAAGAAAAATCAAAGATCAAGAAATCAAAAAATCAAAGATCAAATTATGATTCAGTACTTCAAAAATATAAACGGACAAACAGTTGAGATCGATAAAGGCGATCGAGATGTTTGGGTAAACTTGGTACCTCCTTTCAAAGAAGAAGAGTTTATTGAATTATCTGAGGGCTTGGATATTCCCATTGAATTCTTGCGCGATTCATTGGATATTGATGAACGTCCGCGTTATGAAATTGAAGACAATGTTCGATTTGTTGTTATCAAAACGCCTACAGAGAACAACTCCTTTAACGACAGTGACGCTTTTTATATTACAATACCCATCTGTATCATCTTAACACATACACAAATCGTAACTGTCAACTCTTTTGATAATGGTGCGATCAAAAAATTCTTAAACTCTTTTCAAAAAAGACATCCGGATAAGAAGAATATGATGATCCTGAAAGTTTTTGAAAAAGTGGTGCAGAATTTCATGGAGTTTTTGAAAGAGATCAATCATAGAAGAAATCAGTATGAAACAAGTTTGTATGAAAGCAATAGCAATGTAGACTTACTTAACCTCATGCGTATACAAAAAAGCTTGGTGTATTTCGTAACAGCACTCCGCAGCAATGAAATGTTGATGATGAAGCTGGAACGAACCAACTTTTTAGGTCTGAATGAAGAAGAAAGAGAATTCCTGAATGACTTAATCGTTGATACCAGTCAGGCCTTAGAGATGGCAAATATTTATACCAATATACTTACGAGTACTTTAGACGCATTTGCCAGCATCATCAGTAATAATCTGAATAATGTGATGAAACGCCTCACTTCTATTACTATTATTCTTTCTCTTCCGGTAATGGTGGCCAGTTTGTACGGCATGAACGTTGATAATATTCCTTGGGCACATTCACCATATGCATTCTACGTACCCATTGGTTTATCGATCGCAATTGCAGTGGTGATCAGTTGGTACTTCATGAAAAAGAAATGGTTCTGATATGCCTTTGTTCAATATTCGTGTTTATGGAATTTTGTTAGACAGTCAACAACGTCTTTTAGTGAGTGATGAATTTATTCGTGGTGCTTATATCACAAAATTACCGGGCGGCGGATTGGAATTTGGCGAAGGAACCCGCGATTGTTTGAAAAGAGAATTCAAAGAAGAAACCGGATTAGATGTTGAGATTGGAGAACATTTTTACACCACTGACTTCTTTCAGATTTCTGCATTCAATCAAAAAGACCAAATTATTTCCATTTATTACAAGGTTCATATAGCAGAACCCATCCTTCTTGAAACCAAAACAAAACCTTTTGATCTCAGTCCGGAACAAACCAGCAATCCCAATGGTGAAAGTGAAGTCTTCCGCTGGATCCCACTGAATGAATTAACCACAGATAGTGTTACGTTGCCTATTGATAAGGTGGTGGTGGGGATGCTGAAGAAAAGGTGATCGGGTGATCAGGTTATCGGGTGCTGGGTGTAGGGTATTTGTAGTTTAGATACATCTTGCATAAAAAAAGGATTTACTCGGGAGTGTTCAATTAAGTGTGTCAGTTATTAAATCGGGTTTTAAAATAATCTGAC
>JACBFI010000032.1 GCA_013391385.1 Sediminibacterium sp. Gen4 | reverse complement strand
GCTAGGTGCTAGGTGCTAGGTGCTAGGTGCTAGGTGCTAGGTGCTAGGTGCTAGGTCAAAACTGAGTCCTGATTATCCTTATTGTGTTTGTCTAAAAAATTTTTGAAAAAAAATCTGACATCAGACATCAGACATCAAAAATTTCACACATAAGCACTCACATCTGCTGCAGTAATCTCTTTTCCTGATAAGATCACCAGTCTCTCTACCACATTTCTTAATTCGCGGATATTGCCTGTCCAGTTGTGGTTTTTGAGGATGTCCAGTGCTTTTTTATCAATTCCTTTTTTGGCTTGTCCGTATTCTGTTGCGATATCATCTAAAAATTTATCAACTAATGATGGAATATCATCTCTTCTTTCATTCAATGAGGGTACATGAATAAGAATGACCCCTAAACGATGATACAGATCCAGACGGAAGTTTTTTTCTTCTACTTCTTTTAAAAGGTCTTTGTTGGTAGCAGCAACGACACGAACGTCTACTGAAATTTCTTTATCACCACCTACCCTGGTGATCTTGCCTTCCTGCAAAGCCCTTAATACTTTGGCTTGTGCACTCAGACTCATATCACCAATTTCATCTAAAAATAAAGTGCCTCCACTCGCCTGTTCAAATTTCCCGATACGTTGTTTGATGGCGGATGTAAAAGAACCTTTTTCATGACCAAACAATTCACTTTCAATCAACTCACCCGGAATAGCGGCACAGTTTACTTCTACCAAGGGTCCGGTTGAACGATTGCTTTTTTCATGTAGCCATCTCGCCACCAATTCCTTACCACTTCCATTTCCACCGGTCACCAAAACACGTGCATCTGTGGGTGCTACTTTGTCGATGGTTTCTTTGATACGCTGGATGGCTTCGCTTTCACCAATGATCTCCTGCACTTTAGATACTTTACGTTTGAGTACTTTGGTTTCCTGTACCAAAGTGGTTTTATCCATGGCATTGCGAATGGTAATGAGAAGGCGATTGAGATCCGGAGGTTTTGAAATATAATCGAACGCTCCTTTCTTAACGGCATCCACAGCTGTTTCGATATTACCATGTCCACTGATCATGATCACGGGTGTATCTGTTCCTGCTTCCATTACTTTTTGCAAGAATTCGATACCATCCAATTTGGGCATTTTGATATCACACAACACCACATCAAAAGAACCTGCCTGGAATTTCTTCAATCCTTCTTCGCCGTCAGCAGCTTCTTCTACTTTAAAACCCTCATTGGAAAGAATATCTTTTAAGACGTTGCGAATAGCTCTTTCATCATCAATGATCAATATGGTTGGCATAGCCCTGTTTTTTACTAAGTTAATGAATCGGTTTCAGCGTAGTCCAAAATTCATGCCGAAGGTAAAATTTCTTGGAGCAGCTGCATTATAATATCGTCTTCCTACCGCATTGATATCATTGCCCAAACTATATACTTGATTCAACCCATTATCCATACTCAAGAATACTTCAAATCTGTTTTTCCGGTATCCTGTTCGACCTTGTAATAATTGATAGGGTTTAGCACGTGCATCATTGGCATCATTCAAAGAAACAGCAGCCGTTGCATTGATCGATGTATTAATATACCATCCTCCTACTGTTTCCAAATGCACACCTGTAACCCATGTATAACGGGGTACTCCTGTTAAAGGGTTCCCATCAAATACATTATTCCCTTGTCGGTAGTTTTCAAAGCGATAAGGCTGGTAACTGAATGAAGAGGTCAGGTATACATTTTTGATTCCCTTTGTTTTTCCTGAAATCAGTTTTGTTTTCAACATCGCTTCTAAGCCTTGTTGTATCGTACTCCCCGCATTCACAAAATATTCAGCACCACTTGCACTATTTCTACGAACAATAGCATTATTCAAACGAAATCGATACCATGAAACATCAAATTGAAGTTGATCATGGAATAGATACCCTTTCCATCCGATTTCAAAATTCCATCCTGTCTCCGCATTCAGGTCGCCATAAAAATTACCGTCTGATGGACGAAATTCTGCCAAAGTAGGTGCTGAAAAACCTTTAGCGGCAAGGGCATACCAGGTGATCATTGGTGTCATTTGATATGACAAGGCTATACGAGGTGTTATGACTGATCGGATTTTTTTTGTGAGATAACCCATATTTACTGAATCCAATCTTTTATAACGATAGGATTGTTCATTAGAACTAATTCCGGCTTGAATCATCCATTTATCAGATAACTGATATTGTAATTGTGTAAAGACAAACCATTGTGACGCATGTACACGATCACTGTATTGCAGCGTATCTTTCACACCTCTCCTATTCCCAAAATTATCAATGGACGCAAACTGGTATTGCCATTCTATGCCGGTATTCCATTGTAACTGATGTACATCATTACCCCACTTGTATTGCCATTGTGTACCTGCACCCGCATTGTCTTCTGTACGCTCTTCAAAATTGGTAATGAAAGGATTTTTAAAGTCAGTGACACTCAACACAGCAAAAGATCTTATGCTGTTATTATTATTCAGGATCAATTGATGATGTACTCCATTATAAAAGGTTTTATTATAGATGGCGGTTTTTTGTTGCACAGCACCCGGTAATACTGCTGTCGGTTGTCGTGCCTGTTTAGGGTTCTGATTGAATTGAGCTTCCGTAATACTGCCAGGTGTTTGGTAATAAAGGTTGGTATAAAAACTAAGAAAGCGCCATTGCTGACGATCTGTTCTGGTAATACCCTGCCATTTAAAACCATCTCTTCGCATAGCAGATTGTTCGCGGTAACCATCAGATTGCAAATGCACTTGTTGTAAACTACTGGTGAATTTAGAAGATTGATATGACCAGCCGGATTGTTGTTGTAATAATCCATAAGAACCGCCTGCAATCCCCCCATAAATACGGTGTTCTTTCTGTTCTGAAAAGTGCAGTCCGGACTGTAATAGAACCGCGCCTCCTGTACCTGCCCCATATGCTGCTGCAACAGTGCCTTTCAATATTTCTGCACTATGGATCTGTGAAATATCTATTAAATTGAAGTAAGTATTTCCTCCGGCATCTGTTAATGGCAAGTCATCAAAATACACTTTAATATTTCTTACCCCAAATGGTGATCGCAATAAACTTCCCCTAATAGATAACCGATAACTACCCGGAGATCTTTCTTCCATACGTATTCCGGGCTGACTATTCATGGCAGGTAGTAGGGTTGTTGTTGGACTGTTTCGTATGGTTGATGATCTTATCAATGCAACAGAACCGGGAATAGCTTGCCATTTGGCTCTTCCATAAAAAGCGGTGACCGCTACATTACTAAATGCTGATGTATCAATCTCTGCCTCTTGTGCATTTGTATAAAAAGGCTGGTTAGTATTCCATAAAAAAGCGATCACCCAAATTACCCAATACCTCATCTTTTAATATTTAGTACAATAATATCGTCGGGTAAGTTATCATCGGTTGTTGAAATATCTATTGACCAATAGTTGTCTTTTAACTGATCAAATGATACTGGTGTATTATTCCTTGTTAAAAAAGCAGATTCGATTTGATAGGGTAGCTGAATAAAAATACGAGCACTGTTTTTTTTCAGTATATGCACATACACCTGATTCTCTTTTTCTGTTATGGCACCCCATTCCTGTGGTTTAACTGCACCCGCTTTTGTTCCATAAATCGTTGACCCATTTTTCTGCAACCAATCTCCCACTTCTTTTAAGCGGGTTACAAATTCAGGTTGCATCACACCATTAGGCATAGGTCCTACATTCAATAACAAATTGGTTCCATAACCTGCAGCTTTTACCAGCAAATGAATAATGTCTTGGGTAGATTTATAGTTCCTGTCTGTAATATTGAATCCCCATGAATTATTAATTGTTTCACAGGTTTCTAAAGGCAACTTTGAAACTGTTTGTCCGCTAAATCCACCTTTATTTTCGCCCGGTAAATCTTTCTCAAACATTTGAAAATCTTCTCCGGGTAATGGTGATAAATGATGATTATTACCAACAAGTGCTTGCGGCTGAAGGCGATGAATCAATTCATAGATCTCTTCATATTTCCAATTGATTTTAGATTTCAGTGTTTTGTCCTGATCATTATCCAACTGATCCCAATGTCCATCAAACCATATACCTGCAATGTCTCCGTAGCCTGTTAGTAATTCGGTGAGTTGCGTCTTCATAAAACTGAGATAGGCTTCATAATTACTCTTGATGGTTCTACCCGTGCCTTTACCCGTTCGACCTGTTTCATAGGGGTAATCAGATCTAAACCAATCCACCAATGAGTAATACAGAAACAGCTTTATCCCTTCTTCTTTACAAACGATAGATAGCTCTTTGAGTACATCTTTTCCATACGGGGTATTGGTGATTTTCCAGTCAGATGCTTTTGTATCCCAATTGCTAAAACTATCATGGTGACGGGTAATAAAAGTGATGTACTTCATCCCTGCATCTTTGGCCATCTTCACCCATGCACGTGCATTAAATTGGGTTGGATTGAAAAACTGCATCAATCGCTTGTATTCTTCTACTCGTATATTCCTGCCATTCATGATCCACTCTCCCGCACCCAAAACACTGGAGGCCCCCCAATGTATGAATAGACCAAACCTTGCACTATCGAACCATTGACGACTTTGAAGATTTGCTTCTGTTGGCTGATATTGTGCATTGACTTTAAAAGATGCTATCAGGATTAAAAAAAGTATCATAGCATTTCTCATGATCATCGTTTTGAATGAAGTTAAACAGAAAATAAAAAACCCGGAGTAAGTTCTCCGGGTAATCTATTCATTTTTAATGGTCATTTGATTTACTTTTTCATGTACATCACTTCCTTCACCAACTTCACAGTACGTGTGATATCTGGGATAGCAAGTGCTGTAAGATTTGGGGCATAGTGCATGGGTGCATCTGCACTAGTGATACGACGGATTGGTGCATCCAAATAATCAAATCCTTCTTTTTGGATACGATAAGAAATCTCAGAAGATACGGATGCAAAAGGCCATTGTTCTTCAACAATCACCAGTCGGTTGGTTTTCTTCACACTTTCAAGAATGGTCACCCAGTCTAGTGGGCGAATGGTACGCAGATCGATCACTTCAGCACTTACGCCTTCTTTTTCAAGTTCTGCTGCAGCACCCAATGCCACTTTCATCATTTTATTAAAAGAAACGATGGTTACATCGCGACCAGCTCTTTTCACATCTGCTTTACCAAGCGGAATATAATATTCTTCGTCGGGTATATCACTCTTATCTCCATACATTACTTCACTTTCCATAAACATCACAGGATCCTCTTCATAGCGAATGGCTTGTTTCAATAAACCTTTGGCATCATAGCCGTTGGAAGGCGATACTACTTTAATACCGGGGATATTGGCATAATAGCTTTCAAAAGCGGTTGAGTGTTGCGCTCCCAACTGACCGGCACTACCATTCGGTCCACGGAATACAATTGGACAACCAATTTGTCCGCCACTCATTGCCAACATTTTTGAAGCGGTATTGAGGATTTGATCCATGGCCAGTACAGCAAAGTTCCAAGTCATGAATTCAACTACCGGACGAAGTCCGTTTTGTGCTGCGCCCACTGCTACGGCTGTAAAACCAAGTTCAGCGATGGGGGTATCAATGACTCTTTTGGCACCGAATTCGGCCAGCATACCCTGACTTACTTTGTAAGCACCATTGTATTCAGCTACTTCTTCACCCATCAGAAACACTCTCTCATCTCTTCGCATTTCTTCACTCATGGCCTCTCGTAAAGCCTCTCTGAAAGCAATTGAACGCATATTGTCTGTTTGTTAATTGAGGAGCAAAAATAGCAGATTCTAAGGAATCAGAAAAAAGAAACCAAAATGAAGAAACAAGCCACAAGAAACAGGAAACAAGGGGGTTGCATGAAGATAATTGATCAAAAAAAGAGTGAGAAAGCATTTACTTCCTCACTCTTTATTCAAAATTCAATATTCTTAATTAGCACGTCTTAGAACACATTCCAGCCATAGCTGATGTAGTATAGACCACCAATTTGTGGGTTACCCCAGCCTGTGCGATAGTATTTGTTGAAGATATTGGTACCACCGATCTTGATCATAGACTTGGTAGAAGGGATTTTGTAGTTAACCACTGCATCTACAGTTCTCATCCAAGGCACCATACCTACTCCAAATGTTCCTTCATAGAAGAAGGAGTTTTGCCATCTGTAAACGATGCTGAAACCATAACGCTTATCCTTACCGAAACCTGAATTATTCAATGACAAATTAGAACGGTATTTAGGCGTGTTGAAATAAGATACAAAGCCCGGAGGTAATGTTCCAATTCTATCATGATAGAGGTTTCCGGTGAATGAGAAGTTACCAGGTAACAGGTATTCAACTGATGCACCCCATCCTGAAGTATTCACTTCCCCAGGAGCATTTACAGAAATGCTGTAAGCGATTCTGGTATTAGGATTTAAAAGATCAGCCGGGTTAAATGTTGCATTTCTAGATTGAATAGCAGTTACACCACTTAAGAAGTCTTTATAACGACCCCAATATGCGTATACATCGATTAACAATTTTTGAGCAACCAGACCCTTATAGCCTACTTCAAATGAACGCATAGACTCCGGTTTGAAGTCTCCGAAAGTCTGCTGTTGTAACAAAGCAGGGTTTGGAGAACCTGCCAGTACACTACCTCCAAATGCTTGTACACTTTGCAATGTAAATACCGGGTTGGTACTGAACTTATAGAAATTACGTAACTGAGGTAATCCACCCATTAATCTTGTACCGCCACCAATTGTCAGGTTGATCCACTGGTTCTGAGTAGTTGGAAAACGATAGGCAGTTTGATAAGAGAAACGGAGGTTATGATCTTTAGCCAGTTTAACCACCGCTGATGCTCTTGGGGTAAATCTTCCCTGGAAATTTGTATTCTTATCATAACGACCTGAAACAGTTAGTTTCAGTACATCATTGAATAAACGCTGAGAAATTTGCGTATAGGCGCCAAATTCATTGATTCGGATCGGACCTGCAGTATCTGCAAACAGAGTACCTTCAGAGTTCAATACATATTGTTTTGCACTAACACCTATCAACCAATCGGTATTACTTTTATCTAAACCAAGATCTTCAGTCAGATTGTATTGTCCGTCAAACATTTTCAATCTGGAACGATCTAAGAACAATCCACCACCTTGAGAAATAGGCTTGCGTGCCACAGATTGGAATAATGGATTATTACCAATAAAGCCTGTAGGTCTACCTACATCAGCAAAGTTACGAGCTGCGTTATGCGCGGCAATATTATCTGCACCTGCATCTCTTGCAGTAACAAAGGCAGCTATATACTGAGGATACCAAGCACTACTAGCTTTCCATGTTTCATTAAATAATCTTGTGGTAATAGTTGCGTTGAAAGAATTACCGGCATTTTCATGTGTTGAATAATAGCGTGCATACCAGTTCTTGTGTTTCAACTCATATTTAAACTGAGCAATGCGTAAATCTTTTAAAGAATAACGGTCACTTCCGGTGTAAACACTATTTCCTGTTCCGAAATATGCATTGAATGAGGCTTCGATTTTATCTGTGAGTTTGTAGTGAATACCCCCGGTCAATTTCATATTTACGGTGGTAGGATCGATCACATCTTTCTCTGCATAACCCGTACGACTTACAGAAGTATTTTGTAAGAAATTCCTTGCAGGCAATGCTCCAAAAAGAATGGGAGATACGTTTGCAGTTACCAACGCACCTGCTCCTATACCATTGAGGAATGTATTAAACTGAGATAATCTTGCAGTTGGATTAGCAGCTAAGAACCCATTAAATGCATTTAATTGAGCTGTCGATAATCCTGCTGCTGCAAAAACTTGTGATGCTATAGAGCTAATGTTCTGAGTGGTTTCATCACCATAAACATTCACCCCATCATAATTCGGATCTACAAAACGATTACCCTGAATTTTTATACCATTTGGTGTACCTCCAATACGGGTATAGTTATCATCCTGATTTGCTAACCAATCTTGTGCCTGTATGAACTGAGCATTGATTTTAAATGCCAATTTCTCATTGATCTTTTTAGCCCAACGCAAACTCCAGTCATAAAAAGGCGCAGTAGGTCTTTGCTTGCTATCAATATGGTTCACACCTTGTTTGATTTGAAAACTAAGACCTTGGTATTTGAAAGGATTCTTACTATTAATCAGTACAGTACCATTCATACCTCCTGGACCATACAAGGCTGAAGAGGCACCTGGCAGTAATTCCATGTTCTCAACATCCAATTCACTTAAGCCAAGAACGCTACCAACGGCAAAGTTTAGACCCGGAGCTTGGTTATCCATTCCATCTACAATTTGGTTCAAACGAGTGTTACCACTGCTATTAAAACCACGTGTACCCACGCTTCGGAAAGTTAAACTCGCAGTTACCACATCCACCCCTTTCAGGTTGGTTAACATGTCATAATAATTGAGTTGGGGGGTATTTCTGATAGCAGCCGCACTAATTCTTTCGATAGAAACAGGCGATTCCAAAATACGCTCCGGAACCCTTGATGCAGCTACTACTACTTCATCCCCTAATGTAAATGAAGGAGTAAGGTCTACACTTACTACATCATTACTGCCTTTTACAGCAACTTCTTTACTTGCATAACCAACAGAAGAGATCACCAAAGTAAACGGCGGTTTCTGAACGGTAGTAAAACGGAAATTACCTTTATCATCAGTAAAGGTTCCGACTGTTCCTCCTTTGATTGTGACGGAGACAGCGGAAAGCGCTTCCTTGGAGCTTGCATTTTTTACGCTACCGGAAACGGTAGTTGTCTGTTGTGCCATAACAGGTATCGTAATGGCAGAGGCTAAAGCCACAGACAGACATTTACTGTAGAATCTTCTCATATTGGCAAGATTTAGTTATTATGAGGCAAAATAGCAATTGTTAGTTTTATCTTAAAATTTAATTTCTCCACAAAATCAATGCTTTGTTAAGAAAAACGAATGCTTTTACGCTTTATTATTCTGCGCACTGGCTAATTTTACCGCATGAAGAGCCTTCAGTTCCCCAAGCAGACAAATGTTTATCATGGAAAAGTTAGAGATGTATACAGCATCGGACAAGATTGGCTGGTTATGGTAGCCAGTAACCGCATATCTGCTTTTGATGTAATATTACCCAAACCCATCCCATACAAAGGACAGGTCTTAAATCAAATCGCTGCTTTTATGCTGGAAGCAACGAAAGATATATGTCCAAATTGGCTTGTTGCTGTTCCTGCTGCCAATGTATCGATCGGAAAAAAATGTATCCCGTTTAAAATTGAGATGGTAGTGAGGGGGAATGTGGTTGGACATGCCTGGCGCACCTACCATTCCGGACAAAGAACACTCTGTGGTGTTACCATGCCTGAAGGATTAAAAGAAAACGACTTCTTTCCCACCCCAATTATTACCCCTTCTACCAAAGCTGCGGAAGGACATGATGAAGACATTTCCAAGGAGGAAATCATTCGTCAGGGACTGGTGAGTGAACAAGATTGGGAGATACTTGAAAAATATGCTTTACAGCTTTTTGCCAGAGGTAAAGAAATTGCTGCGGCGCAGGGATTGATTTTAGCTGATACTAAATATGAGTTTGGTAAAATTGGTGACACCATTTACCTCATGGATGAAGTACATACCCCCGATTCATCTCGCTACTTTTATGCCGATGGATTTGAAGAACGTCAAGCCACCGGAGAAAAACAAAAACAACTCAGTAAAGAGTTTGTAAGAGAATGGCTAATCGCCAATCATTTCATGGGTAAAGAAGGACAATCTGTTCCGGAAATGTCTGATGAATGGATTGATACGATCAGTAAAAGGTATATTGAGCTCTTCGAAAAAGTAACCGGGAAAAACTTCATACCTGAACAACCTTCTGATGATGCAATCGTGAGCTTGGTGACGGCGGCGTTGGAAGAGATTGGGGCGTTGTGAGTTGTGAGTGAATAGTCAGTAGTGAATAGTGAGTAAAATTACTTTAAACTTTCTCACTACTCACTACTACCCTTCCCCTAACCTCGGTCTCAACCTCACTCTACTCTTGTTGAAAATATTTTGTCCATTCTCAATACCCTTACGCAGCTCTTTCTGGCGTTCTACGGGCATGTGAATGGTGTCTTTGCATTCCTGACTACAACAGCCTTCATAGGTTTCGGCACAAGCTTCGCACTGTATGAATAAAAGATGACAGCCATTGTTTTTACAATTCGTGTGTGTATCAGCAGGTTTACCACATTGATGACATTTGGCAATGACATCTTCTGTAATACGCTCACCTAAACGATTATCAAAAACAAAATTTTTACCAATGAATTTACTTTCCAGTCCGGCCTCTTTTGCTTGTCTTGCATAGTTGATAATTCCTCCTTCCAGATGAAACACGTTCTTAAATCCTTGGTGTAACATATAAGCACTGGCTTTTTCACATCGAATTCCACCTGTGCAATACATAATGATATTCTTATCCTCATTTCCCTTCATCATATCAACAGCCATAGGTAATTGATCTCTGAAAGTATCCGAGGGTACTTCTTTCGCATTTACAAAATGCCCCACTTCATATTCGTAATGATTACGCATATCAATCACGATCGTATCAGGATCTTTCAACAATTCATTCATTTGTGCAGCATTCACATAACGGCCTTTTCGTTCCATACTGAATTCGGGATCATTGATACCATCGGCAACAATCTTATCCCGGACTTTGATCTTTAATACCCAGAAACTTTTACCATCATCATCCACTGCGATATTGAGACGCAATCCATTCAATGGTTCTATACTATAAAGGAAAGTACGAAACGCATCCATTAAATGCTCTGGGACACTGATCTGTGCATTAATGCCTTCTTTCGCTACATAAATTCTCCCGAAAACTTGTAAAGCACTCAATTGCTTGTACAAATAATCTCTGAACTCTTGCGGATTTTTAACAGGAAAATACTGATAGAAACTAATGGTAATACGATGGAAAGTCTCTTCCATCAAACGTTGCTTCAACTCTTCGTTGGATACACGGTTGTGTAAAACAGGCATAATTTTTCAAATTTCAGTCCCGATCAGATCGGGATCCATGAACAATGGAACCACTTGCAGGGTGGTCAAAATCGGTACAAAGATAGGGGGATATGTCGGATGTCGGATGTCGGATGTCGGATGTCGGATGTCGGATGAGAAAAAACGAAGCGGCGAACACTGCTTATTGTGTTCGCCGCTTTATTTTTTTTCAAAAATTTCAAATCAGAAATCCGACATCAGACATCTCAGACATCTGCGATCTGCCATCCCTCAATAGCCTAATCCCATATCTTTTCCTTTCATCGTAGCAGGCACCCCTTCTGCAATCCACTTAGAAGGTTTTTCTCCTTTGAGGAAATGATCAAAGAACTGCTGTTCACGAATCTGGATGTCTTTTCTGTTTTTGCGTTCTACCAGGTTATGTGCTTCATTATTATAATTCAGCATCCATACTTTTTTACCCAGTCTGCGCATAGCTGTATAGTATTCAATCCCTTGATACCAAGGCACTGCATCATCGGCATCATTTGCCATGATTACCAATGGCGTTTTTACTTTTGGTAAATGGAACAGGGGTGAATTTTCTATGTACAAATTCGGCTTCTCCCATAAAGTAGCCCCAATACGACTTTGCGTTTGCTCATATTGAAACTGTCTGTTCAAACCTGTTCCCCATCTGATACCACCATACGCACTGGTCATATTTACAACAGGAGCACCAGCCCAAGCTGCAGCATATAAATTGGTTCTGGTAATCAAATGCGCAATTTGGTATCCACCCCAGCTTTGTCCCTGTAAACCCAATTTTGTACTATCTACATACCCTTGCTTCACAACTGCTCTGGTTCCACTTAAGATATAATCATAAGCACCCTGACCTGGATATCCTTTTTTATACCAGATATCCGGTACAAAAACCACATAACCGCGACTTACAAAGAAAGAAATATTCAGTCTGGAAGGTGTGGGTGATGGTGCAACATAACCATACAAACCTTGACTGCTTCTCTCATAGAAATACACAATCATGGGATATTTTTTCTTTGGATCAAAATCTTCTGGCTTGTATACAATACCTTCTGCTTCTTTTCCAGTATATGATTTCCATTTGAATAACTCAGCAGTTCCCCAATTGTAAGTTGCCTGTTGAGGATTTGTATTGGATAATTGTTTGGCCTGTGTACCCATCACATGTACATATACATTCGGAGAATGCTGGAAAGTTTCCTTGGTGTAAGTCAATACATCCGCAGTTTTAGCCTTTTGAATAGCAAAACCTACACTTACTTTCTCTTTGAATACAATGTTGAAAGTTTGAGTAGAGAGATCCAAGGTTGCGAGTCCGGCACTTTTATCTTTTTCATCAAATACACGCAACAGTAATTTTTGTGACGCAGTGATAAAACGTTCATTAGGATCTGTATTTACATATCGGATAACGGTTTTATCTTTTCTTCCGTTTGTGAGACAAACAGAAGGCGCTACTCCTTCCGGATCTACTTGCCAGATATCATAACGATCGTATATCAATACAGACTTGTCACCCTCCATCCATTTTACAACACCATAAGCATTGGGATCATCCGGTACATCATTCTCTTCATCCCCTAATGCATTTTTGATGTCTTTAGCGATCTGGTATACTTGTCCGGTAACGCTATTATAAGCAAAGTATTTTTGCTTACGCTCATCAAAGAATATGAGGTATTTACCGGTGTATGAAGGCTGTAAATTACCCCCTTTCAGATCTTTGGATATCACTTGTGATTGTCCGGTCAAGGGATTGATCCTGAATACATCGTTGAAGCTGAATCCCTGCCATTGTGTAGCTACACGTTTCCCAAAATCAGATACTCCGTAAAAAATATTGCCATCTCCCTCTTGCGTGGGTACGATATTGCGCATTTTTTCACTCCCTAACTGCACAATTTCATTTTTATCTAAATCGAAATAGGCCAAATAGCTTCTTCTCAATTCTGTATTGAGATTTCTAAGTTGTACCGGTTGAATATAATCATCGTTGTAATGCCATATATCAACATTCACTCTGTCTATTTCAGGAACGGTGGTATCTCGTACCGGCCATATCGGTAGTGTACCTAGCATTAGACGATTCCCGGATTTACTGAATACAACACTTCCAGGATTATCACTAATGGTCCAATTAGCAGGTAATCCTTTGGTTTTACCATCAGCCAATAACCGAGCACTATCCATTCCATCTTTGTAATAATACAGTTTATAGAATTTCTGCAATGCCTTACTACTACTATCTCTTTCTGCTACAAATGCCACCTGCTTACCCTCTTCATCCATTCTAAAACTTTTGGCTTCATTGAATTTAGTGAAGATGGTACGGGTATTGTTTGCATCCAGGTTTACTTTGATTACTGTAGCCAATGATTTTTCGTCACTATTTTTTCTGGTAGTCTCTACCAATAATACATT
Organism: Sediminibacterium sp. Gen4; assembly: GCA_013391385.1. Taxonomy (GTDB): domain Bacteria; phylum Bacteroidota; class Bacteroidia; order Chitinophagales; family Chitinophagaceae; genus Sediminibacterium. Next base: position 24,565 of record JACBFI010000032.1, on the reverse strand, counting down.
CCCCTTACGGTTGAAAAAATAGTCTTTCACCAACTCAAACCTGCGTTCTTCCCCTGTCTGTAAATTACGCAAAACCAATACAGTACCTTCTTCCACGGGCTCCCCATTCGTACGTGCCGCTGGTCTTCCGTTTCTGTTTTGGAGAACAGACATCCCGGTTGTTTTTGCTTCATTGGCTTTATTGCGGATACTGTCTGCAACACGCATTAAACTATCTGCCATTTTCAGCATATTGTTGAGTCGGGTTAATGAATCCGGCTGCTGGGGTCTGGTGGTTTCAGGCAATGGTTTATCAAGTAAATAAGCCAGCCACATACCCGACTCATCGGGTATTTTATAACTTTTAATTCTAGGAACTTTGGTAATATCTGTAGACCCTAATGCCACATAGGCCAAACTGTCTTTGGGCATTTCATCGGGGCGACGCTTTTTGATTCTGGCATCACGGGTATCTTTATAAAAAGGTCTGATTCTACAAACCAAAAAACGACTGTCTTCCGTGATGGAGATACTATACCCGCGAGGAATCGTTACCTGATAATTTCCATTTGTACTTTGTAAGTACACCATGCCATCTCCTTCTTGTGGATTCACGGCGTAGGCTACATATTTGCCGTCATTACTGATCACGCGTTCACCGATAGACTGCCAGTCATCATAAACCGAATGATCTAACGGCTTTTTCTGAGCGACGGTGGATATACCCGGCAATAACAAAAATGCGAGTATTAGTTTTCTCATATTGGTAATTTTAGTGGCACCTAAGTTAATCAAACAATAGCGAGGTATAGAAGAATCATTAGAATAAAATGACCAACGGGTGAATAGGGATGATATATGAATGTTTACCCTACATTAGCAAAAAAATGCAGCTATTTAACGCATACTCAGGTATCAACTTCTGCGTTTACGGAAGTAAATCGCTCAGAAAACAATTAATTGCATTTTAATCCATTTCAAAGTATTATATTGATTAAAAAATTGATATTACTTTGCTTATTATAGGCTGCTAGTCAAGTTTACATGAATACACACTCTCCTATGGAACAAATGATCACTATGCTTGAGAACTCACATGTGTTCATGTATATGATTATTGATCAACATGGGCAGTACCGTTATATCAATCAAAAAATGTCTGCCGTTACCGGTTGGGACAAAGCACTGATCGGAAGCAGAAAGTATGATGAGCATATTCACTATGCAGATATTGATTTTCTTAGACAACAGGTAGAACAAGCTTTTCAACATCCTGAAGAAAAGTTATCAGTGATTGCACGATACCTGATCAACGAGTATCAGCATACAATACAATGGGAAATGAGTGCTATTCACACCCCTGAAGGTGAATATGTCATACAGGCCATGGGAGTATTATTAAGTGGCGACCCATTAGACGATTTTACAGCCTCTAGATATACCCATCAATTCAATGAATACCTGGATGGGGTGAGTGATGGTTTTTTTGCGTTAGATCGTAACTGGACTTTTATCAAAGTGAATAGATTCTTTGAATCAGTGACCGGTTTATCCAGACAAGAAATGATTGGAAGAAGCTTTTGGGATTTCTTTCCGGATACTCAGGAACAACCTTATGCAGCGGCTATGCGTAAAGCATTTGATCTTGAAGAAATAATCACTTTTGAACAACCTTGGCCACCGGACTATCATTTTGCAGTATCAGCCACGCCATCCAAAGAAGGTATTATTTGTTATTTCATTGATATTTCCCTGCAGAAAAAACAACAATTGGAACTGTTGAGCAATGAAATCAAACTAAAAGCGATACTTGACAGTACCACTGATATCAATATTTTATTGAGCGCAGACGTGAAAATCTTAAATTTTAACCGTACCGCTGACCTACTTTCAAAAGAATATTTCAATGCGCAACTTTATATCGATGCTGATTTCAATAAGTATGTTCCAAAAGAATTAGATCAGTATTTTAAAGAGCATTTTGAAAGAGCACTCTCAGGAGAAAAACTAACAACAGAGCGTCCAGTTGCTCTATTGAATGGCGAGGTTTTATGGTTTGAGTTTTTATACTATCCGGTTTATAGTGAAGTGGGTGATATGTTAGGTGTTGCTATGAATATCACCAATATCGACGCAAGAAAAAAAGCGGAAATGAAACTATTACAGCAGTACGATCGCATGCGCGAAATTGCTTACTTACAATCACATGAAGCCAGAGCCCCACTGAGTAATATTCTAGGATTGATCAATGTTTTGATGTTGTATACAGAAAAAACAAACGATCCGGAGATATTACAAGTTTTAGAATTACTGAATGTTAGTGCAACAAAACTTGATGCTGTCATTCAAAAGATCGTATCCAATACCAGACAGGAATAAACAAAACTCAGACAGGCTTTTGTTGATACTTTCTAACCACCCTGATCATTTGTAGTAATACAGAGATCGTAATAAGAGCTACTCCAATATAAAAGCTACTGTTTAGTTTTTCGTTTTCGTGAAATAAAACAAAAGCCAGTAAAATTCCATATACAGGTTCCAGATTGAGACTGAGATTTTGCGTAAACGCGGAAACCTTCTTCAAGGCCTGTAACATCAAGTCCATGGCCAATACCGTACAGAGCCAACTTAAGATCAGCAACCAAAACCAGTCAGATAAAGTAGGAAAAATAGTTTCAACTGGATAATAATACAAGTAGATAGGCATGAGTAGTGTTAAGATCAATAAGCCTCCACTGAGCTCATAGATCATCATCGTTCTTGGTTCTACTTTTTGAACTTGTCGCTTATTCAGTACAGAGAAAAGAGCAGCTAATATGGCTGAAACAATACCCGCAATAATGCCTTCCCGATATCTTGTATCCAATTGAAAAATAAGCATGATACCCAATAAACTCAGTAGCCCCAATCCTACATCCGGCCAACTGAATGAACGATCGTTGAACACAGGTTCTAATAATGCGGTGAATAATCCGGTAGAAGCAAAACATACCAATCCAATGGAGACATTGGACATTTTGATGCTTCCGTAAAAAAAGACCCAATGCAGCGCAATGAGGGTTCCGATTCCCAATAATTTCCAAACCATGTTAGGAGCAACCTGTTGCAGTTGATTCTTCCATTTCAATAGCGCCAGTAATGTCACCACAGTAATCATGATGCGATACCAAACCAGCAATCCTTCATTCATGTGAATCAGTATACCCAAAACTCCGGTAAAGCCTGCCAGAAAAACAGAAATATGTAGCTTGATGAGCGCCTCTTTCATGAGACTAAGCTAATTCAAAGAAATAGAAAATGGCATTTTAGGAGGAATTCATTTAAACGAATATGATCGTTCTATTTTCAAGAAGCACTTGACACCCTTTTTTTATAACTTTTGAAAAGACTATGCCATTGTATTTTTAAAACACCCAATACTCCTTCTTTGATGATGCCCTTACTCATTTTGCTCACACCGATCTTTCGGTCAATAAATGTGATAGGGACTTCTTTGATACGAAAGCCTAGTTTCCAGGAAACAAATTTCATTTCAATCTGGAAAGCATATCCAACGAATTCAATCTCATCCAAGTTAATCGCTTCCAGTACCTCTCGTTTATAGCAAACAAATCCTGCAGTTGGGTCATTGACAGGCATCCAGGTAAGTAGCTTGGTATACAAAGCGCCTCCTCTTGAATACAATTGGCGATCCCAGGGCCAGTTCTCTGTTTTACCGCCGGGCACATACCGACTACCCACCGCTACATCAGCTCCTTCGTATTTACATGCGTGATACAAACGTTCCAGATCTTTTGGATTATGGGAGAAATCGGCATCCATTTCAAAAATATAGGCATACCCTCTGTTGATACCCCATTTGAATCCATGAATATATGCAGTACCTAACCCTAATTTTCCTGTACGCTCTTCAAGGAATAGTTGTCCGGGATACTGTTGCATGAGTTCTTTTACAATCAAAGCAGTACCATCTGGAGAGCCATCATCAATAACAAGAACGTGATAACCGGATTCTAAGTCAAATACAGCTTTGATGATCGACGCAATATTTTCCTTTTCGTTATAGGTTGGTATGATGACTAATTTTTCCAATCAAGGTTGTATTCGGTTGCTCCGCTAAAATACAACTCAGAACGATTAGTCGTTAAACCTTCGGTAGAATTGCGGAAAATACTATATGGAATGGAGAGACTTATCCTTTCTTTAACAAAGTCCTATTGAGGATCTCAGTGAGTTTTTGCTTGGTATTCATAGGAAAATCACCTTTCATCATCCAATCATAATACTGAGGTTCTTCCTTGAGTACCTGTGTCACAGGTTTACCTTTATGTTTCCCAAAATTGAAGACTTCTACCCCATTTTCACGAACAAAGCGACGGGCAAAATCCACAATTTCATCTTCACCGGTGAATTTTACGATGCTTTCCACCGTATTCCCTATTTGTGGATAGCGTTCTACCTGCGCTTCCAGGACTTCCCAAGTTGCCGTGGCATCCACTTCTGCACTATGTGCTCCATCCAAAGTTTTTTGACAGTAAAACTTATAGGCTGCACTCAATGTTCTTTGCTCCATCATGTGAAATACTTTCTGCACATCTACCAACTTTCTTCCATCTGTAGAAAAATCAATACCCGCACGTAAAAATTCTTCAATGAGCATAGGGATATCAAAACGATTGCTATTGTATCCTCCAATATCACAATGATCAATGAATTGTTTGATTTCGTTCGCTACCTGCTTAAAAACAGGTGCATCTTTTACCATATCATCGGTAATACCATGAACATCACTTGCCCCCTTTGGAATGGGCATCATGGGATTGATGAGTTTTCTTTTGACTTGCTGAGTTCCATCCGGATTGATCTTCACAATCGCGATCTCTACAATACGATCCAAACTGATGTTAACCCCGGTTGTTTCCAAATCAATAAAAGCAAGCGGACGTGTGAGTTGCAATTTCATGGTACGAAGTAAATATAATAATTCTAATTATTGGTATCTGTCTTTTGAATGATCTCCTCTGCTAATGATACCACCTGTATACCATCATAATTGCCACTACTCATTAATAAAAGATTGCTGTTATGATAGTCGAGAGACAATAACCACTCTTTTAACAAGACTGCATCTGTAAAAATCAGTAATCCTGATTTATTAAAGCCTTGTTGTACTGCAGCTTCCGGTAAATCAGGCAATCGCTTGATTTCTAATGCATGTTTGGAATAAAAAACAACCGCTTGATCAGCAGGTTCCAATGCGCCATTGTATTCTTTCATAAACGCCTCATTCAAACTGCTATAAGTATGTAACTCAAGTACGCCTATCAATTTACGACCGGGGAACTGTGATTTCACTGCTTCAATCGTTGCTTTTACTTTGCTAGGGGCATGTGCAAAATCACGATATACGGCTGTTTGATCATTACTGGCCAACAACTCCAATCGTTTGGCTGCTCCGGTGAAACTACCAATGGCCTGAACAAAATCATGCGCAGACAATCCCAATTCTTTACATGCATAATAAGCAGCGTGTAAGTTGAGCAAGTTATGATTACCAAAAACCTTCAGATTTCCTGATACGCCTTCCAGTTCTACCGTTGTTTTACCAGCTGATATGCTATGTGTAGGTATTGAATAGGGCTGATAACGAATATCTTCACGCTTATGTTGTGTTACAAGTTCTTTTAAAACTTGGTCCGATTCATTGTAAATCAACAATCCATTCGGTTCAATTTTATTGATAAAAATGATGAATTGTTCCAAATAAAATTCAAATGTGGGAAATACATTGATATGATCCCAGGCAATACCTGTAAGAATAGCAATATGCGGAAACAAAAAATGAAACTTAGGTTTTCGCTCGATGGCACTGGCAGGATATTCATCGCCTTCGCATACTATCACTGGTGCATCGGTAATATCTACCGACTGATCAAAACCTTCTACTTTCGCCCCAACAAGATAATCGAATCGTTGATGTGTATATTTCAACACGTGCATGATCATGCTGGTAGTGGTCGTCTTACCATGACTCCCTCCCACCACTACTCTTTTCTTTTGCTGACTCTCATGAAAGATATATTCCGGAAAAGAATAGATCTTCAATTGTAAAGCGATGGCTTTTTGCAATTCCGGATTGTCTGATTTTGCATGCATGCCTAAAATAACAGCATCCAAATCGGGGGTGATCTTAGCCGGATCCCAGCCAATAGTCGCCGGTAAAAGTCCGTATTGTTGCAGATTAGAGGCGGCAGGTTCAAATATCTCATCATCCGTTCCTGTAACCTGATACCCCTTTTTATGGAGCGCAATAGCCAATTGGTGCATCACACTCCCGCCTATCGAAATAAAGTGAACCTTCATAATAATTCTTTGATTTCTATCGTTTTACGCATATTAACTGTCTGAAAGCAACAATTTCAGTCAAATCAGTATCTTTGTTATAGCGCAAAATACAGTCAAAACGCTAACTTAAATCGCAACACATGAAAAAGATAACCGCTATACTATTCTTACTCGTATTAAGCGCAGTGTTGATTAGTTCTTGTACTTCATCAAAAAGCAGAGGCTGTCCAACTACCAATCCTCGCTATTTCAAGCCTTAATATCTGCTGAACTTATTGCTTTCTATATTGTTTTCTAAGAAAAAAAGATGAACTGGAATCCCATTACTTCGATTGATCAGTTAGCGCAAATCAAAGAACAATCCTTCCAAACAGCACAGGTTATATTCAAACACAGTACTCGTTGTAGTATCAGCTCCATGGTCTTGAATCGTTTGGAGAGAGGTATTGCCCCTGAGCAAGTAGCGTTTCATTATTTAGACCTTCTGGCGTATCGTTCTATTTCAGATCAAATAGCCACTGATTTTGCCGTATACCATGAATCACCCCAGATTTTGCTGATCAAAAATGGAGAATGTGTGTATGATGAAAGTCATCATGGTATCAGCATGGATGAAATAGCAGAACAAGCCGCACAAACAGCCTAGGAAAGCAGCTTTGCTTTTAGTAAATTGCTGTAAAAAATTACATGATCATTACTGTTTTTGGTGCTACCGGACAAGTAGGTCGCTTCCTTGTGTCTCTGGCATTGGCCAAAGGTCATACGGTACGTGCTTTTGGAAGAAATGTGGAAGATCTGATAGATCATGATTTGGATAATGATGCTTTGATTGCTATCAAAGGTTATGTTTTTGATACCTCAGATGTGAGGAATGCCATTGAAGGATCAGATGCCGTATTATCGGCACTGGGTGGCAGTTTTGATGGCAGTGATCGAACCAGAAGTTTGGGTATGAAGAATATCATTGAACAGATGGAACAGTGCGGTGTACAAAGAATTGTTGCGTTAGGAGGCTTGGGCATTTTGAATGCAGAAGAGCCCGATGAAGGTTTACTGATAGAACAACCCGGTTATCCAAAAGAATACCTGCCGGTGGGAAATGAACACTTGCTTGCTTATCAAGCACTGGCACATTCTTCCCTTGACTGGACTTTTATTTGCTCTCCCGATATTTTAAATAAGGCAGGAAGTGGACAATACATTACTGCTGCTAATTATGCCCCAAAGCCCAATCATTATCAGATTACAGCCGGAGATTTAGCCCATTGTATGCTTATGTGTATTGAAAAACAACAATACCTGAAACAACGGGTAGGAATTAGTAGGTTATAATTTTTTACTGATCAATTAGTGATCAACAAATGACTGATTGTTTTAGTGTACTACCTTTTCCATCAACCAATCTCTTTGCAAATCTGTACCCAACAAAAAATCATGTTCACCAAATTTTGAGAAGCCAAAAGCTTGGTAGAAGGCAATGGCACGAGCATTTTTTTCCCAAACACCTAACCATACTTTCTTGTAGTCTTGGTTGCTAGCATAGGTAAGTGCATGTTGCATCAAAGCCTTCCCTACTCCTTTTCCGATATTGTTTTTGCGAGCATAAAAACGACAAATTTCGATAGAGGGATCAGTCGTTTTAATTTGGATGTGAGCGCCGGGTCTCATTTTACAATATCCGGCTGGATGATTATCTACAAAAGCGATAAAATAAATATTCAACGGATCTAATACTTCAGCCATAAGTTGCTCTTCCGTGAATTGTGTGTCAAGGAAGAGTTGCATATCAGCAACCGTATTCTGATTGGCGAAGCTGTCGTAAAAAGTTTCACGGCTGATGATTGCAATCAATGATGCATCATCAGCCGTGGCAGTTTGGATATACAAGCTATTCAATGTTTAAGCAGAAATATTTTCAATGACCATGGCACTGGCACCACCTCCACCATTACAGATACCGGCAGCACCAATCTTTCCACCATGTTGTTTCAATACATGTAATAAGGTAACAATGATCCTAGCACCGCTACAACCCAAAGGATGACCTAAAGAAACAGCACCACCATGTACATTCACTTTTGCTGGATCCAATTTCATTTTTTGAATATTAGCAATCCCTACAACAGAGAATGCTTCATTCAATTCAACATAATCAATCTGATTCATTTCCAATCCGGCTTTTGCAACTGCTTTTGGAACCGCTAACGCTGGTGTGGTAGTGAACCACTCAGGCGCTTGTTCTGCATCTGCATAGCTACGAATGATGGCCAGAGGTTTAATGCCTAATGCATCTGCTTTTTCTTTGCTCATCAACACCACTGCTGCTGCACCATCGTTCATGGTAGAAGCATTGGCTGCAGTAACGGTTCCGTCTTTTATAAATGCAGGCTTTAATTCAGGGATCTTATCGAACTTAACATTGAATGCGTCTTCATCTTTCGCAAACAAAACAGGATCTCCTTTTCTTTGAGGAATGGGTACCGGAACCACTTCAGCATCAAAACTTCCATTGTTCCATGCAGCCTGACTTCTTTGATAGCTCTCAATTGCAAAAGCATCTTGTTCTTCACGTGAAATATTACATTCTTTGGCACAAAGTTCTGCTGCATTACCCATAGCATAGTTATGGTACACATCCGTTAAACCATCCTTAGCCAATCCATCAATCATCTGCACATTTCCATATTTATTTCCCCAACGAAGATTGGGTGAATAAAAAGGAACATTACTCATGCTTTCCATTCCACCGGCCACCACCACATCAGCATCTCCCAATAAAATTGCCTGCGCACCCTGTGAAATGGCTTTCATACCACTGGCGCAAACTTTATTAACCGTTGTACAGATCACCGTATCAGGCAACCCCGCAAATTTTGCCGCCTGACGGGCAGGTGCTTGTCCGGTATTTGCTTGTATCACACAACCCATTAATACTTCCTGCACCTGATCAGGCTGAATACCGGCTCTTTCAACAGCTGCTTTGATAGCAATAGCACCCAACTGAGGCGCGGAAAAATCTTTCAAACTGCCACCAAAAGAACCCATGGGAGTTCTTACGGCAGATACGATATATACGGTTCTGTTCGACATATAATTGAATTGAAGCGCAAATATAGGGCAATCATACTAACAATTGTTAGCTTCTATGGTTAATTTCATCCGCTAAGCATAGTATATTAGCTAAAAACTTATGCCCCGTTCCGTCTTCATTTTCAGTAGTCTGATTTGCATGGCAATCATCGCTAGTTCATTTTATGGAATGGCGCCCGATTGTAGCACATTAAAAGTGGGAAAATTTCATAGTTATACCAAGAGAGGCGATCATATTCAGATTACCAGAATTGATGGAATACAACAAGACGTGAATACCCGCACAAAAGATACTACGTATTGGAAAATTGATTGGCTGGGTAATTGCAGATTTGCCGCGACATATCTTTCTGGTGCCGGACCCAAAGATGATGCGGAAAAAAGGCTGTATCAAAACAGCGTTCTATATTTTGATATCAAAGAAGTAGCAGACGACTATTATGTTGGTACAACAACCGTAAAAGCGCCCAATGGTAATAGTGTGTTTACAGATACTACTTGGTTAGTCCATAGACCATAGACCATGGTCCATGGTCTATGGACTATCGACTTCTCCGAAGACTTGCCCAATCTATATTACTCCGTAATCAGTTTGAACCCAGTTTGTGTAAACTCGATCTTTCTTTGTTTGTAAAGATTACCTGTAGTCATTTTAAACGTCTTCTTGCTCATACCAAAGAAAGCATAGATCGCTTCCGGATCTGATTTATCGTGATAAGGCAGGTATCCATTGTTCTCTTGTAACAAACGAAGTATCTTCTCCGCTTCATCTTCTACCTTTTGAAAACCCGGCTTTCCCAGCACGACATCAATTTTGTTACCGGGAAGGATGGTTTTAACAAAGCCCTTAAGTTTATCACCAATTTTGAGTTCCGTAAATATCTCGCTGGTATGAATGATCCCGGTATGTACATTGTTGATGATAACAACAAAACCCAATTCAGATTGACGATACACCAACAGGTCTACCTGATCTAATTCTTTCACGGTCAATACATCATTGCTTAATAACTGCTCTATTTTTTCTGTTGCAGCCACCCTTCCTGTCATTTGATCGATATAGAGTTTCACGAGATACTCTCCTCCCACTCTCATACCTCCCAGTTGTTTTGAGGCGGGAACAAACAGATCCTTCATCAGTCCCCAATCCAGAAAAGCACCCTGACGGGTAACTGCTACAGCTTTCATTTTGGCAATCTCCCCTACACAGGCATTTGCTTTTTGAGTAGTGGCAATAAGTCTGTTATCTGAATCATGATAAACGAATACGGTAATCTCATCTCCAATTCGAAGTCCTTTTGGAGCAAAACGAGTGGGTAATAAAATACCATCTCCTCCATCTTCGAGGTAAAAACCAAAATCTACTTTTCTTGATACTTTAAGGGTATTGTATTGCCCTACATTCACTGTTTCCATAAAAATCTGAATCGGCAAAAATAGGTTAGTTTATTTGAATACGATGGAATATACGTTTTAGAAGGGTATCCACGGCTGTTAGCAACTTTAAAAGACTGATCCATAAGGCTTTAATATTTTCATCGCATGAAAGGGATCTGTGCAATACTTATTTGTTTCATCATGGCATTTCAATCCAATGCCCAAACTGTAACCGGGCATTGGTATGGTATTGGTAAAGTAGCGGTTCCTGGCGAACATAGCTCCTATTTATCTGAACTCATTATCAAACAAAAAGGAAATACCGTCACCGGTGAATTACAATATTATTTTAGAGATAGTTTATTCAAAGTGAAAGTCAGCGGGAATTTTAATACCCGTACCCGGCAATTAATTTTCAAACCCATCCCATTTATTTACTATCTATCTACCAATACCAAAACAGGTATCGATTGTATGCTTACCGGTAATTTTACACTCTTGGTGAATCGAACTGAATCTGTCTTAACCGGAGCTTTTGAAAGTGATGCGGCGCATCGATACACAAGTCCTGCAATTCAATATCGTTTTAAACACTCAACAGATACTATTGCATCCAAACCTGCAGTCGATACTACTGAAATTGATATCCCTACTGATACCATCAGTACAATGAAGATGATAGAGAGAAAAGAAATATCCCCCACCATGATCGAGCCCAGATTTTTAAAAAGAGAAAAATCTATTTTCAAAGAGATTGAAGTCACAGAAAATTTTCTGAGAATCGACTTGTATGATAATGGCACCATCGACCATGATACGGTTTCCCTCTATCTCAATCATCAACTCTTGTTTAAAGATATTCCTCTGACACAAATCGCATTTAGAAGAACCATTGTACTCGATTCAACTATAGATGTGAATGAGATCAGTATGTATGCTGAAAATTTAGGCACCATCCCACCCAATACAGCCATTATGATCATTTATGACGGACAGAAAAGACATGAGCTTATTCTCACAAGTGATCTTGACAGGACAGCTACGATTAGATTGAGAAGGAAGTAAGCAACTTTTAGCGGATAGCTTATGACTTATAGCTTATAGTTTATGGCAAATGGTAAAACTGTGATCCGCATTTTAGCGGATGGCTTATGGTTCATAGCAAATGGTAAAACCGTGATCTGCTTTTAGCTTATGGCTAATAGTTCATAGCAAATGGTAAAACTGTATGCTGCTATTCGCTATGAACTATAAGCCATAAGCTATTAGCCTAAAACAACTCCGGCATCGGATTATCATCTTTGGGTCTTTGCTCCCATTCCATTTCAATACTCTTGTTGAAGTCTGTCAGTTTTGCGCCTACTGCTTTCCAGCCCATGACTTCTACCATTTTGGCCACTTTGAATTTTGCTTTACGCACTTGTGCGCCCCTACCTGTTTGTACTACAAGTATAGGTTCATCATCCGTTGTAACAGCTTCGAGCCTGTTGCCATCTCCTTCTTTAATGAATAAGAACTGGGTTTTCAAAGTGCTGGTTTCAATTTTGAAACGTTTGATGTTGAATTGTCCTTTATCATTATCCAGGTATACAGCAGTAATGATTTTATTCGGATCAAATTTTTCGATCAGTGTTACTTTTTCCGGATCAAAACGCTGGGTCATTTCTGTATCGGTCAACTCATAACTACCGTCATCGTAAATAACCAATAGTTTTTCATCTTCAAAACTTCCCAGATATTGTCCCTTTTCTTCGGTATTCAATCTACCAAACTTATCATCAAACCATAATTTCACACCTGCCAAAGTACTCTTACCCGCTTCTTTAAGCTTCACTGTTTTAATAGGATACTTCGTTACCTGGTTACCCATACTACTTCTTCCTTTGATCTCTAATTCTTCAAAGTAAAAATCAAATTCTTTATTGCGGGCTGTACAATTCGGACTTAAGACCACTTTCACCACTTCAGCTTCGCCATTTGGATTGGCGGTGAAATAATGCACTTTGCTCTTATCAGATCCTTTAGTTAGATCATATTCTTTGTCTCGCGTTACACCTGTGACATTGAAACGTTTGGCATAGCTGGTTCCACTGGCACCATCCAAATAAATCATATTATAGGTCGTACGCTCATCATTTTTTCTGAAAACGGCAGCATGAAGGATATCCTTACCTACAAAGATTTTATCAGACACTTTCACCACTTTCATGGTACCTGATTTGGTAAAGGCAATGATATCATCGTAATCAGAGCAATCACACAGAAACTCATCTTTCTTCAAAGATGTACCTATAAATCCTTCCGCACGATTCAGGTATAATTTGGTATTGGCAATCGCCACTTGTTTCACCTGAATGGTATCAAACTCCTTGATCTCTGTTTTCCTTTCTCTGCCTTTACCGAATTTTTTGAGTAAATTCTCAAAATAAGCAACCGCAAAATCCGTTAAATGCTCTAAATCAAACTTCACTTGTTTGATTTCTGCCTCTATTCCTTTGATCTGCTCATTCAGCTCATTGATATCCAGACGATAAATTCTACGAACAGGCTTTTCTGTTAATTTTAAAATATCTTCTCTCTCAATCTTACGTTTCAGCTTCTTCCTGAATGGCTCAAATGCTTTACTGATGGCTTCGATCACCAGATCCCAGGTGGCATGTTTTTGTTCCAGCTCTTTGTATATCTTTTCTTCAAAGAAGATTTTCTCCAATGAGGTATAATGCCATTTATCTTCCAATTCTGCCAGTCTGATCTCCAATTCTCTTCCGAGCAATGTCTTGGTATTATCGGCAGATACTTTCAATAATTCATGTACCCCTAAAAATTGTGGCTTTTGCTCCACTACCACACATGCATTGGGAGAGATGCTCACTTCACAATCAGTGAAAGCATACAAAGCATCAATCGTGATATCGGTAGAAATACCTGCAGCCAGATCAATATGAATCTCTACTTCCTGCGCGGTAACATCTGTTACTTTCTTAATCTTGATTTTACCCTGATCATTCGCTTTGGTAATGCTTTCCATCAATTGGGTGGTCGTAACACCAAAAGGCACATCCCGTATCACCAAAGTTTTCTTATCCAACTCTTCAATATGTGCACGTACTCGAACTTTACCACCCCTTTTACCCTCATTGTAGTTAGCTACATCAATCATACCTCCTGTCTGAAAATCAGGATAGATCTCAAACTTTTTGCCTTTTAAGTATTTGATGGAAGCATCAATCAACTCACAGAAATTATGGGGAAGAATTTTAGTAGATAACCCCACCGCAATACCATCTGCACCTTGTGCCAACAATAATGGAAATTTCATCGGCAAAGTGATGGGTTCGTTCTTCCTGCCATCATAACTCAACTGCCAATGTGTGGTTTTATGATTGAATGCTACTTCGAGTGCAAATTTAGACAAGCGCGCTTCAATATACCTTGAGGCTGCTGCTTCGTCACCTGTTCTTACATCTCCCCAGTTACCTTGTGTTTCAATCAGCAAATCTTTTTGTCCAAGATTCACCAATGCATCCCCAATACTGGCATCACCATGTGGATGGTACTGCATGCTTTGTCCGATGATATTGGCCACTTTGTTAAAGCGTCCATCATCCATTTCTTTCATCGCATGTAAGATCCTGCGCTGAACGGGTTTTAACCCATCTTCAATAGCAGGAATCGCTCTTTCCAATATTACATAGGAAGCATAATCCAGAAACCAGTTCCGGTATTGTCCCTGTACGCCTGATTGATTTTCAAAAACCCGGTTGGGCTGTTTTTCCTTCGCCATCTTCTCGTCGTTTGTTAATGGTGTTTCCTTACACCCTATTTCTCAATTCTGAATGTATCATCTTTTGCATCTTCCAATCCATTCAATTCAAACATTACAATATCAGTATCTGCAATCACTTCATGCCATGCCCATGGTTGAATGATTATTTTAGCTGGTGCTTTTACTTGAATAGATCCTTTTGCATCTCCTTGTACATCAAACCAGTTTACCGTTGCCGCTCCCTGCATCAATATTAACTGCTCAGGATTTTTAGTGGGTGCTGTACCCTTATGGTAATGTCTGCCACTGATACTGCCACTTTTCCGATAAGCAATGATGAATTGTCCGGTTCTATCTGTATCAAAATAATGCGTAGCCCCTCTTTCATCTTCTGCAATCTTATCTACGCTGATAATCTCTACCATTTGTGCCGTTTGATTTTGAATCTGATATTTTGTACTGGTTTTTATTCCGCTATTTCTACACTTGTATCCTGACTCTTGTCCCCTTGCATTTTCACACTGATGTCTTTCCAGGATTTATTCCAGTCTCCAATAGCTTCTAATTTGCCCTCATTGATCAACTCCCTGATTCGCCATACCAGGAAAACATCACCTGTCTTCACTTTCATCTTACTCAAAGTATTCGTCAATATCTTACTCAGTTTTTGCGGCTCTGAGTTGATATGGGCAAGAATATCTTTATCAAAAAAACTCACTTCTTTACCAATGATCTTTTTACCCCCTTCCAAAAAGCGCACCATGGCTGACTCCTGGCAATGTTTTTTCCATTCATCCGGATCTACTTCAAACTCACTGAGCGTAATGGGTCTAGCCAGTCTTTTCGCTTTTAAAAATTCTTTAGGCTGAATTTCATGGAGATAGGAAGGATAAAATATTTGTCCCTTTTCATTGATAAAAGGAAGATTATTGAGGTATAAAACCTGTACCCTTCCCTGATAGTCTTTCAACTGACTCATCAACCAATAATACCCACAAACATCATGAGCATTTTGAGCCATCCATATCCAAACTTCTGTATCAGGTTCTTCATCCAACTGCTTCAATAAATGATGTACGGTTAATTTATCATCCACTAAATCCAGTTGTTCGGTATAAGGAGAAAATTCCAACAAACTTTTCCACCAATCGCGACGTAGTTGGTAACCTTCGGTTGCATAAATATCACCTAACGGACCTACCGCATAATCATCTTTAATTTCAAGAATGGTTCCTTGAATGGTTTCATCCAGTTCAATGGCTTGTTGTAGTACTGCTATGTTTGCAGTTTCGAAAACAATATGAATCATCTTACGCTATTTAATACTTTGATCAGTTGGCCGCAACCTCTAGATCTAATTCTACTTTTAGGTTATTGATAATAAAATCTTGTCGCTCCATGGTATTCTTACCCATGTAGTATTCCAATAATTGTTGGATATGATCACCTTGTTCCAATATCACCGGCTGAACACGCATTTCTGCACCAATGAATCTTCCAAATTCTTCCGGCGAGATCTCACCCAATCCTTTGAATCGTGTAATCTCAGGTTTACTGCCTAATTTTTGTATAGCAGCCTGTTTCTCTGATTCATCGTAACAATAAATGGTTTCCTGTTTGTTCCGAACACGGAATAAAGGTGTTTCTAAAATGTATACATGTCCACGCTTAACAAGATCAGGAAAGAACTGAAGGAAGAAAGTCATCATCAATAATCGGATATGCATTCCATCCACATCTGCATCCGTAGCAATGACAATGTTATTGTAACGCAATCCCTCCATCCCATCTTCAATATTCAATGCATGTTGCAATAAATTAAACTCCTCATTTTCGTACACTACTTTTTTCGTAAGTCCGAAAGCATTCAATGGCTTACCACGCAAACTAAATACGGCTTGTGTATCTACATTCCTGGATTTCGTAATACTTCCACTGGCACTATCCCCTTCGGTAATAAAAATGGTTGAATTCTTTTGTAATGCAATGAACTCTTCTTTATTCTTAGCGGGTAAATCATCATTCAAATGCACCCTGCAATCTCTCAGTTTTTTATTGTGCAGATTGGCTTTCTTCGCCCTTTCATTGGCTAATTTTTTAATACCAGCCAGTTCCTTTCTTTCACGTTCACTCTGTTCAATTCTTTTACGAAGTGCTTCCGCTACGGTTGGATTTCTATGGAGGTAATTGTCCAATTCTTTTGCCAGAAATTCTTCCACAAATTTTTTCATGGACGGACCACCTTCAGAAACGTTTTGAGAACCCAATTTGGTTTTGGTCTGACTTTCAAACACCGGCTCTTGTACACGTACAGAAATAGCGGCTACGATACTGCCACGAATATCAGAAGCATCATAATCTTTCTTATAAAAATCACGGATCACTTTGATATAAGCTTCTCTAAATGCTTGTTGATGGGTTCCACCTTGTGTGGTATACTGTCCATTTACAAATGAGAAAATATCTTCTCCGTAATCATTGTTATGCGAAATCGCTACTTCAATATCATCTCCCTTCAAATGAATGATGGGATAACGGAGCTCATCTGCATTGGTTTTTCGTTCCAATAGATCCAACAATCCATTTTTACTGACATACTTTTTCCCATTGAAATGAATGGATAGTCCCGCATTCAGGTAACAATAATTCCAAAGCTGACTATCAAGGTATTCATGAATGAAATGAAAATTGCGAAAAACGGTTTCATCGGGAATAAAGGACACAAGCGTTCCATTGGGCTCACTTGTTTTTTGTTCCTTGTGATCTTTTACTAATACCCCTCTTTCAAATTCAGCTGTTTTTTCTTTGCCATCACGGTGAGAAGTGACTTTGAAATACTGGCTCAATGCATTTACCGCTTTGGTACCTACTCCATTCAGACCCACACTTTTTTGGAAGGCCTTACTATCGTATTTGGCACCTGTATTGATCTTACTCACCACGTCTACCACTTTACCCAACGGAATCCCCCGACCATAATCGCGGATGTTTACCTGTTTACCTTCAATGGTAATCTCAACTTGTTTCCCAAATCCCATGGTATGTTCATCGATACAGTTGTCGATCACTTCTTTGATCAATACATAGATACCATCGTCTGTAGCGGAACCATCGCCCAGTTTACCAATATACATCCCGGGTCTGAGTCGAATATGCTCACGCCAGTCTAGTGACCGTATCGATTCTTCATTGTATTCATTCAAATTCTTCTGTTCTGCCATAAGTCTTCATTTTAATAGAAACCCCTTCACAGTTTTTCTGCTCTCCAACCCGCAAATCTAACCACCTGTACACCTGACACAATTTTTCTTTTCTACAAATGCCGTTTTCCTGTGGATAAAACACAAAAAAATGTTGATTTTACCGTTTTCAGCCCCTTCTACCTACCTTTACTACATCAACACCCTTCAAAAACAACCCATCCGGGATCTACGACAGATCGCAATTCTTGCCGCAGAGCGACTCGAGGAGAATGATCGATTTGCCCGTCAGGTAAAATCGAATATACCGGAACAGATGGATGCAGTAGCACATCGACTTAACCAGTCTATAGAAAAACAAATTGATTGTACCGTTTGTGGCAATTGCTGCAAGAGTTTGATGATCAATGTTTCTGAATCGGAGGCAGATACACTTTCTGCACATTTGGAAGTCTCCAGAGCTTCTTTTGATGAAACTTATCTGGAGAAAGGAAGCAATGGGATGATGTTGATGAATGCCATTCCTTGTACTTTTCTTGAAGCCAATCGCTGTAATGTCTATGAACACCGATTTGAAGGTTGTCGAGAGTTTCCCGCTATGCATTTACCGGGATTTTCCAAAAGACTATTCACCACCCTCATGCACTACGGACGTTGCCCGATCATCTTTAATATTGTGGAAGAGATGAAAGATGAGATGGGGTTTGAGAGAGAAGTCAAAAGTCAAAAGTGAAAAGTCAAAAAAATATTTCACTTTTCACCTTTCACTTTTCACTCCACTTCCTCACTTTTCACTTTTGATTTTTTACTTTTTACTTTTGAATTCTCCTATGCTACAATTCGGAATCGATCATTTGCTTCAACTGAATCCTTCCTGGAAACAATCGCGCATTGGCATGATTACCAATGAAGCTGCGAAAACATGTGATGGGATTGCTTCCAGAAAAGCGTTAGTAGAGAATGGCTTTCATATTACCCTGCTGTTTTCACCTGAACATGGTTTGGATGTGAAAGGTGCTGATGGACATGCCATGAGCGATGGAACAGATATACTTACCGGCTTACCGGTGATCAGCCTGTATGGTGAAAGATTGGCGCCGGATGCAGCTCATTTAGAGAAGATAGATATTTTACTGTTTGATGTACCCGATGTAGGAAGTCGCTTTTACACATATCTGTGGACACTTACGCATGTGATGGAAGCCGCTGCAAAGTTTCAAAAACCATTGATCATCTTAGATCGTCCCAATCCTATTTCCGGAATATTGGAATTGGCGGAAGGTCCGTTTTTAGATGAAACCAATAGTTCTTTTATAGGGAGATGGGAAATGCCTATCAGACATAGCTTAACATTGGGTGAGTTAGCGTTGTATTTCAATGACGTAAAAAAGATTGGAGCTAAGCTTGAGATCATGCATTGTAAAGGTTGGAATAGAGAACAGTTTCAACCGGAATGGGAACTACCATTTGTTCCTACATCACCGGCCATTCAATCATTTGAATCCATGTTATTATATCCGGGTCTATGTTTGTTGGAAGCTACCAATGTTTCCGAAGGAAGAGGTACTCCGTATAGTTTTACTGCTATGGGCGCACCTTGGTTACAGGCTGAACGGGTAGCGGCTATGTTGAATGATATTTCCGGCGGCGAATTCAGTGCGCATGCCATCACATTCACACCCGAGCATAGTAAATTCAAAAGTCAGCTTTGTAAGTCTGTTCGTTTGGAAGTACATGACCGGATCAGTTTTCGACCCGTGTTAACGGGAATGATCGCCATCAAACTCATTAAGACCTTACATCCGGAACAATTTGCATGGGACATCTACCCCACCAGTGTGAATCCAACCGGGAAAAATCACTTAGATAAATTAACCGGCATCACAAATAGTCAGCAACTATTCGATCTCCCTTTTGCAGCTTTCATTACCGCCATCACCAAGCACACGAATGCAAGAGCATGGAAAGAAATGGTGCAAGCAGCGATCATTTACTGATTTCGGATGTCGGATGTCTGATGTCGGATATCAGATCGCAGATGTCAGATTTATGGCATTAGGTCTTTTATTTCTGGATTAATAGAAAAAAGGTCCATCCCAAATCAGAAATCAGACATCCGACATCCGAAATCATACATCTGCCATCTACCATCCCCTATTTGCTATTCCCATCCGCCACCCCGTACAGGTCTCTGATCACCACACTGGCAGCTACACAACCGAATATTGCCGGCATATAACTAATGGTGCCGATGATGGATTTTTTGGGGTAGGCTTTTTTGGTTTCGATGATACGACTCTGATCAGCTCTTTCCGGACTAAATACTACTTTCAATCCTTTGTAGATACCAAATCCATGTAGTTTTTTACGAACGTATTTGGCGAGGTTGCACTGATGTGTTTTTGAAATATCTGTGACCATTACTTGTGAAGGATCTACTTTTCCACCCGCACCCAAAGAAGTAACAATGGGAATACCGCGATCGATACAAGCTTTAATGAAATATACTTTGGGAGAAAGTGTATCAATACAATCGACTGCATAATCAAAATTGCCTTGATCTAAAATTTCATTGGTACGTTCATCACGAATAAACTCTGTTAATACAGTGAGATCAAGATC
Organism: Sediminibacterium sp. Gen4; assembly: GCA_013391385.1. Classification (GTDB taxonomy): domain Bacteria; phylum Bacteroidota; class Bacteroidia; order Chitinophagales; family Chitinophagaceae; genus Sediminibacterium. The sequence goes on along the minus strand of JACBFI010000032.1, from coordinate 4,186 downwards.
TGGATTGATATCTTTTAATCGATCTGCCATCACTTCCGCCTTAAGCTTTCCTGCATTAGAGTGTAAAGCAGGAATTTGACGATTACAGTTACTAAGATCTACAGTATCAGCATCAACGATCGTCATCTTACCCACCCCGGCGCGAGCAATCATTTCCGCACAAATACCCCCCACACCACCTAGTCCAACCACCAGTACATTTTTTGTCATTAATTGCTCAATCGGCTCATCTCCCAATAACAGTTGCGTCCGACTCATCCAGTATGGTATCATGTGATCTTTGATTTTTTGTCCGAAGGACCCCTTCGGGGATTTCTTGATTTCTTGATTTCTTGATTTCTTGATTTCTTGATTTCTTTCTTGTTCCCTGTTTCTTGTTCCCTGTTTCTTATTCCCTCTTTCTTATTTCTCCTATCTTCAGGCTACAAAAATGAAGCAGCTATGCGGTTTTATAAAATAATTATTTTGGGCTTATCCCTATTTGTAAACTATTCGGGTAAAGCACAACAAATTCAGGTATTGGAATCAGGTAAAAGGGTGAGTTTTCGTGGGCTAAGTGTAGTGAATGACGAGGTATTTTGGGCGAGTGGTAGTAATGGGGCTGTTGTAAGATCAACCGATGGAGGAAAAACGATAGAATGGATCCCTGTTCCCGGTTATGAAAAAAGAGATTTTCGAGATATCGAAGCCTTCAGTGCCAATACCGCTATTATCATGGCGATTGCAGAACCTGCTGTTATATTGAAAACAACCGATGGCGGTAAAAACTGGAGAAAAGTTTTTGAAGATACCACCAAGGGTATGTTTCTAGACGCAATGGATGTATATGCAGATAAAAAAAAGATGATTGTTGTGGGTGATCCGATTCAAGGAAAATTATTTGCTGCTATATCAATGGATGGTGGTGACTCATGGGAACAAATGTCCCCTCCTCATCATCAAGAAGATGTACGTAAAGTGCCAGATACCGAAGCGATGTTTGCATCCAGTGGAACCAATATAAAGTTGATTAACGAAAAAGATTTCGGCACAGCGACTCTTTTGGTTACAGGAGGTAGTAAAGCAAGATTAAAAGACCTGTATCGCAATACATTCAATGATTCTCTTCCCATGATGCAGGGTGGCACGTCAACAGGTGCCAACTCCATCGATTATTGGAGCGCAGCAAAATCAGCAGTGATTGTGGGTGGCGATTTTGCAAAAGATACCATTGCTATGGATAACTGTGTGTTGGTAAACTTCAAAAAAGGGAAACCTGTTTTTTCAAAACCATCAGTTCCTCCTCATGGGTATCGGTCTTGTGTAATTTATTTGAATGCAAAAGAACTGATCACTTGCGGCACTTCCGGTATAGATATTTCAAGTGATGGTGGCAATACTTGGACATTGATTTCTAAAGAAAGTTTTCATGTGGTACAAAAAGCAAGAACCGGTAAAGCCATTTTTCTTGCCGGAGGAAATGGAAGAATTGCACAACTCATCCTACCTTAATACCATGAATACGCACAAAAAGAAATGGTTATTGCTAGCGCCAATCGGATTGGTATTAGTGGGCGCCGGATTATCGATGGCGATTGATGCCGGATCGGTGAAAGCGAATAGCGGTAACTGGTTTTGGTATGGAACAGCTGCACTCATAATTTTTAACAGTGGGCTTTGCATTTTTGGTACTGCCATCATAGAAAAAGTTAAAAGCCTGAAATAATTGTAGCTGCATTAAACCCATCTCCATGGTTCATGTCTTATTAAAAACTTTAAGACATGAAAAAGACCTTTCTGATTTGCATGGCAGCATTGTTTTGTATCGCCATTCAAACCAATACCGCCACAGCACAAACCAAGGAAGAAATCAAAGAAAGAATTCGGCAGCGTACGGATAGTCTGACTCCTGAACAAAAAGCCAGCATACGTGAAAGAAGAAAGCATGGCAAACATGAATTATCGCCAGAACGTAAACAAGCCATGAGAGCACGTTATGACAGTCTTTCTCCTGAACAGAAAAAAGAGATGCGTGAAAATATCCGTAAACGTTATGACGAATTAACACCGGAGCAAAAAGCAGAGATCAAAGAAAGGGCAAAGAATAGAGCAGATAGTTTGCATCCCGGTCAAAGAAAAATGTTAAGACGTAAAATTGGATAAACTGAAAGAATAGAAGTTTTCATTGTTTTTTTGAATATCGGAAAGGAGTACTGTCTGGATCAGTACTCCTTATTTTTTGAAGGCAAAATAAACGGCTCCAAGTATGAACAAAAAACTGATCAGGTATTTGGTTTGAAAAGGTTCTTTTAGATAAAAGACTGCAAATATGGTGAACACAAGCAGCGTTATGATTTCCTGAGTAATCTTTAATTGAAAGCCCGAGAATCCGTTGGCATATCCTGCGCGGTTAGCAGGAACCATTAAACAGTATTCAAAAAAAGCAATACCCCAACTGATGGCAATGGCTTTCCATAATGGCATCCCTTGTTGTTTGAGGTGTCCATACCAGGCAAAAGTCATAAAGACATTAGAGACCAATAACAGAAGAATGGTTTTGATCATATAGGTTCATTTTGAATGTGGCAGTAAATAACTGCAATATCAGCAGTAAAACAAAATCGAGGTTGCCAGATTGCCACACTCAGATAAACAGCACGGATATTGTACTGATACATTCAATTAAATAGGCAAGTATGAAAAAGTTTCAGGCGATCATTAAGTTTCAGATGGATGATGATTTTATGTCGCTGGTTCCACCCCATCGTACTTATGTGAATTTCTTATTGAATAAAGGAATCATCGACAGCTATGCCGTGAGCATGGAAAGCCAGACCTGCTGGATCACATTGAATACAGAAAGTAAGGAGGAAGCAGACAAATTACTGGTAAAATCTCCCTTGTATAAATACTGGACTTATGAGATTGAAGAATTGTTTGTGTATGACAGTCAGCATTATCGTTTACCGGCCTTGCAACTCAACTAATTTTAAAAAATCTCAAAACTTTTTTTGGCAGTAATGTTTCAGACCCTATTTTTGCACTCCCAACAAAACGGGAGCATAGCTCAGTTGGTTTAGAGCATCTGCCTTACAAGCAGAGGGTCCGCGGTTCGAACCCGTGTGCTCCCACAGATTAAAGAAAGGCCATCCGCCAAAGGCGGATGGTTTTTTTATGCCGTAAACCAATGACATACAAAACCTACATACTTTTTTCACCCTCTAAAAATCGATTCTATATCGGATCGACTAGCGATGAATTATCTCAACGAATAAGAAGACACAATACAAATCATAAAGGGTTTACTGGAAATAACGCAGATTGGATATTAATGTATTACGAGCAATTCTCAACTAAAAAAGAAGCTCTGGATAGAGAAAGGCAGATAAAAGCATGGAAAAGTAAAGTCAAAATTTTAGCCCTTATTAATAAGCTCAGTTGATTTAGTGCATCCCGACCTCAGTCGGGAGGGTCCGCGGTTCGAACCCGTGTGCTCCCACAGAGAAAAGAAAGGCCATTCACACCATGTGGATGGTTTTTTTATGTACACTTTCAAAGGTTCAGCGTAACAATAACACTAAACCAATTAACAAGCTCAGTTGGTTTAGTGCATCCCGACTTCAGTCGGGAGGGTCCGCGGTTCGAACCCGTGTGCTCCCACAGATTAAAGAAAGGCCATCCGCCAAAGGCGGATGGTTTTTTTATGCCGTAACCCAATGACATACAAAACCTACATACTTTTTTCACCCTCTAAAAATCGATTCTATATCGGATCGACTAGTGATGAATTATCTCAACGAATAAGAAGACACAATACAAATCATAAAGGGTTTACTGGAAATAACGCAGATTGGATATTAATGTATTACGAGCAATTCTCAACTAAAAAAGAAGCTCTGGATAGAGAAAGGCAGATAAAAGCATGGAAAAGTAAAGTCAAAATTTTAGCCCTTATTAATAAGCTCAGTTGATTTAGTGCATCCCGACCTCAGTCGGGAGGGTCCGCGGTTCGAACCCGTGTGCTCCCACAGAATAAAGAAAGGCCATCCGCCAAAGGCGAATGGTTTTTTTATGTACACTTCCGAAGTGTTCCGAGCATTAATAACACTAAATCAATTAACAAGCTCAGTTGATTTAGTGCATCCCGACCTTAGTCGGGAGGGTCCGCGGTTCGAACCCGTGTGCTCCCACAGATTAAAGAAAGGCC
>JACBFI010000031.1 GCA_013391385.1 Sediminibacterium sp. Gen4 | reverse complement strand
TATTACCTTAGAAAACTCTAACTAAACGTGGCACTAAATTATGGGGAGCTTACACGGGTTACTTCGATCTTTGGTTGTACACCCATGTTATAGGAGTAAATGTATTGCATCATTACTTATAAACAATCTTGAAGAAATCGGTAACAAATCAGGAATCACGATTCTTTACCTTCTAACAGAAACAGCAGCTGTGTATTTTGAAAAGAGAGGTTATAAGTATTCTTTTAGAAATGAGGTCCCAGATGAAGTGCAGGCTTCAAAAGAATTCAGCAGCTTATGTTCTGCCAGTGCTGTTGCCATGCACAAAAAATTGATTCCATAAATCACTAATACCCGGTTAAATTAAGCTGATTTTTAATTATTATATCTGATAAAGAATGGAAAGATATTAAAGCAAAAGATTTATTTAATAGAGGTAGTAGATTTAAACTTCCACATTTTCTAAAATAATCATTAAGTATATATTCTATGAGACAATTACTATTTATTCTTCTGAATCTTCTTATCTACAATACAGGAAGCAGCCAGTCCATTAAAATACCATATGGAAAGTCAGCCGTCATGATTGATGGCAAATTCAATCCTGCCGAATGGGATGATGCGATCAAAGTAAAATTATCTGATTCGTTAATGTTGCATTTTAAACAAGATCACCACTATATCTATTGGTGTCTTCAAGGGATGTTTCAAAAACCCGCACTTCGTGGCGTTGATTTTTATATTACCAATAACAGCACCATGATTAATCTTCATGCATCTGCGCAGTTAGGGGAGCGTACTTTTACAAATATGAGTTACGGAGGATGGATTTGGTGGAACAATGATAGTTGGGTTGCAACGGTGAGTCGTCCGGTAACTGCCAGCAGTTTCCTTGCTGATGAAGCAAAAGAATTCCAGTTACATAAGTCAAGGTTTTCTAATAGGTCAATAAGACTAATGCTATCAATTGCCGCACCAGACATACTGCCTGCCTATCCATCCGATGCTACCACAACATCTTCATTAAAATGGCTCCTGCTTGATTTGTAAATATATTACCGAATTAAATGGTTGGAGGAAAATGAAATAAAATAGATGGTAAAAAAGCTAAAAATTAAAATAACACTCATGAAACAAATATTACTACTCACCTTCTTATTCGTTTTTTTCATATCGAAAGCGCAGCAAGAAACCCCTGTCATGATAGTTGGAGCCATGCGCAATGTAATGTGGAAAGGATAACTTGGTGGAAATATTTTACTTGACACTATTTATCCAAAAAAACATTTGTATGGTTTAGGTCCAAATGAGAAGTTATCCGGAGAACTATTAATCATTGATGGTGTTTCTTATCTATCTACAGTAGCCGCAGATGGTAACATTAAAGTAACAGAAACATATAAGACCAAGGCTCCTTTTTTTGTGTACACACACGTAGATGAGTGGATGGAAATTGCTTTGCCTGACTCCATAGAAAATCTCTTACAATTGGAACAATTTATTGATAGTATTTCTAGGGGGATAAACAACCCATTTTGTTTTAAATTAAATGGTACGATTATAAGCTCATCTATCCACGTTGTAAATCTACCACCAGGAACAAAAGTCGATTCGCCTGAACAGGCGCACCAGGGTCAAAGAAATTATTCTTTAAAAAAAGAATCAGTTGAAATTATTGGTTTCTTTTCTAGAAAACATCAAAGTGTCTTCACTCATCATGATACATACCTGCATATGCATTTGATAACTGCTGATAAAAAATACATAGGGCATCTTGATGAACTGAAAATTAAAAAAGAGTCTATGAGATTTTTTGTACCACTATATATCAAGTGAAGGTTCACTATATATTCTTGTACTCTAAAAGTAAATAAGTTTGATATGAAACACATGTTTTTATTTGTTACTGATCATTAGCTAATTGACCTGTAGAAAAAAGAAACCTCGGAAAACCTGATTATTACAATCAATCATGATTTCGATAAAGATTATGATTGGTGAGAAGTAGATTTTGCTGAATGTCGAGTTGATGAATAAGATTTTTGTGAGATAAAACATGATCGCTGTAATCTTCCGTCACCACTGAATATAAGTGATAAAACTATATTTATTTCGGGTAATAATCATTCAGATAATTTACTTATGTATCTAATAAAATAAGTTTCTGAACCAAAACCAAATACACATTATAAGGTAAGGTTTGAAATATAAGTTGCACCAGATGCTCTAGGCAATTGAGCAGGAGTTGGCAGACCCCTGGTACAGCAATGGTACTATTAATTGGAATAATATCAAGTCAACTAAGAAAAATTAAAGTAGACCTGGGTAACTTAAAATATTATCAATTGAATTTGATAAAGAAAAATATACCCAAATAATTGATACTCTAGCAAATCAAAAACATTGGCGAGAATGGACAACACTGAAACGTGATGGGATTGTTTCTTTTATTTAATAATTATTGCATATTTTGAGTATCAGGAACCAATGCTGCGTTATGAAGAAGCTATTTTTTTTAACACTACTGATTTCTGTTTTTAGTTATACATATACACAATTACGATTCCCAACAGATGACCCTTCAGGAAAAGTAGCTTTTAAAAAAACATCTACTGTGATCTTACCAAGATCCGAAATGTATAAACGAACCAAAAACTGGTTATTGTATCAATATGCAACTTCAAAGTTTGAAGACTATTTCAACATCAGCAAAAAAGGAAAACCCGTTTATCTAGCTGAAGATGCGCGAATGCGAAGCATTTCCGGGAAATATGGTTTCTATGTCATGTATCCGGTGGAAGATTTGTCTGGCTTAAACATGGAACAAACTTTTGTCATGTACACGTTGACCGTAAATTTTAAGGACAGTGCTTTCGAGAGTAAGGTTTCAGACCTGAAATGCTTCACTACGAACACTTCCAGAAATGGAATGCGTCCACCACAATTTGATTTGGAAACCTATAATAGTGTCCAATTGAATCGATTAGATCATGTTCAGCAATACATTATTCCTCAGGTGATGAATAGTGTCAGAAAAATACATGAAGACTTATACCGTAATATCAGATACGGGAATCTCACATCTGAATGAACGCAAAACGGTTGAAAAGACGACTCGGGTGTAGTGATGTTGCTACATGTATTTAACATACATTGCTATTGTCAACTTCTCAGGCCCGTTGTTTCTTTGTGTTATAAAATACCCCGTAAAGGGACTGTTTTAGAATCCAACCATCTTAAGAAAATCCAAGCAGCCTGTTGACTCTTGTAGTGTAAGTTAAACAGGTAATATCCGAAAAGAAAAACCAAACGCTACGCAACCTTTGCAGGATATTTTCCAGCAAAGGTTTTTTGTTTTAAAAAACAGAGTTCCATAAAATACGCAAGCTCCAAATAATCACCATGATCCCTACAGCAATGAACATGGTTTTCAAAGGAAGTTTTCCTGTTAGCCTTGCTGCTAATGGTGCTGCTATTAATCCACCAATGATCAATCCTGCGATCACCGGCCAATGAGAGATCCCCAACAATGAAAAGAAAGTTGCTGCACTTGCCAGCGTTACAAAAAACTCTGTAATACTCACTGAGCCTATCACATATCGCGGTGTTCTTCCTTTCAGAATCAATGTACTGGTTACCAATGGCCCCCAACCACCACCACCAAAAGAATCTAAAAAACCACCGATCGCTCCCAACCATCCTACACGACGAAATTTTTTTTGCTTTCTTTCTTTTGAAAAGCCGGTTCTTAAAATTCGAATCCCCAGAAATAATGTATAGGCAGCTAATGCCGGTTTTATATAATTCGTGTATTGATCGGCCAAGGTTGATAATAAAACCGCACCCAGTATCGCACCAATGACACCCGGTATCAGTAAGGTTTTGAATAATTTTTTATTGACATTCCCAAAACGATAATGACTATACCCTGATGCTGCACTGGAGAACATTTCCGCGGTATGAATACTACCACTGATGGCAGGAAGTTTAACACCAAGAGACAATAATACGGTAGCAGATACCACTCCATATCCCATACCCAATACGCCATCTACTAATTGCGCCAGAAAGCCCGCCAATATCATCCAATAAAAAGTACTGTCCAGTGACTGTAGTAAATTTTTAGATTCACTGAACAATGTTGTAAATGGAATATAGGATAGCACAAGATGACCCACAAACATGAAGAAGAAAGCAAACAGGAATCCGGAAGCAATTTTTTTCCATCTTTTTTCAGCAACCGAGAATTGTTTTTGCGGATGAGGAGACATTACTGATGTGATCTCGTTCAGCTTTTTAACTTTCTCCGAAAAATCACCTTTTAGTTGATTTCTGATCTGCTGCATGTTATCCAGCAATAGATCCATTTCATCCGGGATCACCTCATGCAATGTTTCTTTTACCCTTTTTGCGATTGTAGGTGATTTACCATTAGTAGAAATGGCAATTTTCAGATTCCCTTTCTGTACAATGGAGCCTAAATAAAAGTCACAGAGTGCAGGCGTATCAGCAACATTCACCAGGATTTTTCTGGCTTTTGCATCATTTCTGATTTCTTCTGCTGTAACTATATCATTGACCGCAACAATCACAATATCTGCATCATACAAATCGCCTGAAGAATAACTTTTAGGAACAAGCTCTACATGGTCTTTATCTGCAGCGATATGTAACAGTTCTTCAGAAAATTGTTTTGCTACGATTCGTATTCTCGTACAAGGTGCATTAGCTAATAGTGCCTGTAGCTTTTCAACTGCTACCGGACCTCCGCCAATAATCAATACCCTAAGTCTTTCCAATTGAAGAAAAACAGGAAAAAGTCGATTGTTCTTTTTATGAACAAAGGATGCAGCATTGCTTTTATCTACAGACGCTATCACTTCCATGCTATTGTTTTTTTTGTTTAAAATGAGTATCGAAACTAAGCGCTACATAATATAACGCTCCAATGGTTGGTCCGGCTGCATACTGTATGTAACGGTGATTAAGGACGTTACTGCCCCCAATCTTAATGGTGGTTTTTAACACAGGTAACTCTTGGGTTACTTGTAAATCGATTGTACTAAAAGCAGGAATGGCTCCATTAGCCAGCGGGCTTTCCCAATTGAATTGATCCTGCCACTTCCAAACAAGATTAAATCCGGTGTGCTTAAATAATGCTCTATTTCTGAATGATACATTAGAACTCCAACGAGGTGTATTGAAACCTGTCACAAAAACATCACGCTCTTTGCTTTCATTCAGGTTATTAAAAGTTAAATTACCGGATACAATGAACTTCTTGTATAAGGTATAAATCACACCCGCTGCCGCTCCATAGTTATAATACCTGTTCTTTGCATTGGTATATACACGATATCTTGTTTGTTTGGAACGGTTAGATGCCAGCATGGCAATAACTGCAGCATCTGAACCAACTTTAACGGTATTGTTTTCCGGAACAGCAACCTCAACCTGTCCTAAAAAACCATCATACTCATTTGCATAAGCTTCTATATCTAATACTAAGCGATTGTTGAACAATACGCTTTTATAACCTATTTCAAACGAGTTGATCCTTTCTGGTCTTGTTGTAGACAAACTAGTTACCTGTAGTAAATCTCTATTTTTCAGCGCTGCATTATTAGCGGTTAGTCCGGCAGCAATATCTCTATTAACTGCCGCATTAAATGTGTTGACGGAACTGAGTGTGTAGGAATTATCAAGATATCCCAATCCTTCATTGATATAAGCTAGTCCACCTACTCTTCTTACATTTCCATTATTCACGAAAGAAACAGCTTCGAATAAAGCGGGAAATCTGAATCCATTTTGAAATGAAATTCTGAAATGATGTTTTTGAGCGTGCGAATACACCACCGCAATTCTGGGATTCAACTTCGGAGAGAATTCAGGATTATTATCCCATCTTAATGAAGTTGTTACCTTTAGTTTTTGATCAAAAAAAGTTTTAGTACCCTGTACAAACAATCCATACTTTGAATAAGTAACAGGATCTCCAAAAGATCCATCACTCAGTGGTTTATTTCTATCAGCTAACGCTCTTGAAAAATCCACAAAATTATTACCATCCGGTATCACTTCATACAAACGATAGTCTGCACCTACTAAAAGCTGGATGAATTTAATTTTAGAACGCAAGTCCCATTGTACATCTCCATGATACATTCTGCTTTGCTGTGTAAGCCATGCACCACCGGTTGCCGGAGCTCCCGTTATGCCTGAATTGAGATGATCCCAATTATTGATACCAATGATGGTCTTTTTCAATTGATCAAACGCAGCTGTTCCGGGTAATACCCTTCCTGCATCGGCAACTGTTCTGGCACTTGACATTGCTGCAGGAAGAGAAACACCGTTGTTGAGTTGCAGTTGTAACTCATTTCTGAAACGATCTCTCCAGGCATTATTGGAAAGATGCGTTAATTCAAGATTATCGGCCAATGGTTTCACATTATAAGAATCTCCGGTATTTTCAAGAGATACATACGCACGTGCTGAAAGAGAACCAGATTTAAACTCCAGTTTATGATTTTGGATGGAAGTATTGTCCAGTTGTATTTTATTACCACGTTGAAAGATGCCATCCATTTGACCCAATCGATACGTATAAGACAATAAAGCTCCTTTAGAAAATTTATGATACAATGAAAGATCGAATTTGATATTTTCTACGGTTGGATTGGTAAGATCTTTCTCCCAATACCCTGTTCTACGTACCAGAAAAGATTTATTGGGACCATTGTAGTTGATACCGGAAATAGTAACGGCATTGTTGTTCTCATCACCATATTTATTCCATGCATCATAAGCCACATTGTTATTACCGGATAACTCTTGATACAATGGATTGGCTGTATTTAAAGTATTCGGATTCTGATCTGTTCTATTATCAGACACCCAATCAGTAGCTTTCAGGTAACCGGCATTCACTTTAAAACCCCATTTGTTCTTCCAGGTTTGTGCAAAACGAATGGCGGTTTCTGTTAAAACGGATGGATCTCTGTCTTTTCCATCCACATGATTCACGCCTGTTTTTTGATAGATACTCAATCCGGGATATCGAAAAGGATCCTTTGTGGTAATATTCGCCATACCATTGATCGCATTCATTCCATACAAAGCAGATGCAGCACCCGGTGTTACTTCAACGTTTTCTACATCCAGTTCAGTAGGACCTACTGAGTTGCCCAACGACACCCCCAATGTTGCCGCCTGTACATCAACACCATCCACCAACTGAACAAAACGAAAATTATTGGGCACATTAAAGCCTCTGGTATTCGGCACTTTGAATGTGATACTGGAGGTTGTCAATTGTACGCCTTTTAAATTCTCCAGTGCATCATAAAAGCTCGGAGCGGCTGCTTCTTTGATAGCAGATAAACTCAACTTTTCAATACTTACCGGTGATTTCAAAATACTTTCCGGAACCCTAGAAGCCGTAACCAACACCAATCCGGCATATACATTTTGTACGTTGAGAGAAAGTGTGATGGGTTTATCGGTATTACTGATCACAAATTCCTGAGATTCATAACCGATGGAACTGATCTGTAAGGTAAACGGTGGCTTTAAAGTTGTTTTAATTTGAAAGCTCCCATCTTCTTTTGCTACAGCAAATGTGTTGGTTTGTTTGATACGTACAACTGCGCCACTCAATGGTGTTTCCTGTTGAGCATCTTTCAATATTCCGGAATAGGTATACAAGTCCTGCGACATTCCTGTTATGGAGTATGTGAAGAAAGCAATAAATATAAATAATAATTTCATTAGTCTATTGATTTGGTAGGATAATAAATTAAAAAAATATTCTTATCCCATACAACATCGGCATTTGCTATTGTCGTAAAAAAGACGCTGCTGTTTTTTTAAATAATTATGATACATGTAACACCTCCTTCAAAACAAAATCACCAAAACGTTCATGCTTATTGCGTTTATCAGCATACTGCTTAAAGAGCTGATCCAATTCAACGAGGATGTTTGCTTCATCCAGCTGCTCTTTAAATTTCACATTCAAACGTGTCCCTTCATGGTCTCCGCCAATATGCAGGTTATAATGCCCCGGAGATGTGCCCACCAAACCGATCTCTGCCGCGTAAGGTCTTGCACAACCGTTTGGACAACCGGTCATACGCAATACAATATCTTCAGATGATAATCCATGCTTAATCAGCAAGGGTTCGATTTTCGTAATGAGATCAGGCAAATAACGTTGTGCTTCTGCCAATGCCAATGGACAGGTAGGCAATGCTACACAGGCAATCGCATTTTTACGAATGGATGAAATATTTTCATCGCGAAGCAGAATACCATGTTGTTGTAAAATATCTTCAATATCTTTTTTATCCTGTGGCTGAATATCACTGATGATTACATTCTGATTACTGGTAAAACGAAAAACTGCTTTTTGCGTTTCCGCAATATCCAGCAATGCTTTTTGCAAGGCTATCGGACTTTCATCGGTAACACGTCCATTTTCAACAAATAGCGTATAGTGCCAATTACCTTTATAATCCTGCATCCATCCATAACGATCTTTCCGTGCAGTGAATTGATACGGTTGAATGTCTTCCAATTCAAATCCGCAACGTTTCTCCAATTCCTTACGAAAAGCTTCCACACCCATATTATCCAGCGTGTATTTTAATCTGGCCATCTTTCTGTCAGAGCGGTTTCCATAATCACGCTGAATGGTCAATACCTCATATACCGCTTTTAAAGTTTGTTCTTCCCCTCTTGTGAAACCAATGACAGTAGCCAGTCTGGCATAGGTATCCGGATTACCATGCGTGGTAGACAAGCCTCCACCCACTGCGATATTAAAACCGATCAATTCATTGTTGTCGATGATAGCGATGAGACCCAGGTCATTCGTCAACACATCCACATCGTTATTGGGTGGAATAGCGATACCGATCTTGAATTTCCTGGGTAAATAACGGTCTTGATACAGCGGATCCTGTTCATCATACTCCGCTATTTTTTCTTCATCCAACCATATCTCATAAAAGGCTCTTGTCTTTGGCAACAACAACCTGCTGATCTTATCTGCATAAGCATGTACATGTTCATGAATGTCCGATTCAGCCGGGTGACTGGTACAAGCTACATTTCGGTTCACGTCACCACAAGCAGCAATCGAGTCCAGCTGAACCTTATTGAATGATTGTAGTGTGGGTTTTATCTGATGCTTGAGAATACCATGTAATTGTATGGTTTGCCGGGTAGTGATCTTGATGACACCTGTGGAATATTGCCCGGCTACATGATGCGCCGCGATCCATTGATCTGCAGTCATGAATCCACCCGGTATCCGTAAGCGGATCATGAATGAATATAGTTTATCTAACTTTTTGGCAGCTCTTTCCTCGCGCAAGTCACGATCATCCTGTTCATACATACCATGAAACTTGATCAATGCATGATCCTGTTCACGAACAGCGCCCGTGATCTCATCTGTTAAACTTTCTTTTAACGTTCCCCGCAAACCATCACTTTTGGTTTTGATGGATTCGATGGGTGATAATTTTTTTTCTGTAGCCATATTTGTGAATGGTCAATGGTGAATTTTAATACAGATCTTTTGCGTAGCGTTCTTCTTTTTTTAGTTTTTCCAGATAAGCAATGGCAGTTTCGGTTTTGCCATCAGTTGCTTTAGCAAAAACTTCTAACAATGCTGCTTCTATCTCTTTTCCTGCCGGCTCTTTTTCTCCGCAGAGATAAATACTGGCACCGCCTTCCAGCCATTGGAATAATTCAGATCCTTGCTCAACAATCTTTTGTGAGAGTGTTACATGATTTTCTTGCCCATTTTTAAAAGACAAATGAATACGCGTAAGCGTTTCCGTTTCAAACCAGGCCTGCCATTCGGTTTGGTACAAAAAATCAGTCGTGAACTGATCTTCGCTGAAGAATAACCAGTTCCTTCCGGTTGCGCCTGTGGCATCTCTCTCGGCTACAAATGAGCGAAAAGGTGCAACACCTGTACCCGGACCGATCATGATGATATCTTTATCAGCCGCTGGTAAACGGAATCGTTTATTCGGTTGAATGAAAAATCGAACGCAATCTCCTTCATATTTACTTTCCAAATATTGCGTACACAATCCTTTTTCTACTCCATGATTGGTTTCAAATACATCTTGTAATACGGTGATATGTACTTCGTTGCTATGGGCAACCGGAGATGAAGCAATATTATAAATGCGCGGAACGATCTGAGTCAATCCCTCAACAACTTTTAAAAATTGTTCTTTTGATGCAAGGGGATATTGTTGCAGCAATGACAAAAGATCTGTTTTCTGTACATTGATCTCTTTTCCGACTGTGGTTGCATAGTGTTTCACTGATTTATCTAACAAGTATCGGATATTCAGCTTTGAAACAAGTAGTTCATGGATGGTAGAGGATTCTCCTTTGTAATCAATTGTTGTATCGGGAGCTACGCTTGTTAAGGATAATATTTGCTGAACCAATTGCTCATCATTCTCAGGTACAATACCAATAGAATCTCCCGGAAGAAATTCAACACCATCGGCAGCTATCTCAATATGGTATACTTTTTTAGCAGATCCTTTTGCAGTTAAATTGATATGCGTTAAAATAGTTCCTTCATAATATTGTTTTCCAACTGTCTTTTTAACTTCAGTAGTCTTCGGGGTTATTCCTGTTGTGGTTTCTGTTGCATGAAGTTTTGAAATCAATTGATCGAACCAGTTATGCGCATCTGTTTCATAATCCAGGTCACATTTTTGTAAGGGAGCAATTCTTTTTCCTCCCAGATATTCAAACTGTTTGTCTACATCTTCTCCTGTCTTACAAAATAATGGATAGGCTGTATCACCCAATGCCAATACACCATACTTCAATTGTGGCAGTTTGAATCCGTTATTATGAATATGATCATAAAAATTTTTTGCACCAACAGGTGGTTCACCATCACCTTGTGTACTGATCACTGTAATAAAATATTCTTCTTTCGATAATTCGGTGAGTTTGTATTGATCAAGCGATGCTAGTTTTACTGGGATCCCTTTTTTCTTGGCTTTCGCAGCAAGATCAGTAGCTAATTTTTTAGCATTCCCTGTTTCTGTTCCATAAGCAATGGTGATCTTTTGTGTGATGCCCGAAGTATTGGTATTGGGCAAAGGATTAGCGACTAATCCGGATAAATAACCATTTACCCAAATCAGTTCTTCTTTACTGAGCTGATCGATCAGTTCTGATAATACTTTGAATTTAGGCTCTGCTAACATGTCTTTTTTCCTTTACTGTTTCTTCCAATTGCGATACACGTCCTGTCAATGGTTCAAAATAGTGAGCAGTACTATCCGTATTGGGTAGCCATGCAAATTGTTCATGCAATGCCACTACTTTCCCAATGATGACAAGAGCGGGCGATCGAAACTTTTTATCTTTCAGTGTATCATTATATTCATATAAGCCGGTAGTATGAATTTGTTGCAATGGCGTAGTGGCCTGTTCTATCACAGCTAATAATTTTGAAGCATCGATCTTGTGTTCTGTGAGTTTTTGTACAACAATGGATAATGTTTCACCCGACATATAAAAAACCAGTGTATCATCCGTTTGTGCCAAATCTTTCCAAACATCTTCCGAAACGATATCCGATTTGTAATAGGTCAGTAAACGTACACCCACTGATAAGCCCCTAGCTGTTAAAGGAATGCCTGCATGGGCTGCCGCTCCCAAAGCTGCTGTAACACCCGGAACGATCTCATAAGGAATACCATACTGTACCAATGTTTGTAATTCATCCAACACATTGGAAAAGATGCTGGTGTCACCACCTTTTAAACGTACTACTGTATTGTATTTTTCAGCATAAGACACTAACATTTCATTGATGCTTTGTTGCGGGGTTGAGACACCACGTCTACATTGTTTACCAACATAAATGATCACTGCTTCCTGCCGAACATAGGTCTCCAGCATTTCTTTACTCACCAAACGATCGGTTAATACTACATCGGCTTGTTGTAACCAGCGCACTGTTTTCAACGTCACCAATTCAGGATCACCCGGACCCGCAGATGCAAGAATTACTTTACCATAGGTTTTATCCAAATTCATTGTCTACTTTTTTAGTAGATTATTAAACGTTGAAAAAGGAGAAGGTTCACTTCTCCATTCATGATCAGAACAATCCTTCTATTGATAAATATCTTTCACCTGTATCATAGTTAAAGGTGAGCACTTTTGCACCGGCAGGAATCTCTGCTAGTTTTTTTGCCACAGCAGCCAGAGATGCACCGGAAGATACTCCTAGTAAAATCCCCTCTTCCTTAGCAGCTCGCTGAGCAAATGCAAAGGCCTCGTCTTTACCAACCTGAATAATGCCATCTAAAACTTTGGTATTCAAAATAGAAGGAACAAAACCGGCTCCTATTCCCTGTAAAGGGTGTGGCGACGGGGAACCACCGCTTAACACGGGTGATAATTCCGGCTCCACAGCAAACACTTTTAGATTCGGAAATTTTTCTTTCAGAATTTCTGCTACACCGGTAATATGTCCGCCGGTACCCACACCTGTGATGATATAATCGAGTCCATCAGGAAAATCTGCTAAGATCTCCTGTGCTGTCGTAGTTCTGTGGATAGCCGTGTTGGCCGGGTTATCAAATTGTTGTGGCATCCAGGCATTGGGTGTTTCCTGAACCAGCTCGGTTGCTTTTTCAATCGCACCTTTCATCCCTTTTTCACGCGGAGTGAGTACAAACTCTGCACCATACAATGCCATCAGTCTTCTTCGCTCAATGCTCATGCTTTCCGGCATCACTAAAATGATCTTATATCCTTTTACTGCAGCTACCAGTGCTAATCCGATACCGGTATTGCCACTGGTAGGTTCAATGATCACACTGTCTTTATGCAGCAATCCTTTTTGTTCAGCATCTTCAATCATGGAGAGTGCAATACGGTCTTTGATACTGGACCCGGGATTATTCTTTTCTAATTTGATCCATACTTCATGCTGATCTCCAAAGAGTTTATTGATCTTAACATGAGGGGTATTTCCGATCGTTTCTAAAATGTTATTCGCTTTCATCTGTTTTTATTTTTAGATCACAAAATTTAAAGGTTCAGGAAATGGGTCTTTGTCTTTGATGCGTATTTCACTTTTATGATATACCACGGAGTTAGGCGCCACACTATGTGTTAACCAGATATTACCACCAATGATACTGCCGGTACCGATGATGGTTTCTCCCCCTAAAATGGTAGCGCCTGAGTAAATGATCACATCATCTTCAATGGTTGGATGTCTTTTTATACTTGCCAATTCTTTCGAAACATTCAATGCCCCTAAGGTTACACCTTGATAGATCTTTACCCTTTCGCCGATTACAGTCGTTTCACCAATCACGATCCCCGTTCCATGATCAATGGCAAATGCCGCGCCGATCGTAGCTCCCGGATGAATATCGATTCCTGTTTTACTATGTGCATATTCAGAAAGTAATCTTGGTAAGGTTTTGATGCCCTGCACATACAATTGATGGGACAAACGATAAATAGCCGTAGCATAAAACCCGGGATAAGCGACCAGGACTTCTTCAATAGACTGCGCAGCAGGATCAAAACGCAATACTGCATCTGCATCTGTTAACAGTGCTTCATAAATAGCAGGTAAGGCTTCAAAAAAGGTTTCGGTATGTTTTTTTACCGTTGACTCCTCTTTTATTAACTCAAAAAGTATCGCTGAAAAAGTATGCTTCAATTCGTAATATTCATCTGAGAGCTTTTTTTCTGAGTCGAACTTCCGCTCATAAGAACCAAATAAAAAATTGAACAGATCCTCTGTGAAGTTTTCTGCCAAAGCCTTATCCGGAAAACGATGCAAAGCTTTTCGGTTGCGCTGAAATAATTGTTGTATGAATTGTTCTTCTTTCATATTACTGTATCATGCATGCACCTACTGTTACATGACTGGTTTCATCAATCAATATAGCTCCCCCATTACTTCTCAATTCCTGATAAGGATCGAACACCACCGGACTCGCTGTTTTGATCGTTGCTTTTACAATGGCATTCAACCCAATATTTTCCGGATGAGGAATTTTCTCCAATGAGTTTACATCCAGCTGATAATCGATCTCTTTAATAACAGAGCGAACCTGTTTACTATTGATCTGTAACAAGTACTTATTACCTGATAGTAGTGGTTTTTGATCCATCCAACATAATAATACTTCCAGTTCATTGCTTACTTGCGGAGCTGCGTCGGTTTTAACGATCACATCACCCCGACTAATATCAATATCGTCTTCCAGATGCAACACTACACTTTGTGGAGCAAATGCCTCTTCTACTTCTTTGCCATTGACTTCAATGGCTACAATTTTACTTACAATCCCTGCCGGAAGTACTGTTACGGCATCTCCCTTTTTATAAATCCCGCTATTGATCTTTCCGGCATAGCCTCTATAATCATGTAAAGCATCTGTTTGAGGTCTAATTACATATTGTACCGGAAAACGTGCACGCGTAAGATCAATATCCTGTTCCAGTGTTACTGTTTCTAATAATTCCAGCAATGAAGGTCCATCATACCAGGGAAATTGCACACTCTTTTCTACGATATTATCGCCATTCAACGCGCTGATGGGAATGAACTTTACTTCTTTCAGGTTGAGTTTTTTTGCCACTTCTGCATAGTCGATCACGATATTATTATACACATCTTGTGAGTGATCTACCAGATCCATTTTATTGATGGCAACTACAATGTGTGGAATATTCAATAAAGAAGCAATAATCGAATGTCTTCGGGTTTGTTCCACCACACCATTTCTTGCATCGACCAGAATAATCGCCAGATCTGCATTGGAAGCACCTGTAACCATGTTACGGGTATACTGAATATGTCCGGGCGCATCTGCAATGATGAATTTACGTTTAGGGGTCGCAAAATATTTATACGCTACATCAATCGTAATACCTTGCTCACGTTCTGCCCGTAAGCCATCTGTTAGCAAAGCCAGATCGATTTCTCCGTCTTCCTTGTGTTTGCTTTGTTTTTCCAACGCCTCCAAATGATCAATCATGATCGATTTGCTATCATAGAGTAATCGTCCGATCAATGTTGATTTGCCATCGTCTACGCTTCCTGCTGTTATAAATCTAAGTAAGTCCATGTTGTTGTTTTTAGAAGTAACCATTCTTTTTTCTGTCTTCCATTGCCGCTTCACTCACTTTATCATCGATTCTAGTTTCACCCCTTTCACTGGTTTTCGTAGCGGTAATCTCGCGAATAATATCATTGATAGTTGAAGCATCAGATTCTACCGCAGCAGTACAGGTCATATCGCCTACAGTACGGTATCTAACTTTTTTGGTCACTACCACATCCGTTTCCTCTACCTGAATGAATTCCGATAAAGCGATCAGTTGATTTTCATATTCCAACACCGTACGCTCATGTGCAAAGTAGATGGAAGGCAGATCAATATTTTCGCGTTTGATATAATTCCAGATATCCAGTTCTGTCCAGTTACTGATGGGAAATACACGTACATTCTCTCCTTTATTGATCCTTCCGTTATAGGTATTCCATAGCTCGGGTCTTTGCAGTTTGGGATTCCATTGTCCGAATTCATCTCTCACAGAAAAAATTCTTTCTTTGGCCCTTGCCTTTTCTTCATCACGTCTTGCACCGCCAATACAGGCATCAAAACCAAACTCTTCGATGGTGTCCAGTAATGTATAGGTCTGCAATGCATTTCTACTGGCAAATTTTCCCTTGGGTTCCGTGAGTTGTCTTTTTTGAATGGTGTCTGCTACCTGACGAACAATGAGTTTTTCACCAATACGTTCTGCCAACGCATCACGAAAATCCAATGCTTCAGGAAAATTATGACCGGTATCAATGTGTACCAATGGGAAAGGAAACTTACCCGGACGAAAAGCTTTGAGTGCCAGATGTACCAATGTAATGGAATCTTTTCCCCCACTAAACAAGAGTGCAGGTCTTTCAAATTGTCCGGCCACTTCACGCATAATGTGAATCGCTTCCGACTCCAACTGATCTAAATAATCTAATCTGTAAACACTCATGCTTCTGTTGTTTTTGTTGAATGATGCGAATGCAATCCGCATTCTTTTTTACTGCTATCCTCCCACCACCATCTTCCTGCCCTGAAATCTTCTCCTTCTTTAACAGCCCTTGTACAAGGCGCACAGCCGATGCTGATAAACCCTTTATCATGTAAAGGGTTGTAAGGAATATGGTACTGATGGATATACTCTTTCACTTTTTCTGTACTCCATGATAATAAAGGATGATACTTAATGATCTGATTGGCTTCATCCCATTCCAGTTCTGTCAGATCCTGACGTGCAGGAGAATGTTCAGCACGTAATCCGGTGATCCATACAGATTGCCCTTTCAGTGCTTTTTTCAACGGCACTACTTTTCTGATATGACAACAGGCTGATCTCAATGCAGCGGATTCATAAAAAGCATTGGGACCATTCGCTTCTACATATTGACTGATCTCTGTTGCATCGGGATAATAAGCTTTGATGGTGGTTTGATAAAACTCCAATGTCCGACTCCAGGTACTATAGGTTTCAGGAAACAGTCTACCTGTATCCAAAGTAAACAGTGATACCGGTAAGTGATGACGGTGAATAAGATCCGTGATCACCTGATCTTCATAACTAAAGCTGGTAGAAAATGTAACGGCATTGGGATAGTCACGCAACAGAATACTGATGGATTCAGCGATGCTGCGATCTTTGATCTCCTGCGCTAACTGCGCCACAATATGGCTATTAAAAATTTCTGACATAATGATACAATGAATAAAAGGCGGGCAATCGGGATACAAACAAATGAATCAACAGGCCTTACAACAGGTACAACAACACATCTGCTTTCGATATGGGAAGAGGTTGTTTGATAAGGTCATATGGTATTGATTCATGTTCATATTGTCACTGCATCATCTATTACATCAATAAAAAAGCACTTCCGATGCTCAGTCAGAGGTGCCTTATATATCTACTCTACAGTTGCTGTATATAAAAACTTCTGACTTATCTCTCCCGATACGGATCGGGTGGATTTGGCACCTTTTTCCGTCTGAGGCGGAAGTGGTTGCCAAGGCTTCATAGGGCCAATTCCCTCTGCCTTTCTGGATAAGTGATGTAAAGAACGCAAGCCAAATATAAGGGCATTTTCTTATTCCCTACAAATTTGGTAGACTTTTTTGTAAAAGAATTGTCAAATCATTTTCCTTATGTCTGTTAGTTTTTTTTCTTAGCCACACTACAGAACCATTATTTTGCAGCATGACCAACATTAACGACGTTCAACTGGAGCAGGTGATTATTCACAAAGTCGGGAACCCTACACGTGGCGAAGAGCTGAAATTATCCGCCAACCCACTCACCCTGAATGACGAGATCGTAAGAGGAATGCTGACAAAATATTTTTTGTCACCCTTCAATGAACATGAACAATACCAGTTCACACACTTAAGCAGCTTAGAACTGAATGAAGTATACCAATATGTCACAGGTATTTTCGAGGACCCGAAAAGTTTTGTATCTCAATCTGCGCTACTCGCTTCTTTTCTATATAACAAGAGTACACATGCAAGGGTAAAAGAAGGCGAGTTGTATGTAGCAAAGTTTAATCAGATTCCTTTTGGAACCGAATACATAGATGCCATTGGATTATTCAAAAGTGAAACAAAAGAGACCTTCCTCAAAGTATTTCCACACGGACAAAGCTGGGAAGTAATTGCTGAAGACGGCGTAAATATCAACAAACTGGATAAGGGTTGTTTGATCTTCAAAAAGAACAGAGAAGAAGGTTATGTAGTTTGTGTAGTGGATAATACCAACAAACAAGACACGCAATATTGGGTACAAGACTTTTTACAAGTGAGCAGAACATCCAATAGTTACCATCATACCGATGCAGCTTTGGGTATGTGTAAACTGTTCATCAGTAATGAGCTGCATGAAAAATTTGAAGTGAACAAAGCAGACCAAATTGATTACTTGAATAAAAGCATCGAATATTTCAGTACCAAAGAATCTTTTGATCTGAATGAATTTGCTACAGAAGTCTTACACCATCCTGAAGTCATTGATAGCTTTACACAATACAAACAACAATACGAAGTAGCCAGACAGGTAAATATCGAAGACAGTTTCGACATCCATTTAGCAGCAGTTAAAAAACAACAACGTGTATTCAAAAGCGTCTTAAAACTGGATAAGAATTTTCACATTTATATTCATGGCAGAAGAGACTTGATTGAAAAGGGGTATGATGAAATGAGCGGGAAGCACTATTATAAAATCTTTTTTGATGAAGAGAGTTAAAGAATAGCTACACGCTGCAGGCTTCAAGCTGCAAGGCATTTGCCTGAAGAAAACTGCTTATATTTATTCCTCAAAGCTTTCCATATGAATTCCACTAGAAGGTCTTTCCTGAAAAACACAGGTTTTGCTGCCGCAGCCATTGCACTATTTCCCAAATCTTTATTGGCATCCGGTAATGCCAAGATGCTGACAGGTGTTCAGCTGTATTCAGTTCGGGAGGCCATGCGCAAAGATCCGTTGGGTACCTTGAAAGCCTTGGCTGATATGGGCTATCGCTATGTTGAACATGCCAATTATGTGAACCGAAAATTTTACGGATACACTGCTAAAGAATTTAAAAAGATCTTGGCTGACCTGGGTATGCAAATGCCCAGTGGACATACCGTTATGGGAAAACAGCATTGGGATGCGGCTAAAAAAGAATTTACAGATCTCTGGAAGTATACAGTAGAAGATGCCGCTGAAGTTGGACAAGAACTGGTCATCAGTCCATGGTTAGATGCGGACCTTCGCAAGACGCTGGATGAAATGTTGGCTTACATGGAAGTATTTAATAAAAGCGGAGAGCTCTGTAAAGCCGCAGGCATGCGTTTTGGCTATCATAACCACGATTTTGAATTCACTGCCAAACTCAATGGCATGACCGTTTATGATATCATTTTAAAAAATACAGACCCCTCTTTAGTAGTGCAGCAATTGGATATGGGTAACCTTTATCATACCGGTGTGAATGCATTGGAAATCGTACACAATAATCCTGGACGTTTTGTATCTGTCCATGTGAAAGATGAAATCCAAAAAGCCGATGGTAAATCTTTTGAAAGCACCATTTTGGGTAAAGGTGTAGCCAATACCAAAGCGATCACCGATCTCTGCAAATCAAAAGGAGGCACTTTGCATTTTATCATTGAACAAGAAGCATATCAAGGTATAGATCCAATTGAGTGTGTAAGACAGGATTTAGCAGTGATGAGAGAGTGGGGGTATTAGCGGCTATGCCTCAAGCTTCAGGCTACAAGCTGCAAGTTTTATATAGAGCGCCTATGTTGGTCGTCTGACTAATATGAGTATGGTGTTCATTATTTACATGCTTAGTAATATCTATCCGCACAAATCATGAAAATCTCGCCATGCCCATGTTGGTCGCCTGACCAACATGAAATTGAGTGAAACACATATCTACTCCGTAAAATCCATCTGCGTTGATCATGAAAATCTGCAGCCTATAAAAGCGTGCCAAAAGATCACTTCACCGATATTATCATACTCAAGAATGAGTGATGAAAAACCTTCTTTATATTTGGTATTACTCAAAACCAATACCATGCGATTACTGCTTTGTCTATTACTTGTTTCTTCTTTTTCATTTGCACAAAATTTTACCCCTGCTGAAATACAGCGATGGGAAGCACAAGCTAAACAAGTAACCATCATCAAAGATACCTGGGGCATTCCGCATATCTATGGTAAAACAGATGCTGATGCTGTTTTTGGTTTATTGTATGCACAATGCGAAGAAAACTTTGCACGTGTAGAAAGAAATTATTTAGAAGTTTTAGGCAGACAAGCAGAAGCCGATGGTGAACGAATGTTATATGCAGATCTACAAATGCGCTTGATTGTAGATAGCGCAGAAGCCATTAAAGATTATAACAATAGTCCAGACTGGTTTAAAAAACTACTCAACGCTTTTGCAGATGGCGTTAATTACTATCTGTATAAACATCCCCAAACAAAACCCAAAGTACTCACCCGTTTTGAACCCTGGTTTCATCTGATGTTTACCGATGGTAGTGTTTCCGCTACTAGAACGGGGGGTATTGCTTTAGAAGAAGTACGCAATTTTTACAGTGGTAATAAAAATGCAACAGCTTATCAACCCGTAGTTAACCAAGATGTTGAGACACGAGGCTCCAATGGTTTTGCCATTGCACCCAAGCTCACCAGTAACGGTAATGCCATTTTATATATCAATCCACATGTGCCTTTTTATTTCCGCCCAGAAATGCATATGGTGAGTGAAGAGGGATTGAATGCTTACGGAGCTGTTACTTGGGGACAAATGTTTGTATACCAAGGTTTCAATGAGCATTGTGGTTGGATGCATACCACAGGTTATGCTGATGTGGCTGATCTATATGAAGAAAAAGTAAGAAACATCAATGGCGCTTGGGTATATGAATATGAAAAGGAGTCTAAAAAAGTAAACACAAAAAACATTACAGTCAGCTATTTAAAAGATGGCAAACAAATAGCTGTTCCTTTCACCGGCTATTTTACCCATCATGGACCGGTAATGGGTAACCGCAATGGTAAATGGTTGGCCTTGAAAGAATTCAATCGTTCATTGAGCGCATTGATACAATCTTGGGTAAGTACCAAAGCCAATAATCTAGATGAGTTTAAAGAAGCCATGCGTTTATTATCCAACACAACCAATAACACTGTATATGCCGATGATAAAGGAAACATTGCCTACTGGCATGGAGATTTTGTTCCCAAGAGAGACCCTTCTTTTGATTTCACAAGACCGGTTGATGGAAGTATCAAAGCAACAGAATGGCAAGGTGCTCACCCCTTAGAAGAAATTGTACAAGTACACAATCCATCTGTAGGTTGGATACAAAACTGCAACGCTACGCCATTCACTGCATCGGGAAAAGATAGTCCGGATAAAAATAAATACCCGTCTTACATGGCACCTGATGGAGAAAATGCAAGAGGCATCAATGCCGTTCGGTTATTATCTACAGCCAATAACCTCACATTAGATAAAGTCATTGAGCTGGGTTATAACCGTTATCTCGCTGCTTTTGATTTTTTGATTCCGGCTTTACTGAAAGATTATGATGGCTATACAGATGCCAATATGAAAGCAACACTAAGAGAACCAATTGAGCTGCTTCGCAATTGGGATAAAACCTCATCTGTATCTTCTGTGGCTACAACTGTTGCTATTGACTGGGCCAATCAACTCGGACAATTTGTACCACGTGCCGAAACCATGGAAGAAGGCACCAATGCTATTAAACGTTATGAAGACATGGCAAAGCTTTCTGCCAGTCGGAAACTGGAGTCTCTGAAAAAAGTGTTGGATGATCTTACCAAAACTTATGGCGATTGGCGCCAGCCTTGGGGTACCATCAATCGCTATCAGCGTGTAGCAGAAGGGGAAAGATTTGATGATAGTAAACCCAGTATTGCTGTTCCATTGGCATCATCCCGTTGGGGTTCTTTACCCGCATTTGAAAGCAGATCGGGTAATGGATACAATAAACGTTATGGTGTATCCGGAAATAGCTTTATTGCAGCTGTTGAATTTGGTAAAAGATTAAAAGCTAAAACCATTCTCACCGGCGGACAATCCACTGATCCTAAGTCTCCCAATTTTACAGATCAGGCCGAAGGTTTTATCAACGGGAAATTCAAGGATATTTTCTTTTATAAGGAAGATGTGATGAAAAATAAAGTGAAGACCTATCATCCGGGGGAGTGATAGGTAAGAGACAAGAAATAAGATACAAGTAACAAGGTCCAAAGGACTCCGTTGGAGAAGAAGACAAGATTCAAGAAACAATGGTGCTAACTTTTGGAAAGTGTTAAAAATCCAGCATGGTGAATATTGAATATAAAAATGGTTTTTCATGCGAGTAATGATTATTGGCGTAGCCATCCTTTTTTTTACGCTGTTTACATATAATACAATAGAAGCCCAGAGTGCTGTTTACGTTTGTACCAAAACAGGAAGATATGGCGTTGCCTTTGATGATGGCAATGCACCTAGAATGAATATGGGGCAAACCAAACAAGAAGCCCAAAAAAGATGCCTAGATACCGGCGGTGAAGATTGTCAACTTTTTTTCAGCAGCCAGACTAAAGGCTGGTACACTTTCTTTATGGGAAATGAAAAGGGAACTTACACTTTTGCAGTTGGGAAATCAAAGGTATCAGAAAAAGAATCCATGAAAAAAGCTATAGATGATTATCTTCAAAAAGGTGGTATTGTAATGGCGGGTTGTCAAACTTTAAGCTGGTATGCACCTAAGGATGCAATTGGATATAAGGCCAATAATGCTAAGCAAGACTAAGCTTTGAAAAAGACAATTGAAAAAGAAACTAGAAGTAAGGTACAATAAACAATGGTGCTAACTTTTGGAAAGTTTTCAAACTTTCCAAAAGTTATTGTTCTACTTTATCAAAAAATGCCTTGTAATAGGTTGTATCCTTTTCTGAAAAATTGATACGCCTGTTGTCTTTTCCCTTTAATTCAAACTCATCATTCACCGTGAATTTTACTTCTGTGAATTTGTAGCCGGTAACAAAAGTGGCAGTCACTGTATAGGTTGTATCTTTTTTGATAGCTGTCATCGCAGTACTATTATCCCAACTCAGCGGTTGATCATCGCCTCTGATACCTACTGTTTCAATATTTTTCACCTGACTTACATCCAGTTCAAATACAACTGTCTTTTGATAAGTTTTTTGAACACATCCGGTAATCAACAATGCGAATAAGCATATGTATATCAAATTATTTCGCATGGGTAAACTGTTTTTTAGTGATGAGATAATCCAATCCAAATCGGCCGGATCCTATGATCAGGGTATAGATGGCAACCCACAGAAAACCCATACCACCTAACATACCCCATAAGCCATTATTGATCTGTTGTATGAAGACGGCAACCATCATGGTACATACTACTAAAAATGAAAACAATCTTGTTTGTAAACCCAATACCAGAAAAACGCCCCCCACCGCTTCACTGAACGCGCCCATCCACGCAAAAAATCCAGGGAACATAGCAAAAATGCCACCATAGGCTTTTACATCTTCCGGGAACCAGAACACAACTTCAAATAGTCCGAGATTTTTATCTGCGGGAGACCAGGGCACTCCAAATTTGGAAGCCCCAAAATCAACAGCCAATAAGTAGCCGCATACAATACGTGGAATAGCAATAAGTAGGTCCTGCCACCAATAAGGCATTACCAAGGGTTGAGTGATTTTCTTAAGCATGTGTTGTTATTAAGCAGGGAATAATAAGGTAGCCTTTATCAATAATAAAGTCTTGCCTTAAATCCGTTTACAATAGAATGCACGAAAGGTTCAGCAGCTTTCAATAATTTATTTGTACGGCATACTTTTCTTTAAAAGATAGCACCTGACCAAAGCATAGCGCTATTCGAATTGGTATCTTGATTCTTGTGCCTTTCTTGAAGCTTGTCGCTTGTAACTTGTAGCTTATCATATTACTTTAGCCACAGATGCACAGATTATTAAAAACGCCGGACTGGAGTCCGGCGTTTTTGAAATTGATTTCTTGGTTCTTGTATCTTTCTTGAATCTTGTGTCTTGTAACTTGAACCTTTTCAAAACAAACGCCGGGCTTAAGCCCGGCGCTATTTAAATTTGATTCTTGTTTCTTACTTGCGGCTTGCAGCCTGTAACTTGAAGCTTTACTAGCTTTATTTCAGTTGTTTCATCAACTCATTCACCGCGGCTTCCAACTGCTGATCACGACCTTTGATGACTACATCATAATCATTCATGAGTTTGATATCCGGTTCTGTTTGTGCATTTTCCAGGTATTCATTTCTAATACCTTTCACACCAACAGGAGGAACGCCCCAACGAATACTGTTGTCTTGTAAAGATTCCCAACCTGCGAAAGTACAGGTACCGGGTACCGGCATACCTACTAATTTACCAATGCCGAGTTCTTTGTAAGCATAAGCATAACAATGTCCGTCACTGTAGTTAGCCTCATTAGCGATAGAGATACTAGGTTTGGTCCAGCGGAAATTGGGTTCATAGCCATTGCTTCTGGTATCCGTAGTATAATCAAAGAATTTTTTACCGCTTAAGAACATGGCAAGATCTGCAACAAGGTCACCACCACCATTAAAACGAGTATCCACTACAATTCCTTTTTTATTGACATACTTACCCATGATCTCTTCATATGTCGTTCTGTAAGCATTATCATTCATACCTGGAATATGTACATAACCCAATTGACCATTACTCAATCGCTCTACTTCATCCTGATTTCTCTTCACCCATCTTCTGTACAACAATCCATTTTCTTCACCGGTAGAAATAGGCTTTATGGTTACTTCTGTTTTGGTAGTACCGTCTACAAGTGTGAGTAATGTATTCTGTCCGGCTTTACGATTCAGGTATTGAGCAATATCCGTATCTGCTGCAATGGTTACACCATCGATGGCTTCAATGAGCATTCCGGGTTTGATATTGATATCCGCACGATCCAATGGACCGCCTTTAATCACTTCTTCAATCTTATAACCCACTCCTTTATAATTCTGATCATAGAATACACCTAAAGAAGCTGTTGCATCTGCATTGGCTACAAATGAATTATAAGAAGCACCGCTATGACTCACATTCAACTCACCCAATAATTCACTCAGCATTTCTGCAAATTCAAAATTGTTACCAATGTGTGCGAGATGACGCTCATAATCGGGTTTATAACTATCCCAATTAATACCATGCATGGTTCTGGTATAAAAAGTTTCTTTGGTTCTACGCCATACATGCTCAAACATGAATTGTCTTTCTGCCGCTACATCCAATGTCATTTCACCATTGATACTTACCATATCTCTTTTACCGCTGTTGGGTTCAATTTTTGATATCCCGCCATTGGCAGATAAGAAAATATTTTTCTGCTCCTTATCCCATACCATGTTTCCACCTTGTGCATTCAAGGTTACCAGCATCTTCGTTTCGCGTGTACGCAGATTGGTAGTCCAGAGATTCACGCCTCTTTCAAAACGTGTGAGATAGTAAAGGGTTTCTCCATCCTTACTCACCAATGCATCACTCATTTGAGATGAATGGATGGTTAATTTGGCTTTGCGCATATTCAATCCTTCCCACTCAATCACCACACTGTCTTTTTTGGCTGCTGATTTTTTGCTGGTATCTGCTTTTGCTTTCGTTTCTTCTATTTCTTTTTGCAATGCAGCATCTTCTTTACTCAGCTTGAATTTGTCAAAGGCTTCTTGTGTGAAGAACATAGCATACACATCTGCCTGAGCACCGCCACTCTGGGCAACCGCTTTCAAACCATCTCTATTGCTGAACCACATCATGGCTTTTCCGCCTAGTATCCATTTTGCACGACTATCATTAAAACCACTTTCAGTGAGATTAATAGCTTTCCCTTTTCCATCAGCAGACACCAATCCTATTTCGCCTGGAGCAACACCGGGAACAGAATAGTCAAACAAGAACCATTTACCATCCGGACTCCACTGGAAGTACTGATCATTATCTCCATTAGAGAACAATTCTTTATCAGTAAGAATGGTTCTGGTTTGTTTAGTAGCAATGTTGTACACTTTCAGTGTCATTCTATTTTCAATAAAAGCAATTTCTTTTCCATCTGGTGAATAAGCAGGCTGATAGTTTTCATTGTTATTAGCAATAACTGCCGTCTCATTCAATACAGTGGAAGCATAGAAATAAGGCTCTTCACTTCTTTGTTTTTTGGTTTCAAATATTTTCCAGCTATTGCCTCTTTCAGAACTGTATAATAATGTTTTACCATCCGGAGAAAAGCTTACCAACCTTTCCTGCTCCGGCGTATTGGTAATTCTTTTGGTAACACCTCCATCCACACTGCTTACAAATACTTCACCACGGAAGATATAAGCTACTTCTTTTCCGTTAGGAGAAACCGCCATATCTCTTACGCCACCATTTACGGGTACTACTCTTGTATTATTACTGCGTACATCTGTTATAATATTGACACTCACTTTCTGTGGACGTCCATTTCCTTTCATGGTATACAGTTCGCCATCATAGCCAAAACAAAGTGTACCATCATTCGCTACACTGAGGAAACGAACAGGATGTTTTTTGAAGCTGGTCAATTGCTGCGATTTACCCCCCTCAATTCCCAATTTGTGTACATTGAAAGAACCACTTTCTTCACTCAGATAATAAAAAGCTTTATCTGCATCTGTGAAAACCGGATTTCTATCTTCTCCGTTGAATGTAGTGATCTTTTTATGTGTCTTTGCATTGTTATCATAGATCCAGATATCTCTGGCTATAGCAGAAGTATGGTGTTTACGCCATTGGTTCTCTCCTCCCTTTTTATCCTGATACAACATGAATTGTCCGTTGCTGCTCAGGTTAACCCATTCCGCAGGTGTAGTAAGCACTTGCTCTACACGACCACCATTTACAGATACTTTATATAATTCAGGTTGTGAACCGGTAGGATAGGTACGATTACTCGCAGCATCCTGACGGGTTGAACCAAAGAGTATAGATTTATTATCTGCTGTAAAACTGTAAGGAAATTCAGGTACGGAATGATAGGTAAGTCGCTTAGGCTCTCCACCCTCGGCAGCTACCAGAAAAACATCAAAGTCGCCATGACGATCACTTGCAAAAGCAATATGTTTACCATCTTTACTCCAGATTGGCATGAGGTCATTGGCTTCATGCAATGTGAGCATGGTAGCCGTACCTCCAGAAGAAGGCACTTTATAAATATCTCCTTTGTACGTAAATGCAATGGTTTTACCATCGGGTGATATAGCTGAATAACGCATCCAGTTAGGATCGTTTTGAGCTGATGACTGTAAACAAGCCATCAAAGAAAACAAGGCAATGGATAATTTTCTCATAACAGTAATTAAAATGAAGCGGTAATTTAAGAAAGAACAGACAAGATTTATAAGGAGTTTGATGAATGACCCCTAAAATCGGTAAACAAAGTCTCTCCGTGTAACTCTGTGGTTAAAAAAAACCACAGAGGAAGCAGAGTTTGGCACAGAGTTGCACGAAGGGGGAATCACAGCTGATATTACTATATTTAGTTTTGTTTTAAAACCAAGTTTCATGAAAATTGTACCTGCCTTTTTACTGATACTTTGCTTCCATTATTCAACTGCACAGCAAAGAGCGCGTGAGGTCGGGTTGAAAATAGGTGTACTCGAAACCGGAAAACTAAACAGCATTACCGATGTGAAAGGTGTACAAGTGGGACATACCACAATGATTCGCGGCACTGATATACGTACCGGTGTTACGGCTATTTTGCCTCATGCCGGCAATCTTTTTCAGCAAAAAGTACCTGCTGCTATCTATGTGGGAAATGGGTTTGGTAAACTGGCAGGCAGCACACAAGTAAAAGAACTGGGTAATATCGAATCGCCCATCATTCTCACGAACACATTAAGTGTAGCCACTGCCATGGAAGCAGTGATTGATCATACCCTTACTCAAAAAGGAAATGAAGAAGTACAATCTGTCAATGCAGTGGTGGGTGAAACCAATGACGGTGGTTTGAATGATATTCGTGGCAGACATGTTCGTAAAGAAGACGTGTTGAATGCTATTCATACAGCTTCCGATGAAATGGTAACAGAGGGTTCAGTGGGTGCCGGTACCGGAACGGTTTGTTTTGGTTTCAAAGGGGGTATTGGTAGTTCTTCCAGAAAATTACCGGAGAGTTTAGGTGGCTATACTGTAGGCGTTCTTGTACAAACGAATTTTGGTGGTGTATTAGAGATCAATGGAGTGCCTGTTGGACAAGAGCTCGGTCAATTTAGTTTTAGCAAAGAGTTGAGTAAAAAATCTGATGGCTCTTGCATGATTGTTGTAGCTACAGATGCTCCATTAGATAGCCGCAACCTGGAACGCTTAGCCAAACGTGCATTCATGGCATTAGCGAAAACAGGAGGTATCGCTTCCAATGGTAGCGGTGATTATGTGATTGCATTTTCAACAGATAGTAGTTTAAGAGTGCCGCATGTTGCGCGTACAAGAACCATCAGTTCCTCATTGTTGATGAACGATGCTGTTACACCTTTGTTTCTTGCGGCTATTGAAGCCACAGAAGAAGCGGTGTTGAATTCTTTGTTCATGTCTGTTACTATGAAAGGAAAAAATAATCGTGAAATACCGGGATTGCCTGTGGAGAGGGTGAAAGAGATTTTGAGAAAGTATAATAAGATTAAATGAGGAGGATGGAACACGGATTGTCATGATCAATCATGATTTTTTTAAAAACTATCCGCGTTGATCATGAAAATCATGAGAATCTGTGTTCTATTATACAAAAAACTATTACTTGCATCATGATTAGTTATATCAACGGAACATTTATTGATTCAACAGCCGCCGCCATTCCCGTCAACGATCTGGGTTTACAACGTGGGTATGGTGTTTTTGATTTCTTGCGTGTAAAAGGGTCTCAACCTCTTTTTCTACAACAGCATATCGATCGATTGTATCGCTCTTTAGCGCATATGCGATTACAGTTATCGCACAGCAAAGAAGAACTGATAAATATTATCCAATCATTAATTGATCAAAATCAATTACCACATTCAGGCATACGCATCACCGTAACTGGTGGTGCTTCACCGGATGGCTATACACCCGTTGAGCCGCATCTTATCATTGTACAACAGCCCATTCCTGAACCACCGGATACAATATTGACATCACCCTACCAACTGGTTACCCATCAATACCGCAGACAATTACCCGAGGTAAAAACCACAGATTATCTCATGGCCATCTGGCTACAACCATGGATCAAAGAGCAAGGCGCACAAGATGTATTGTATCATTCCGATGGATGGGTGAGTGAATGTCCACGTTCCAACTTCTTTATTATCACACAAGAAAACATGCTTATAACCCCTAATGAAGGAATGTTGAAAGGAGTAACAAGGGCCAATATCCTTTCCGTAGCTAGGGAAATCATGCAGGTGGAAGAAAGACCGGTAAGTCTGGATGATATCCGTAATGCCAAAGAAGCTTTTGTTTCCAGTTCTACCAAACGAATCATCCCGGTAACAGCTGTGGATCAGGTAGATTTTGGAATTTATACTGACAATAGTTTTTCCGCCAGACTTTTTGAGGCATTACGATTGCTTGAAAAGTAGGTTTAGCGGGGTAATCCATCACATAAATATGCTGTTTTTTATACCCTTTGCAGATAGTAGATTTGTAAAGTGCTGCTTCGTATATCTTCTTATATAGTGGGATTTCTGTTTTGTGCAGTGATGGCTACTGCACAAGTAGGTTATACATTCACCCAGCTCAATACAGATGATGGTCTTGCCAGTAACGACGTACATGCATTGCATCAGGATGAAAAAGGTTTTATCTGGATTGGAAGTTCAAATGGATTACAACGCTTTGATGGTACCAAGTTTGTGAACTTTTTCATGCCCGGCAAAAAAGACAGCGATCCATTACCCATTTCAACGCTCGACTATATAGTACCCGGAAAAAACGGAAAGTTATGGCTCTATTTTCCTGAATTGCGTGAAGTAGGCATTTTTGATCCTTCAAAATTTACTTACCAAAAAGTTCCCATCCGTCCCGACAAACCCATTCCACCAAGAATCAATGCACGATTGTGGAAAGACAGAATGGGAAGTATTTATCTTTCCATTCAACCTACCGGCATTCTAATGTATGACAGTGCTGCCGGCGCTTTTACATCTTCTGCTCCTTTTAAAGCTCCTGAAAATTGGAACTATGGTATTCGCTCTGCTGAAGATCCACGTAACGGATTGTTATGGCTTACGTTTGGAGATAAGGGCTTGGCAGCATACGATTATAAAACAGGAGAAACTTACACTCGCTTATACAATCCTAAAAAAATTCCATTGCTCAATAACTGGCGCGTACAAGAAAGTATCGCCAATATATTCATTGATAAAAGTGGTCGCTATTGGTTGTATAACTGGCCGGTTTGGGCTGGTGGTGGTGAAGTGATGCATTGTTTGGATTCAACAGGAACTCGTTATTTGAAAGACACTGCCGGACTTGTTGTATATACCGGTAAATATGGTGAGTACAGGAATATGGCGGAACTGCCAAAAAGCGGGCTTTGGGTTTTTGGGTTGGATAAATTATTCAGCTTTAATAAAAAATCAAACAGATTTGTTTTTTATAAAAGTGACCCGCTCAGAAATTTTGACATCCATTATGAAGTTGTACATCAAGTTATGGAAGACCGAGAAGGTGGCATTTGGGTTGCCACCAATGAAGGTTTGTATTTTTCTTCTCCCGGCACCGATGGCAATGGCGTACAGAATATGATGGTGATGGATAAGAAGGGATCTCATGAATTCACCGATATTCTGGAACTCAATAATGGCGATTATTGGTTAACCAGTTGGGGTATGGGTGTTGTAACACTTGATCGATCTTTTAAAAAGAAGCAGTACAATATTTTTAAACCCAGACCTGCCTCTTGGCCTTTAGCTGCAAAAAAAGGCGTAACCCTAACCTGGTGTATGCATCAGGAAAAAGCCAGCGGTGATGTTTGGATTGGATCAAACGGGGGTATTCTTACTCGCTATAATCCGGTAACCGATAAAACTACATACTACAATCCACCCGAGTTTGCCAACGCAACCGTTCGATATATCACAGAAGATAAAAAAGGACGTTTGTGGTTCAGCACACAAAGAGGAAGAATCATCATGTATGACAACAAAAAATTTACCGTTGTCAAAGATTTTGGAACTGCTATCATTCCTAAACTCATGTTTGATAAAGACGGCTGGCTATGGGCAGCTGTTCAGGGAACAGGTATTATTGCCATCAACAGTGAAACCGGACAAATACTACAACAATATACCAAAGCAGACAATGGATTGTATGCTTCTACCGGAACAGATATTGATCAGTTGAATGACAGCACGATTGCATTTGGAGCAGGTGCATTGAATCTTATCAATAAGCAAACAAAAAAAGTAAAAGTTATTTCTTACGAACAAGGATTACCCTCCAACTCCATCCAACGTTTGCGAATCGATAGAGCCGGCTATTTATGGATCAATACCAATAATGGTTTATGCAGGTACAACCCGTATAATAATAATATCACTACCTATTCGAGCAGAGACGGTATGGTGATGAGTGAGAAAGTGAAAACAGCTGATTATCTCTGCAGTGAAGGCTATGTAATGTTTGCGGGGTCTAATTCACTGATGTTCTTTCAACCGGAAATGTTTGAAACCAATCAACAACCTCCGGATGTTAGTATCACGGATTTCAAATTATTCAATGAATACCTACCCATTGACTCCCTGGTGGCACAGAATCAGGTAAAATTGAAATATGATCAAAACTCTTTTAGCCTTTATTTTTCTTCACTGAGTTATATCAATCGTGATAAGCTGATCTATTATTACAAAATGGATGGCATCGATGAAAATTGGCAAAGAGCAGATCGACAAAAGCTGGTCAATTATTCATTACTCCCACCGGGTAAATATGTATTCAACGTGTATTGTGAAAATATTGACGGTGTAAGATCCAGAGATATCACGACACTGATCATTCATATCAAGCCCCCATTCTGGAAAACATGGTGGTTCCTGAGTTTAATGGGTCTGGCATTTTTCGGACTTTTATACTTTATACACCGTTTACGTATCAATAGAATATTAGCCGTTGAAAACCTACGCAACCGTGTTGCACGTGATCTGCATGATGATATGGGTTCAACACTGAGTACCATCAATATTCTCAGCACCATGGCGAAAAGTAAGCTGAATACGGATAACGTGCGTGTGAGTGAATACCTCGGTAAGATCAGTGATAACAGTCAACGCATGATGGAAGCCATGGATGATATTGTATGGAGTATCAAACCCATGAACGATTCCATGCAAAAAATAACGGCACGAATGCGTGAGATAGCCACCAGTGTATTAGAAGCAAAAGATATTGACCTCGACTTCAGAACCGATCCTTCGATTGAAGAAGTAAAAATGGATATGGAAGCTCGTCGAGATTTTTTCCTCGTATTCAAAGAAGCGATTAATAATATCGCCAAGTATTCACATGCCAACAAAGCCCAGGTTCATTTGGCATTACACCACCATCGACTCATCATGATTGTTCAGGATGATGGCATTGGTTTTGACATTGACAAAGCCGATGGAAATGGGCTTGGCAATATGTACAAAAGAGCTGCTTCTTTAAAAGGTCGTATACAAATACAATCCAAACCCGGAGAAGGCACAAGAATTACCCTCAATATCCCGGTGCATTAATTCTTCTATCACATAAATATGTGACGTTGCATGGTTGCTTACCATTGGATGAGCGTATTCACCACTCAACCCAATTTTCACCTATAAGCTCACACCATCATGCGGTTGTTCTACCATCAGCTATTCATGAGTTTTGGGTATTCATTTAAACCAAGACGAATATGAAATATGTATTGTGGTTACTCATTGCGGGTATAACTGTGGCATCTTGTAGTAAACCTATTGACGCACCAATATCGAACTTACCTGTTATTGTAAAAAAGATCAAAGAAATCAGAAACTCACCCAACGATTTCAGAGCATATACTTTTCACAGCGATGGCAGTTTACAACAATATGCATCACAATTCACCAGTCGCACAGATGGCGCCGTTAGTCAGTACAGTCTTACATTTCAATACGACCAAAAACGATTGGTAAAAATGCAGGCGGTGAACGGGTATAGCCTGTACTATTACAAAGATGGCAAACCCCATACCATTCAAAGCTATAATCAGAACAATGGTCTTTTTGCTACCAGCTTTCTGACAATTAATACAAAGAATCAGATCACTGAAATCGTAGAGCAGTTTAAAATTCCAATGTCGAATGATCTTGGAGAAACCAAAACTTTATTCTTTTATAATCTACAAGGCAATCTCGTGCGTAGAGAACATTATGCGCGTCAGAACTTGAATGATCCATTTGAGTTGCATTATAAACAATTGTATGAAGACTATGACAATAAAGTAGCGGTTCCTGAAGAAGTCAGCACCGACTATTTTCTGCCGGGTTTTGTGCTCATGAAAAACAATCCTGGAAAAATCATCAATGTAGATAATATGGGAGTTGCCGGCAGGATCGATCGTTTTGAATATACGTATGACAGCGATGGATATGTACTCACTAAAAAGCATTTTGTAGAAAATATGCCCAATCCTATTATCCCTATTACATTCTCTTATACTTATTGGTAATATGCAATCACCCCATCAACATTTTAAAAAAAGGCTACTACGGCTAATTATTTTTGCTGTAGTAACGATCGGTATATTGGTCGTGGTATTGCTGTTATTACAAAAGACCGTGGAAAAGCATTATACCACTGAAATGGAAGCATCACCAGCAGCTATCGAATTGTATAAAAGTCTTGATGAAGAGCATAAATTTATAGAAAAAGAGAGTAATCTTTCTTCCATTCACACAACAATGATCCCCAATGATCTAATTCAATAATTATGAAGCTGCTGACCCAACTACTATCATCACTATTGCTCATGATCACTGCAACAAAAGCAACTGCGATGCAGGATTCATCACACCTGCGTATTTTTTCTGTACAGGAATTATTGAACGATTATGATAGTTTACATTCGATCATCACAGGCAATCATCCGGCCTTATGGGCTGATGCTGATAGCGCATCCACCGAACAACGATGGAAAGAGATCAGAAGAAAGATCAATCGTCCCATGAAGCGATGGGAATTCATAGAACTGATAGCGCCGGCAACCACGCAATACAATGATGGACATACAGCACTCACTTATGATTTTGATTTTGAAGAAGTAGAGCAACTCATAACAAGAAAGGGAAAGCTTTTTCCATATCGTGTAAGACTTTATAATGATACTGTATGGATCACTGAAAACTGGAAAGACAGTTCTTCGCTTTACCATGGCATGATGGTACAATCCATCAATGGTGTCGATATTCAAGATATTATCAAGCGCCTATTGCCTGTCGTTCCGGCAGATCATTACAGGATGAAAGAAGCTTCTTTATCCAGACTGTTTCCCTTTTTGCTATGGTCTTTGTATGGATGGGAAGACCAATATCAGATCGTATTACAGAATCCTTATCAACAAAAAACCAGTAGCATTACAGCAGAGGGAATCACCATGAATGGTTTTTTTCAACGTCAGTTTCCGCGCAAAAAATGGAATATGCAATTATTCAAAGAACAGCAGCTGGCCATTATCAGTTGTTCATCTTACAATAATTATGCGGAAGCCATCCGATTCATTGATTCTGCATTTGCGGTACTCAAACAAGAAAATATTCAACACCTGGCATTTGATATTCGCAACAATGGCGGAGGTAATTCATCGATTGGTGATCATTTACTGGCCTATATCGCGCAAAAGCCTTATATCGATGTGTATAGTAAAACATTGCGCAACGGATCCATGATGCATCGTTTCAAAGAAAACAGTGGTATGCAACGTGTGATGCAAAATTTTATCAAGAACGGTGTGCAACAAGGAAACAACTATACCCTACGTTTCCAAACAAAAGCATTGGATACCAGCATCAAAAAAGAAAATATTTTCCGTGGTCAGTTTTATCTGTTAACAGGACCTGTTACGTATTCTTCCGCACACATGACGGCTTTATCTGTAAAAGCTGCTAACCTGGGTACAATCATCGGCGAGCCTACCGGAGAACGCATTGATCTTACAGGAGAGAATGCCAGTTTTACTTTGCCAAATACTAAACTATATGGTTATTGCTCCTTAGCGGTATATGAAGGGGCAATTGCCGATAAAAAATCAAAAGGCGTACAGCCCACTATTTTTATACCTTTCCAGCCGTCTGCATTGTTATCAGGAAAAGATCCGGTGATTGAAAAACTGATGGAACTGATACAATAAAAAGCGGCGATACCACTATTGCACACTCAACAGCAAACATACAGGTTCGGTGAAACCACGATTACATTGGTAACACCCAAACAAAATGAGCTCCGCAAAGACTGGCAGGAAAATCGGTTAACACATTTCCCATTTTGGGGAAAGTGCTGGCCTGCGGCAGAAGCATTGGCGGGTTTTCTGGTACAACATCCACATTATGTTCAAGATAAAAAAGTATTGGAACTGGCAGGCGGACTCGGACTTCCATCACTCATTGCAGCACGATATGCAAAAGAAGTGTGTTGTTCTGATTTTCTTCCTGAGCCATTGCAGTATGTGCAGGCATCTGCAGACTTAAATGGTGTGAAGCGTCTTACCACGCGATTGATTCATTGGCAACAACTACCCAAGGGTCTCACCGCTGATG
Source organism: Sediminibacterium sp. Gen4 (assembly GCA_013391385.1). Taxonomy (GTDB): domain Bacteria; phylum Bacteroidota; class Bacteroidia; order Chitinophagales; family Chitinophagaceae; genus Sediminibacterium. The sequence continues at coordinate 4,566 of JACBFI010000031.1, read as the reverse complement.
TATTACTATTGAGTGATATCAACTACAACCCTTCTGATTTTGATGCACTCAATCAAATGCTCCAATATTTCTTAGACCAACATACACTCATCTTATTAAGCACACCACAGCGCATCATGGGCAAATCTTTTATAGAAAAGTGGATGCCGTATCAACAGCATCATGAAGTGTTTGGTAATGATATTAGTTTGTTCGTGTTAGGCGGTTGATGGAACGCAGATTATTATGATAGGTTATGATTTTTAATAAAATCTGCGTCAATCATAATTATCATAAAAATCTGCGGCCTATCCTTCGTTAAAAAAAACAAGGAATGATCTTCCCCTTATTACGCTGATCAAAAAACCAGATAAAAGAAATCTCACTGCTACCGGTAAAGCCATTGCTTTTACGCAGATCAGATTGTGTAATATCATAACTGATACCTACCTGAAACTTTTCCGTTCTCAATCCTGTATAAGGATACACCGCATCACCCGCTCTCAACCAAGCTCCTGTATATAAATGATATCCACTGCTACCAATACCCCAACCATAAGCTCCGCCGATAACAGCTTGCGTATTCCTTGCCTGTTGCATAAGGTTGGCACTGAAGAAAACTTCATCCTGTTCATTTGTTTTTAGTAATGCACTTCCATGTAATACATATCTACGTGCAAGTCGACTATTCTGTCCGGTAAAAAAATTCAGTCGCGGACCGGTGAGATTAAAAGCCGCCGCACCAAAACTAAATGCATTGCCCGCTTCATCTGCATAGTTGTACAAGATACCGGCATTCACTGAAGCATATGCCACTGAACGATTATTAATGCTCTCACCACTGGGTACCGAAAGATCAAAGCCACTGCTGGTAAACTGATTACCAAAACTGATCTTATTAAAGTCTACCACATTTCTGCCAAAAGCAGCTTGTATACCAATACCGATGGATTGATTGCCCTCTTCATCCAATCCTTTATTGAATCCTGTTGATAAAGCGATATAACTATTCTTATAAATACCACCGGCGGCTACATCATACATCGCATGTAATCCCAAACCCCATCGATCGCGATCAGGCAATTGTTTGCGCATGATTCTGGTATCAAAAGAAACCGCAGCCGTTTGATAAGGCGTTGAAATATTCGCCCACTGATTTCTAAAATTCACCGCCAACCGTTGCGACCCATCTATATATCCCGTCAATGCAGGATTAAAACTCAAAGGAGAACTGAAATACTGAGAAAAATAAGGATCCTGTCCCGTTGCAACACTGCAAGAGAAGAGGAGTAAGAGGTATAGTATGAGTTTTCTCATTGTTTGGCTTATGGCTTGTAGCTGATGGCTTATAGTTCATAGCGTATGGTAGAGCAATATTTTTTCCTACTATAAGTTATGACCTATACGCTATTGGCTATGTGCTATTTGCTGATGGCTTATGGTCCATGGCGTATGGTAGAGCAATATTTTTCTACTATAAGCTATCACCTATGTGCTATTTGCTATCTGTTGATGGCTTATAGATCATAGCGAATAGTAAAACAATATTTTTCCTACCATAAGCTATCACCTATAAGCTATTAGCCAACACCTACCTCAACAACATCACCGTTCCCGTTCTTCTCACCACTCGGCCTTGCAGGTCTACTGCTTCGGCGATCCAGGTGTAGGCGCCGGTGGGTTGTGCTGCACCCAGGTATACACCATTCCATCCTTCCGCAGGCGTAGCACTGTTGGTTGAGAAGATCATATTACCCCAACGATTGAATACTTTGAAATAATTCAATTGACGCATCCCCACCAATATCGGAAACAGTCGATCATTTTGTCCATCATTGTTAGGGGTAAATCCTTGTGGAACAAAAATATCTGTACCCGGAATAATTTTTATGAGTACGGTATCTGTTGTTACACAACCTATATCTGATGTAATTGACACGGTATATAAAGTGGTTTCATTCACCGTAATAATAGGTGAAGCAATCGTAGGCTGATTCACACCTGCTACCGGTGACCACAAATATTGATTTCCGATATTGCTTCTAGCATTCACCGCCACCGCTACACCACGCAATGTTTCTACATCCGGATAACGAACAGACCTGGCAGCAGTGCGTACAATATATTCCATTGTTTTACTGGCACTCACTGCACAGCTTGGATTGCTGGCGGTTAACCTCACCTGATAAACACCCGGCGTAATATATGCGTATTGCGTAGAGAATTGATTGGAACTAGAGCCATCACCAAACTCCCATAGCCAGTTGATACCACCTGCATTATTGGTTTGTGATCTATTTTGGAAAGACGCGCTTACACCCACACAAGTATTGGTAACAGCAAAATCAACGATGGGTTGCGACAATAATTCCAATACAATATTTTCTGATGCTTGTCTGGCACAACCTTGTGCGGAAATAAAACGAACCGTATAAGTTCCTGCAGTGGCAGCATCGTAAGAAGCAGTAGTAGCACCCGGAATAGTTTGTCCATTTCGTAACCACTGATAATTAGCAGATCCTGATGCGGTTAATGTGAGTGTACCGTTTTCACAAATAAAATTAACCGGAGGTGTTTGCAATTGTCCCGAAGGAATTGGATTTACCGTAACCGTTACCGGTAAGCTACTCCTACAACCGGTTACATTACTGGTAGCACGAATATAGTAGGTACCTGAATTGTTGATTTGGGCAGGATTACCAATCTCTGCATTCAATGCCGCATCGATAAAATAATTGAACCGCAGATTGTTTTCACTTCCCGCCGTGATTTCATTGCGCGTAAGATCAATCAATGATGGCGCACAAACGGCGGTTGGATTATTCACCACCAATACCGGCGGTGGATTAATAATGACTTGAACCGGCACTACAGCGCTACAACCTGTTGTGGGTGTTCCTTTGATATAGTAAGTACCCGATTGTGCAATGGCATTGGCATTGTTTAAAGTAACAGTACCCAGCGCATCTGTAAAATAGGTGTAGGTGAGTCCGGCAGTGCTTCCATTGGTAACAGCAGCTGCAGTAATATCAATGGTATTCGGTGCACATACAGCAGCCGGTGTATTTACCACCATGGCCGCTTGTGGTAAAATAGCAACGGTTACGGGTCTGATAACAGAACAGTTGTTGACTGTTTCAATAGCACGTATATAATAAGTACCGCTGGTACCAACTGAAGAAGGTGCAGCCAGAGCTGTAGTAGCATTGGCGTTACTCCAATAAGAGAGTTGCAGACCTGTGCTACTGCCAGTGGTAATAGCCGCGGCAGTGAGATTAACGGTGCCGGGAGAGCAGACCGGTGCTGGGTTGGTAATATTTAAAGTTGGTAATGCGTTAACGGTCACCACAACAGGTGCTGCGGTATTGGAACATCCATTTGCATCTGTAATGCTAACACTGAAGGTACCTGAATTGGTAATATTTGAAATAGTGTTGGTAGTAGCACCATTACTCCATAAATAACTAACAGCATTGCTGGCAGTGAGGTTGACGGAGTTGCCGGCGCAGAAGGTGAGTGGACCGTTGGGGGTGATGGTGGCAGTTGGTAATGGGTTTACGGTAATAACTGTTGGAGCCGATGTATTTGAACAACCGTTACCATCTGTAACAGTCACAGTATAACTACCTGCTGTATTGTATGTTCTCGAATTGGATGTGCCACCGTTTGTCCAAGCATAGCTCAATCCTGTTCCACTATTCGCATTCAATGTTACTGAACTACCTGCACAGAAGGTGGTAGAACTAGACGCGGTGATAGTAGCTAATGGTAACGTATTTACTGACACAACTGTTGGAGCCGATGTATTTGAACAACCATTACCATCTGTAACAGTCACAGTATAACTACCTGCTGTATTGTATATTCTCGAATTGGATGTGCCACCATTTGTCCAAGCATAACTCAATCCTGTTCCACTATTCGCATTCAATGTTACTGAACCACCTGCACAGAATGCAGTAGAACCGGAAGGGGTAATTGTTGCTATCGGTAATGGATTTACTGATACAACTGTTGATGCTGTTTGTACATTCACACATGCCGTTGCACTGCTTTCCTGTACCGATACCAACTGATAAGTGAATGTACCTGCAGATGTCACTGGTACTGTTATCGTCGCTGTATTCACAGTTGAAGTAATCGTCTGATTCACTCCTCCGTTTACTGTGTACACAAATGTATATGGTGCTGTTCCACCTATACCTGTCAGTGTTACCGTTGGCGCTATTCCATTTACACATACTGCAGCAGTAGACCTAGCAATTGTTGCGGTAGGTAATGGATTTACAGTAACAGTTGTTACAGATGAACTATTTGTACAACCATTACCATCCGTCATCGTTACACTATAATTACCTTGATTACTCACATTTATAGACTGTGTTGTCGCTCCTGTACTCCATAAATAACTATTACCTGTAGTAGAAGTTAAAGTCACTGATCCATCCGCACAAAATGTAGTAGTACCTCCTGGAGTAATATTTACAGTAGGTAAAGCATTCACAGTAACTGTTATAGATGCTGTTTGCGCATTCACACATGCTGTTGCACTGCTTTCCTGTACCGATACCAACTGATACGTGAATG
>JACBFI010000030.1 GCA_013391385.1 Sediminibacterium sp. Gen4 | reverse complement strand
CTCTCTTACGTTTGCCCTTTATTACTTTTTTTTACAATTTTAAACAGGCTCTTAGTGTCAGTAAGAATATTTTTATACCTTATGTTCCATCGAATAACTTTAATTAAAGTATAATAAAATAAACCCCATGGACTATGGTCTATTGACCATGGACTATCCACCATGGACTACCACCAATGAACCGCCCCATCTTCATAACAGGTATCGGAACTGAAATCGGTAAAACGGTGGTATCGGCCATTGTAACCGAGGCATTACAAGCTGATTATTGGAAACCGGTACAAGCCGGATTTGAAACCGGTACGGATGCACAAAGGGTACAACAATTGGTAACGAATACAGCTACTATCATTCATCCGGAAATCTATTGTTTACAAATGCCGGCTTCTCCACATATCGCTGCAAGAGCTGAACAAATCATGATTGATATTGATATCATACAAGAAAAAGCGAAGCAACTGTTGAGCGAAAAACCTGATCGCATATTAGTGATAGAAGGTGCAGGGGGATTATTGGTACCACTGAACGATCAACAATCGATTGCTGATCTGATTCTTTCATTGAATGCGCGAGTGATTCTGGTGAGCAGGAATTATTTAGGCAGCATCAATCATTCTCGTTTAACCGCAGCTTACTGTAAACAAGCAGGTATCGATGTCATGGGCTGGATCTTCAATGATCAATATCTCGATTATGAAGATGAAATCGTAACATGGAGTGGCTTTCCTTCTTTGGGTTCCGTGCCTTATCTTTCTGAGGTCAACCCAACATTTATTCAGCAGCAAGCAGGCAATATCCGTAGTAACTTGTATCGCTATTTATAACAGATCAACATGACAAAAGACGCATTAAGAAAGATCTATAGAGCCAAACGAAAAGAGTTGGACGGACATGATCGTTTGCGTATGGATGATTTGATGTTGATACAATTTCAGCAATTCGATTTCAGCAGTATTCAAACTTTATTGACTTATTGGCCTATATCCGGACAAGCAGAACCCAATACGCATTTGTTTTCAGGATATTTAAGACATATGGTACCGGGATTGAACATTGCATATCCTGTATCGGATCAGGAAACAGGTACCATGACTGCGCATTTGATTGATGAAGACACAGTGTATACCGTTAATAATTGGGGTATCACAGAACCGCCGGCAATAGCCCCATTACAGCCTACCGATATCGACCTCATTTTTGTACCCATGCTTATTTGTGATGTCCAAGGATACAGGGTAGGCTATGGCAAAGGATTCTATGACCGTTACCTGCCGCAATGCCGAACAGATGCCGTTACCATCGGTTTTAGTTATTTTGATCCGATCCCATTGATCACAGACACCCACGAATTTGACGTACCTTTGAACTACTGTATCACGCCGAACGAGGTCTATGAATTTTAATACGATATTTCTTACTTCTTTTAGGGTTCTTTTATTGCCGATCGCTTTGCTGTATGGACTCGTTATCCGTATCCGCAATTGGATGTTTGATCAACAATACCTCAAATCTGCTTCCTTTAATTTCCCCTTGATCTGTGTAGGTAATTTAGCGGTAGGCGGTACCGGTAAATCACCAATGGTAGAATATCTTTTGTATTTATTATCACCTCAATTCAAAGTAGGTACTTTGAGTAGGGGATATAAAAGAAAAACAAAAGGCTATGCATTGGCCAATCCTGCAACAACGGCATTGGAGATAGGTGATGAACCCATGTTATTCCACATGAAGTTTCCGCAAATACCGGTAGCAGTGGGTGAGGAAAGATTGGTAGCCATACCACAATTATTACAAGATGTCCCCGATCTGCAAGCCATCATTCTGGATGATGCTTTTCAGCATCGGTCTGTCAAAGCAGGATTTAATATTCTACTGACAGAATACAGTAATATCTATGTAAACGACTTCTTTTTGCCTACCGGTGATTTACGTGATGAAAGAAGGTCTGCCAAAAGAGCCAATATTATTGTGGTTACCAAATGTCCGGCAGATCTTTCATCTGAGCGAAAACAACAGATCATTCGCAACCTGAAACCCCGTGCAGATCAAAAAGTATTTTTTACGAGGATTGCGTATGGGGTACCTTATCATATTTTCAATTATGAAGATGAATGGTTATTAACTCCAAGAGTAGAGGTATTGCTGGTATGTGGTATTGCCAATCCAAAACCGCTGAAAGAATACCTGCACGAATGCACCCATACTTACTATCAGCAAGACTATTCAGATCATCATATTTTCACCATTGATGATCTGAATGAGATCAAAGAAAAATTTGATCGCATTCACGCCAAAGACAAAATCATTCTGACAACAGAAAAAGATGCAGTTCGTTTGTTAAAATTCAGAGATGAATTAGCAACCTTACCGATGTATGTTTTACCCATACGACATGATTTTTTGTTTGGAGAAGGTGAACAATTTAATCGAATGGTTACTGATTTTATCAGGAACTTTAGGTACAAGCCTATATCATGAGTAAGAAAACATCGAAGCAAAAGAAACAGAAGCAAAAACAAAAATCTGTAACGGCACAATTACTAAAAGGTAAACTGGACGTAACCCGTTCAGGTATGGGATATGTGGTCATCGATAATGGCAGTGGTGATGTACTGGTGCGTCCGGGCGACTTTATGAATGCCCTCAATGGAGATGTAGTTCGTGTAAAAGTGGTGCGTGAAAACGGAAGAACCGGCAAAAAAGAAGGAAAGATCACAGAAGTGATCAGCCGAAGACAAACAGAATTCATCGGGTACATTCAGCTCTCCACCAATTTTGCATTTTTCGTTCCTGATACGGATAAACCCATGCCGGATCTTTTTATTCCATTGACATCCTTGAATGGTGCTAAAAATAAAGACCGAGTAGTAGCTCGATTGGTCAAATGGGAGAAAGAAGATAAAAAACCCGTTGGCGAAGTCGTGAGTGTAATGCAACCGGAAGATGAGAACGACGCAGCCATGAAGGAATTACTGGCACAAGCGGGTTTTCCGCTGTTTTTCCCTGAAGATGTATTGGAAGAAGCAAAACGATTACCCGATGTACTGGATACAGAAGAGATCAAAAAAAGAAAAGACTGCAGAGAGATTCGCACATTTACCATCGACCCTGTAGATGCCAAAGATTTTGATGACGCCATTTCTATTCGAAAATTATCCAATGGCATTTATGAAATCGGTGTTCATATTGCCGACGTCAGCTATTATGTACATCCTGAAACAGAATTGGATGAAGAAGCGTATAAAAGAGCCACATCCGTTTACTTGCCTGATAGGGTGAACCCAATGTTACCGGAACGTATCTCGAATGAATTGTGTTCGCTCAGACCTCATGAAGATAAATTTACTTTCTCCGCCATTTTTCAAATGAATGCCAAAGGAGAGATCAAACAATATTGGTTAGGTAGAACGGTGATTCATTCTGATCATCGCTTCACTTATGAAGATGTTCAAGAGATCATTGAAACCAAGGAAGGAAAATTTGCAGAAGATATTTTACTACTGAATGATTTTGCACAGAAAATGCGAAAGAAGCGCTTCAGTAAAGGTGCTATCAATTTCTCTTCCCAGGAAGTACGTTTTAAGTTAGATGAAAAGGGGAAACCGGTAGGTATTGTTGTAAAAGAAAGCAAAGAAGCCCATCAACTGATTGAAGAGTTCATGCTACTGGCCAATCGTACAGTTGCAGAGAATATTTCCAAAATACAGATCAATAAAAAGCAGATCCCATTCCCATATCGTGTGCATGACCAACCGGATGCAGAAAGATTGGCTCCTTTTATGGAGTTCGCAAAAAAGTATGGTCATAAGTTCGATCTAAGCTCACCTGAATCTATTGCTGCAAGTTTTAATCAAATGCTGGCAGATGCCAAAGGAAAACCGGAGCAGCATGTATTGGAGCAATTGGGTATACGTACCATGGCAAAAGCCGTGTATACGACCGAGAATATTGGTCACTACGGATTGGCTTTTGAATATTATTGTCACTTTACTTCTCCCATCCGAAGATATCCCGATGTATTGGTGCACCGTGTACTGGAAACCGTGCTACAAGGGAAACCAATGATCGATAAAAAAATGGAAGAGAAGTGTAAACACAGCAGCGACAGAGAACGTGCAGCCATGGAATGCGAACGTGCAGGTAATAAGTACAAACAAGTAGAGTACATGCGCGATTATCTGGGAGAAAGTTTTGAAGGGGTAGTGAGCGGTGTTGCCAGTTTTGGATTCTGGGTAGAAACTGTTGAACACAAATGTGAAGGACTGGTGAGTTTAATTGGACTGAGTGATTATGATGACTTCAGATTGGTGGAAAGTGATTATAGCTTGGTAGGACGAAGAAGTGGCAGGACCTTCCGCATGGGTGATAAAGTCACCATTCGGGTGGTGGCAGCCAATCTTGAAAAAAGACAATTGGATTATGAATGGGTGATGGAAGGCAAAAGTGAAAAATCAAAAGTCAAAAGTGAAAAGGAGACTGGTAAAAGGAAAAAAAAGTAAAATAGAGATAGGCTTAGTCTTCTACTTCATGAAATAGGATTCCTTCTTTTTCCAGTAAAGATAATACGGGAGTGTAGATAGAAGGAATGATCGGAATATGCAGACCCTTTTCAAGTAGCACTTTGTCGGCTATCAATATCGCAGCAATGCCCAATGGTAATCCAACCGTTTTCGCCATGGCTGTACGTAAATGATCTTCACCCTTAACCACCAAACTGCTTCTGACTTTTTTTTGTTGGCCATTCAACTCATATTCGATTTCATGTAACATTACGATCATGTCTTTATCGTAGGGCTCCAAAATCCAAGATGATTCCATTCTCCATTGAAGAATATCTGCAGCAGTACATACACCATTATGGATGGGCAGTTCACTATTCAAACCCAAACTGAGTAGCATTGCGTGAATATGTGGATCAGATGATAATTGTTCCTGTGTAACAGATAACCGGTGTTGTTGTAGATGCTGTTGGAGAAAATCAGACATCCGCAAAGTATCTGTATCGTAGGTTATAATCTCATCCGTCAGCTTCAGATCAACAATGGCCGCCCATCCTTTGCAGAAATCTGAATGTCGTAGCGTTGTTCTGATAAATGTTGAACAATCTTGTAAATCGTATTTCGGAATATAACTCAGAGAGTCTCTGTTAGCATAGTAGGCCAATTCACCAAGATCGGGAATGGTGACGTTTCCGGATGCATGGAACAACTGTTCATAAGACAATGCCTGTTCTTCACCGTTTTTCAGAAATACAGCACCGGCTTTACCTGCCAGTACTACATTGCGAGGATTCCAACTGATTTTATAATGCCAAGGATTATTATCGCTTTCAGGAGCTACCAATCCACCGCAATGGGATAAGAAGGAACGGATCTTTCCCCCTTTGGCTTTAATGGCATGGATCAATTGCATCGCACTCATGTGATCGATACCGGGATCCAATCCCATCTCACACAAAAACAACAATTCCTTATCAGCAATTTGCTGTTGCAACGCTTTGATTTGATCATCAACATAAGAAGCAGTGAGTAAATGTTTTCCGAGATCCAAGCAGTCCATGGCCACATGATAATGAAGAGCAGGTGGCATTAAAGAGATCACCACATCTGCAGCAGCGATCAATGATCTTCTTTTTTCGGTATTGGTAATATCCAGTTGAACCGCATGGGTATGCATTTCAGTGCCCAACTTTTGAAGAACGGTCTCTATATCCGCATCCGCCACGGTTAGTTTCCATTGTCTGCGTCGGGTTTCGCGTTTGAGGTAATCAATCAAGACAGTAGATGATTTACCGGCACCAAAAACGAGGATATGAGGAAGTGGAAATGACATGCCGCAAGCTAAGTAGAAATAATGAATAGAAAATGTTGCCACTGAAGGCACTGAAATGCACAGAAAGCGGAATCAAATACGGGGTTTACAAGCGATCAAAAAAATCAACTCAAACCTGGAAAGCAAGACTGATTCGTTCAACTTAAAAAATCCTACATGAAACAAGCGATCACCTTATTCGTTTCGTTACTGATGCTGACCGGAACGATCCTTGCCCAAAAAACCATTCGCGATGCCAATGCACAGAGTCGCAATGGACTCAAAAATTTCCATGCGGTACAGGTATCCAATGGTATTGATCTGTATCTCACACAATCATCCGAAGAAGCGGTAGCAGTAAGCGCTGTTTCTGATGCGTATCGTGATAAGATCATCACGGAAGTGGTGGATGGGGTATTAAAAATTTACTATGAAAAAAAGGATGGCCGGAATTGGGGGTCCAGGTGGAGACAATAAAAGACTAAAAGCATATGTATCCGTAAAAAACCTGGATAAGTTGGGTGCTTCAGGGGGGTCAGACGTATCGTTGGAAACCCTGATCAGAAGCAATAAACTCAGCATCTCTATTTCCGGTGGTTCAGACCTCAAGGGAGAGATTCAATGCGATGAGTTAAGTCTGTCAGCCAGCGGTGGCAGCGATGCCATTATTAAAGGTAAAGCTGCTCAGGTGAAGATTTCTGCATCAGGAGGAAGTGATATAGAAGGGTATGGGTTGATTACGGATGTATGCAGAGTGGTTTCCAGTGGAGGTAGTGATGTGAGCATTACCGCGAATAAGCAAATGGATGCCACTGCATCAGGCGGTAGCGATATCCATTACAAAGGGAATGCTACGGCTACGACTTCCAAAAGCGGCAGTTCAGACATCAGAAAAGTGACCAACTAAGTCTCTTGCATATAAGGTAATAGAAGAACAAAACACCCTAGTTTTCCCATCGCCAAGAGCCATGGAAAAACAGGGTGTTTTTTTATGCAGCTTTGTGGATAAAACTGCTTAAAAAACAGCCATTTCAGCCCTTTTTTCCCACCTAAAAAAACTATCTTCGCCATCCCGGATTTATGGGTGCTAAAATCCACCGGGAAGAACTCAAAAATACGTACGAGAAAAGCGAACATGGAAGAAAATCTGCTACCCGAACAGACGAGCGATAACGACCGCATTATACAGGTCAATATTGAAGAACAAATGAAAACAGCCTACATCGATTATTCGATGTCGGTGATCGTTGGTCGTGCCCTACCTGATGCCAGGGATGGTTTTAAACCGGTACATCGCAGGGTTTTGTATGCGATGAATGAACTGGGGAATAACAGCAACAAGCCTTACAAAAAATCTGCCCGTATTGTGGGTGAGGTGATGGGTAAATACCACCCGCATGGCGACTCATCCATCTATGATACATTGGTGCGTATGGCACAGGATTGGACCATGCGTTATACACTGGTAGATGGACAGGGTAACTTTGGTAACCAGGATGGAGACCCACCGGCGGCAATGCGTTATACCGAAGCCCGTTTACAGAAAGTGGCAGAAGCCATGCTGGATGATATTGAAAAAGAGACCGTTGATTTTCAACTGAATTTCGATGACTCTTTACAAGAACCTACCGTTCTTCCTTCCCGTATTCCTCAACTCTTGGTGAATGGTTCATCTGGTATTGCCGTAGGTATGGCTACCAATATGATGCCGCATAACCTGAGCGAAGTAGTAGATGGATGCGTGGCATTTATAGACAACAGAGAGATCACAGGCGAAGAACTGATACAATACGTGAAAGCCCCTGATTTCCCAACAGGAGGTGTGATCTATGGCATGGAAGGTGTAAAACAGGCTTTACTCACCGGAAGAGGAAGAGTTGTTGTGCGTGGTAAATGTCACGTGGATACCAAGCAAAGCGGTCGTGAGCAGATCGTGATCACGGAAGTTCCTTATCAGGTGAACCGAGATCAATTGACGGATCGTATTGGACAATTGGTGAATGATAAGACCGTTGAGGGAATTGCACATGTCAACAATGAAAGTAATAAACGCGAAGGAACCAGAATTGTACTGGATCTGAAGCGTGATGCGGTAGCACAAGTGGTCATTAACCAGTTGTACAAATACACTGAATTACAAACCAGCTACGGTATCAACAATGTAGCGTTATCCAAGGGCAAACCTAAAATCATGAACCTGCGCGATTTGATTGCCGAGTTCATTGATTTCAGAATGGATGTAGTCATCCGCAGAGCCAAATTCGATTTGCGCAAAGCAGAAGAACGAGCGCATATCTTGGAAGGATACCTGAAAGCATTGGATCATTTGGATGAAGTAATCACCTTGATTCGTGCCAGCAGAACACCGGATGAAGCAAAAGAAAGTCTGATCAGCAAGAGTAAAGAAGCCAAATGGTTACTGAAACAAGAACTCTTCACAGATCTTTCTAACGAATTATATAAACAGGAAGAAGGCTTATCAGAAGCACAAGCCAAAGCCATACTGGAACTGCGTTTACAGCGTTTGACCGGCATGGAAAGAGAAAAAATCATTGAAGAATTCAATGGTTTGATCAATACCATCAAAGATTTAAAAGCATTATTGGGAAGTGAAGCACTGCGTTATGATCTGATCAAAAAAGAATTGATCGAGATCAAAGAGCAATTTGGAGATGCGCGTAAGAGTGAGATTCAATACCTCGCTGATGAGATGCGTATCGAAGATCTCATTGAAGAAGAAGATGTAGTGATTACCATTTCACATTTGGGTTATATCAAAAGAACATCTGCATCTGAATACCGCCAACAAAAACGTGGTGGAAGAGGAGCGGTGGGTTCTAAAACACGTGAAGAAGATTTTGTAGAACATCTATTTGTAGCTTCTACCCACGACACGATGCTATTCTTCACAGAAAAAGGACGCTGTTACTGGATGCGTGTATACGAAATACCCGAAGGAGAAAAACAAAGCAAGGGAAGAGCCATTCAAAACCTGATACAATTACCGGGTGACGATAAGGTGAAAGCCATTATCGATGTAAAAAATCTGGCTGATAAAGATTTTGTACAGCAACATTATATTGTACTTTGTACCAAGAAAGGGATCATCAAAAAGACTTCTTTGGAAGATTTCAGTCGCCCTAGAGCCAATGGTGTGAATGCGATTACCATTGTAGAAGGCGATGAATTACTGGAAGCAAGGATGACAGATGGCAAATCTGAGATCATGCTGGCGGTGAAAAGTGGTAGAGCCATTCGTTTTGAGGAAGAAAAAGTACGTTCAACAGGTAGAGGTGCCATTGGTGTAGCAGGTATTGAGGTGGATGATGAGAAAGATGAAGTAATTGGCATGATCTGTGTAAATAAGGAGGATACTACCCGAACCATATTGGTAGTAAGTGAAAAGGGCTTTGGAAAAAGAACGCAGATCGATGAATACCGTATCACCAATCGAGGTGGAAAAGGGGTGAAAACGATCAATGTTACAGACAAAACAGGAAGTTTAGTTGGCATCCTCTATGTAACTGAAAAAGAAGACCTTATCATCACTTGTAAATCCGGTATCACGATTCGTACCAGCATCAGTGAGATCCGTGAAGCAGGTAGGGCCACACAGGGTGTGAAACTGATCAGGATCGATGAAGGAGACGAGATTGCTGCCATTTCACAGATTGAAGATGATGAAGAAGAAGAATCATCGGAAATACCCGGTGAACCAACTGAAAACGAAAACCCTGCAACAGAAAATAACGATTCAACCACTAACGAAAACCAAGTTTAAAAACCTCCCGTTATGAAGAAGCTATTCATGCTTTCCATGTTTGCTGCAACACTGCAGTTTGTTACCGCACAGGATTATAAAAAGGTACAAAATGCATTGATCTTAGGCAGGGTGGAAGATGCAAAAACAGAGATCGATAAATTAGCTACGGATCCAAAAGCGCAAGCAAAAGCAGAGACGTATATGTTCAAAGCCAAGATCTATGCTGCGATCTTTAAAACACCTGAACTCAGTGCCAAATATGCCAATGCCGGAGCAGAAGCAGAAGCGGCTTTGAAAAAATACCAGGAAATGGATCCTACGTATGCTATCGCAAAAGAGAAAGATGGTCTCGGTGCCTATTTCGATATGTATTTTGGTTTTATTACTAGAGGAACAGGCAGTTTCAATGATAAAGATTGGGCGAATGCAGGTGAAAATTTTGCGACCGCTATCCGTTATATCGATCAGATTATCGAAAACAAATGGACCAGCAATAACCTGAAAATGGATACCACATCCATCCTCTATGCCGCTTATGCTTTCCAAAATGCAAAAAAATTAGCTACTGCTGCTGACTATTATCAGCGTTTGGCGGATAATAAAGTAACCGATACCATCTTCATAGACGTGTATCGCTTCTTATTGGATTATTATTCCAGCAGTCAAAAGGATGAAGCAAAATTCAAAAAGAACCTTGCGCTGGCTAATGAAGTATTTCCTGATAAAAGTAAAGAGTGGGAAATCTATGAGATGGATTTCATCGACTCATACGATCTGAAAACAAAAACAGAAATGTATGACAAAGAAGATGCAGCGGGAACTTTGACTGAAAATAAATACCTGTTATTCGGAGAATCCTTTGCCAATGCTAAAAATAAAGATGACCTGGATAGCGCTACTGCAGCTAAGTATAGCAACAAATCGATTGAAGCATTTAAAAAAGCATTTGCTAAGAACAGCAATAACGCTATTGCCGCCTTCAACGTAGGGGTTGTGAGTTACAATACTTTTGCAACGCTGGATGATATGGTGCGTGACAATATTCGTTCCGTTCAAAGGATCAATGCAGAGAAACCTGTGGAAAAAGATCCTAAGAAAAAAGCAGCAGTAGAAGCCAAAGCAAAAGCCGAAGCTGAACCTTATCTAAAAGCCAATGCAGCTTTAGAACCTTCTATTGCCCAACAAGTAGATCAGGCAATTGAATGGTTGCAGAAAGCTTATGCCATCTTAAAAGATAAAAGTAGCAGAACCAATAACGAAAAAAGTGTGATCAATCGTACGGTTGACTGGTTAGCCAATTTGTATGCCTATAAGCGCGATAAAGCTAGAGGTAAAGACAATGCAGCTTTTGATGCTTTTGAAGCGAAATACAAAGAGTTTGATGCATTACACAACAAGTACTAAAGCATAAAGCCAACAAATATTGAAAAGCCCTGTTAAACCATTAACAGGGCTTTTTATTTGCGGTATAGAACCATTATATTTATTAGTACGTAAATCCAAACATATGAAATCATCCATCACCATTTCATTTTTGGCACTGTTGAGTTGGCTGAGTGCTTGTCAAAGCTCATCCAGTAAAAACACAGAAGTACCTCTTGCAGGTGAACCTACCCTGAAAACTACTGTGATTGTGAATAACAGAGAGATCATTTGGGGAATGGATTTTCTGCCGAATGGTGATCTCTTGTTTACAGAAAAAAAAGGAACCATCGCAAGATACAGCACCAATGGCACCATACAGGAAATCTCCGGTGTACCTGCCGGTATCGTTAGCAATGGACAAGGTGGTTTATTGGATATCAAAGTCCACCCAAACTATGCCACCAATGGATGGATCTATATTTCCTACGCAGCTTCAGAATCAGGCGTGAATGGTGCGGTTTTAAAGCTTACTCGATTTAAACTCAATGGTAATACCATCACGAATACAGAAACTATTTTTCAAACCAAGACACCCAATACCTGGTACGGACATTATGGTAGCCGAATCATATTTGACAAAGCCGGATTGCTCTATCTGAGCATAGGTGAGGGTGGCTCTACGAGTTATGGTGGTGTAGGTAGCGGAAACATGAATGCACAGGATACCAAAAGCGATTGGGGAAAAGTACATCGAATGACTGACGACGGAAAAGTACCGTCCGATAATCCTGTACTTCCGGGAAATACAACAGCAACGACAGTGTTCTCTTACGGACATCGCAATCCACAGGGTATGACATACGATCCTGTCAATAACCGCATTTGGGAAAATGAACACGGGCCAATGGGTGGCGATGAGATCAATCTGGTTGAAAAAGGAAAAAACTACGGATGGCCCTTGGTGAGTTATGGAAAAAATTACGATGGGGTAGCTGTCTCATCCAATCCCACTTCCAATGGTATTACAGATCCTTTGAAATATTGGGTTCCTTCTATTGCTCCTAGTGGAATGGCAGTGATCACCAGCGATAAATTCAAATCCTGGAAAAGCAATGTATTGACGGGCTCTCTCAAATTCAATTATGTGAGTAGGGCTGTATTGCAAGGCACCACCATCACCAAAGATGAAAAAATACTCGAAGGCATCGGTAGAGTACGTAATGTTAAACAAGGTCCGGATGGAGCTATTTATGTAGCTGTTGAAGGACCTGGGAGAATTATTCGAGTAACCGGGGAATAAGTTTGATCTTTGAATTCTTGATCTGTGATTTCTTGATTTTTGATTTGACAGATTTGGATTTAAATCAAGAAATCAAAGATCAAAAAATCACAGATAAGCCATTCGTCAACATCCTACTCTCCAAACGGTAAAAACTTCTCATCTTGAATTTCTTTAAGAACAGGAGCGTGGTGGTTGAGTGTTTGTCCGTTTATAACGATTTCATATTTCCGGAGATACGCTTGCATCATGTGGGTAGCAGTGAATTGATCCATCACTCGTTCATGACAACGTTTACGATCATATTGAGAGATGTTTTGTAAGGCTTGTACCAGCTCTTTTTTACTGGCAGATAAATAACCAACATCCTTTGTAACAATCTCAGACAAAGAACCATAAGGTGTGCCGAAAACCGGACAACCAAAATATAAACTTTCAGTAATCGCCAATCCAAAAGGCTCATGCCAGCGAACGGGAAATAACATGGCTGCAGATTGTCGAAGGATTTGATTTTTTTCTTCTCCACCTTTCATACCATGAAAATGAACATGGGTATCGAATGTAAGACGAATACCTTGGTTGAAATTGAACCGATGTCCACCGATGACCTGTAATGGCCATTTGGCTTTTCTGGATATATCAATAGCACCTTGTACATTTTTAACACGCCAAGCAGCATCACCTAAGAAATGAATATAGGAGCGAGGACTCGCAAGAGCAGGATCACCATAATCATCCGGATCAATACCATTGCAAACAAATGACTCACTGCAAAAACGTTCTGCATGGTTGCGGGAGACAAAAACAGTGTTGACAGGCAAAGGAACTTGTTCATTCATGTTTCCATGCATGGTCATGAGATGGGGAAGAAGTGGCGTTTCATTAACCGTATGATTCAAGTGAATGATATCAATGCCTTTGTCTTTGGGTACTTGCTGATTGAAAGGCTGTGCAGGATCAAATGGATACACTTCTGCAAACGGACAACTGGAGCCTGGCGCTACCAGATAAGAAACTTGGTGTCCGGCTTTTACCAATGCTTTACCCAACCACCAGATCACGCGTTCAGTACCGCCATATTTCAAAGCGGGTATGGCGGTGTTGTTGACAATGAGGATATGCATAGGATGTAAAAATACGGAAGGGATGGGAGATGGCGGATATCAGATGTCGGATGTCTGATTTCTGATGTGAAAAGTGAAAGGTGAAAGGTGAAAGGATTTTTTTGGAGAGACTTTTTTACCACGGAGGTAACACAGAGTTCGGCGCAGAGTTGCACGGAGATTTTAAAATTTTAAGACTCCTCTGTGTACCTCTGCGCCAAACTCTGTGCGACTCTGTGGTTTTGTCTATGTAATACTAAAGATGGAGAACAATAAGCCGCGAGAGATGGTGCAGTTGTAAATTTTTTTTGATGAATCAAAAAAGCATTTTTAATTTTACAAAAGAAACTTATTGATAAGGCAGGGGAAAATGCTGGACAAGCCAATCTCATTTGGCAGGCATTTTAACTGAACAGCCTTATTGTTTTGAAGAGCCGCTGAGAAGTGGCTTTTTTATTGTTGATGAAAATACATCATGAGCTATGTCACCAATAGGAATAGGAGTGACAGGATAGGCATCAACACCTTTTAGGTTGTCTGATTTTTGAAGTGAGAGAAGAAACGACTTTTTTTTGGGAGAGACTTTTTTACCACGGAGGTAACACAGAGTACGGCGCAGAGTTGCACGGAGGTGTTGGGAATATTAAAACTCTGTGTAACTCTGCGCCGAACTCTGTGCGACTTTGTGGTTTGGATTTTATTAGGGTGTGTGATTTTTGAAGAGAGAGGAAACGACTTCTTTTTGTAGACACTTTTTTACCACAGAGTTACGCAGAGTATAGAACGGAGTTACACAGCGTTTTTTAGAATTATAAGCCTCTGTGTACCTCTGCGCCAAACTCTGTGCGACTCTGTGGTTTTGGTTTTATTAATCTTTAAAATAGATCATAAAAAACGTCACCAATAAAAATAGGAGTGACAGGATAGGGATCAACACGCGTTTAAAGGATCTTCTAAACATCCGGTATACAATGATGATCGGTAGTACAATACCCAATGCAAGGGTAGGCAAAGCCAACAGTTCATATAAAGCACCGGTAACCATGTAGTCATATACATTATTGATGGATAAACTGACCATCCAAAAAATAAAGACAAAACAAGACAGCAGTAAAACGATAAGGTCTGTATTCCAAACTATTTTCTTCATTGAACAGAATGAGTGAGTAAAGCTGAAAATGAATTATTACGAGAAATTTGATAAGGTATTATTGATATTGCTAAAGGCAATGCCTATATATATTATTCTTACTTGTTCCTTTTATATGGGTAAAGAAAAAATAGCAAAACGATTTTTAGAATGCTGCTATAAGTTGTATAATAAATCCGATTAATACTAATGACAGACCAGTATAAGCGCCAATTTTTATAATATTATTATTTACACGAATTCTTTTTTGTTCTAATTCTGAATTATCTCCCCATGAAATATTCCCTGCATTTTCAGGATTTTCTATGAACCCAGATGGCATCCCACAAAAGAATAAAAATACAACTCCTAATATATCTATTGCAAGTCCAATTTGATTTAGTGTCATCCTACAATATACTAATACTCGCAGTTTCTTAAATAGAAGCGTTGGCTTTTTTCTGTCTACTTTTCGCTGTGTGCGATTTAACATAATATTAATTATAGGAAATATACTAAATTTGAAAATGATAGGTCTATTAGCATTGGATAAGATTCTAATTGCTTGATTATGAATAATTTAATTTACAGAGTTACTTCTATTTAATCAAACGGCATGATCATTGTTAACTAAGTATCGACTTTACAAGACTTAATGAATTGCGGATGAAAAGAAAACTACTGATCATTTTTTTAGGATTACTCAGCACTGCATATAGCCAAAATAATAAGGTGATTTATCCGCATCATGTTTTCTGGCATAAGACAGATATCAATGAAATTTTTCCCAATAAATGGGGCGCCGGTCTCGACTTTGTATATAGAACAAAAAACGAGTTAAATACGGGCAGTATGTTTAACGCCCATTTAAGAACCAGTATTCGTCCATGGGTCCATTATCAGTTTTCAGAGTATGCCCGATTGTCGCTATCTCCCATAGGTTATATGCATACAAATGAATACATAGGTAAGCCGGAAGATATCACTCGTCCATCCTATAATGAATGGCGAACTACATTACAGTTCTTTCACCATAATAAATCAGGCAACGGAAAATGGATGCATACCTGGCGTTACCGGTATGAATTAAGATGGCAGGAACAATCTGCGAATAATAATTACCGCTTTTTTACCCGCTTTCGTATGCGGTATCGATTACGCTATATGATCACCGGCAATGACTTTTATGAAAACAATACCCTTTATGCGGCTGCTTCTAATGAAATCGGATTAAATCTGGGTAAAAATGTAGTGTGGAATACATTCAATCAAAATCGTTTGTATTTGGGGGTCGGTTATCGCTTCCTGCAAACAGCAAGGGCTGAACTTAGATATGTAAATCGATTCAGAACCAGAGGCGCTACCGGCTTTGAATTTGATCATGGTCGTGGACTTATGGTTAGCTTCTATATTGATCAAATTACCGGTTTAGGAAAAGAAAAAAATCCACAAGTCAGATTTGTAGACTAAACTCAGTCATCATGCACACATACACTAAATATATTTTATGGATCCTGATTTTTGGAGCCGGTGTACTTACCGGAATATGGATTTCATCTGCGAAAAAAGAAGATACAACGCTTACAAGTCAATCTTCTGATTCTTCCAATGATACCAATGACTTTTCAAATAAAAAAGATGCTTTAGCTTCTGCAAGCAATAACGGTCAGTCTACCAAACAAAATCAAACCATTTCACCAATTGCTCCCCTGCCCGATTCTTCGGTTATAAATATCACGCCCGACTTATTTGACTCTACCGCTCAACAACCTGTTCAACATGAAGAACGTTTAACGCTTCGAAAAGAAATGAATGAATCATCCGGTGTATTACAACTCCTCAGTAAAAATAATATACCACTGGAATATGCCGGTATTGTACAAAAGGGTCAGGCTAACGGTTATGGAATTGGACTATACGAAACCGGAAGTATATATAAAGGAAACTGGAAAAACAATTTCAGAAATGGTAACGGATTATTCATCTGGAAAGATGGAGAACGCTATGAAGGAAACTATGATGACGATAAAAGAAATGGCTTTGGGATATACACCTGGCGTAATGGAGAATACTATAAAGGCTTCTGGAAAAATGATAAACGTGATGGTGAAGGAAAGCTTTTCCGAAAAAATGGAAAGCTGAAAATGGAAGGCCTATGGCAGGATGATGTTTTCATTACAAAACAAAAAACAAGTATTCCTGACTAAAATTCCCGAACACACCCTCTCAACATAGATTCTACCCTAAATCACAGGGGTTCATGTGAACTATTTACATGAAAAGGCTTTTGATAACTCTGGTCAACCCTTTATCTTCTCCAATCACCACTTGTCCCTACACACATATTTATGCGGTTGAATACACGGGTTTTGTGGAACAGTTTTACACTGTAAATCGCAAAACACAACCACCATATGAAAAGGTATTTTACCCTCCTCATTCTTTTGATCACTACTACAATTGTGTCGGCATATGCACAGCAATCTGGTACCCTCACCGGTACACTTACAGGCATCGGCCGCACGATCGAAAGCGCTTCAGTAACCCTGCTCAGACAAAAAGATTCCAGTCTGGTAAAAGCAGCTGTATCTGATAAGAATGGCATTTTCAGTTTTGAAAACATCGCTTTTGGAAATTACCTCTTAAGTGTGAGCAGTGTTGGGTATGAGCGTTTTTATTCCAATACCATCACTTTATCTGCTAATAATAGCAGCTTAAACCTAGGTGCTTTATCCTTAAAAGCGCTGGACAATTCATTAGGCGAAGTAACCGTTACCAGTAAAAAACCTTTTCTGGAAATGAAAGCCGACAAAATGGTGGTGAACGTAGATGCTTCTCCTTCCAATGCCGGTAATACAGCTTTGGAAGTATTGGAGAAATCACCGGGTGTAGCTGTGGATAGAGATGGCAATATCAGCCTGAAAGGTAAACAAGGTGTGATTGTTTTATTGGATGGTCGTCAAACATTCATGAGCAGTGAAGACCTGGCCAATATGTTGCGTGGTATGAACGCAAATCAATTGGATCAGATCGAGATCATGACCAATCCGCCTGCACGTTTTGACGCATCTGGCAATTCAGGGGTGATCAATATTCGCACTAAGAAAATCAAGACCAAAGGTTTCAATGGTAACGTGAATACGAGTTATGCGCAAGGTGTATATCCAAAAGCAAGTGTGGGTACCAATCTGAACTATCGTATCAACAAACTGAATCTGTTTGGTAATTATAATTACAGTTATAGAGAAGCATTTCAACAATTCAGCATCTTAAGAAACTTTATCAATCCATCCACTAAAAATATCACCGGCACTTTTGATCAACGTGCATATATGCCGGATAGTCGCAATTCACATTCAGGAAAACTGGGCTTGGATTATACTTTCTCCAAAAGAACTTCTGCTGCATTGACCTTGAATGGTTTTGGAACCAAGATGGAATTCAATAACAACAGTATTAGTAAGTTGACAGATGCGGTAGGTAGTTTACAATCTACTATCTATGGTGGTACCAACATGACTCCTAATGTAACCAACTACAGTGGCAACCTGAATTTCCGTCACCAGTTTGATTCTGTCGGCAGGGAATTGAGTTTTGATGCTGATTATATCCAGTACAAAGACAAACATCGCCAGCGTTTCATCAACAGTATTTATGATGCCAATAATAACCTGGTAGGCAAAGCAGATAGTCTGGTAGGTTATCTCCCATCCGGCTTTGATGTGTATGCCGGGAAATTGGATTACGCTCAACCCTTGAAAAATAAAGGAAGATTTGAAGCAGGTGCGAAAGTGAGTTTTGTAAACAGCGATAACAACATTCGTTTCGACAGCATCATCAATGGTAACCGGGTTCCGGATTTAACCAGATCGAATTATTTTATTTACAAAGAGAATGTATATGCGGCCTATGTAAACCTCAATACACCTTTGAGTACAAAATTATCGATGCAAGCCGGACTTCGTTACGAATACACTGATGCAAGGGGTGATCAGGTGACCAGTAATATTCAATTTAAAAATACTTACGGACAGCTCTTCCCTACCCTTTACCTGAGTTATAATCTCAATGAAAAGCATATGCTGGGTGCGAATTTCGGTCGCAGGATCATGCGTCCACAATACAGAAACCTGAATCCATTTGTATTCATTGTAGACCGCTATACCTTTCAAAAAGGAAATCCGAATTTGCAGCCGCAATTCAGCAACAACATCGAATTAACGCACACGTATGCGGGAGCACTGACTACCACATTGAATTATTCTCATACCAGTGGTGTGATTTCAGAAGTGATTGAGCAGAATGAAACCACGAAAGAAACATTTTTGATCAGAAAAAATATTGCTACGCGCAAACAATATGGTATCGCATTCAATTTTTATAAGCCGGTGACAAAATGGTTGACTGTAAGTGTGAATGCTAACCTGTTCAATAATCAGTTCAAAGGCATTGTAAATGATTCCCTGATCGATATTAGTGTGAACTCAGGAAATTTCAGCGGAGCATTACAAAGTAAATTGGGTAAAGGATGGGATGCAGAGATCAATGGTTTCTACAATACCAAAGGTGTTGATGGTGTAATGATCTATAAGGGCATGGGAATGTTCACGGTAGCGGTATCCAAATCGGTAATGAACAATAAAGGGCGTATCAGCTTAAACTATCGTGATCCATTTAAGATCCAGCGTTTCAATGGAACGGCGAAATATGCAACAGTGGATGCTACCATTAACAGCAGATGGGAAAATAGTATCCTAAACCTCAGTTTCAACTACCGTTTTGGCAAAAGCTTCAAAACCAATAAACGCAGCACCGGAAGTGCAACAGAAGAGCAAAGCAGAATTGGGGGATAAAGCAATGGCTGATGTCGGATGTCTGATTTGAAATACGAAAACCACTCTGTGCAACTCCGTGCCGAACTCTGTGTTACCCTGTGGTAAAATAACCACTGAGTTAACGGAGTTCGGCACGGAGTTGCACAGAGTTTTTTATATCAGACATCCGCGATCCTACATCCGAAATTTCTTACTATCTTTCTATTATGAAATCTTACGACAATCTGGTAGATGCATTGGCTGATTTGAAGCAGCAGGGATATACCACAGATTTCAACCTGGCTTTTGATCAGATCAAGTGTAGCAGCACGGGTATTTGTCTACTCCCTTCTCAATTCACTATTGTAGCCCATCATCGTTTTGAGGGGGATACCGATCCATCCAATTCAAGTATTTTATACGTAATAGAATCGCTAGATCATAGCATGAAAGGAACCCTCATCAATGCCTATGGAGTATACAGTGATGCGTTGAGCGATGAAATGATTCGAAAACTGTCTATAAGTCAAAAGTAAAAAGTAAAAAAAGAACTTTCCATTCATCTTTCCCTTTTGACTTTTTAATTTTGACTTTTGATTTCATTCCCCAAATCCGCCATCCTACATCCGACATATCTTCTTACATTCGGCGAAATAAATTATCATGCTGCATCGTCGACATTTTCTTCAATTGGGGTCGTTGGGATTATCGGCTCTTACCTTTTCTTCTTTTCGTGGAAAAATGACTGCTCAAAAACCATTGGTATTGTCTACTTGGGATGCCGGTATCACTGCCAACAAAGCTGCCTGGCAAATTTTACGCAATGGTGGAAGAGCATTGGATGCAGTAGAACAAGGCGTTAGGGTTACAGAAGCCTCCTTGAACTGTTGTGTAGGATTAGGCGCAAACCCTGACCGCGATGGTTATGTAACACTCGATGCTTGCATTATGGATGAAAACTTCAATTGTGGTAGTGTGTTATTCCTGGAAAAAATAAAACATCCCATCTCTGTAGCCCGAAGGGTCATGGAAAAAACACCACATGTAATGCTCGCCGGTTCAGGCGCACAACAATTTGCAGTGGCAGAAGGATTCCCATTGGAGTCGGGTGAATTATCTGACGACGCCAAAAAAGCCTATCAAAACTGGTTGAAAAAAAGTGAGTACAAGCCTGTGATCAATATTGAAAACTCAAAGCGACAAGAAGCTTTTGTTCCTACAAAATTAGAAAATGGTGATTGGAACCATGATACCATTGGCATGATCGCTTTAGATGCAAAAGGGAATTTAAGTGGCAGTTGTACCACCAGCGGCATGGGTTTTAAAATGCGTGGGCGCATCGGCGACTCTCCAATCATTGGCGCCGGATTGTTTGTAGACAATGAAGTAGGTGCTGCAGTGGCTACCGGACAAGGAGAAGACATCATTCGTATTTGTGGGGCTCATA
Organism: Sediminibacterium sp. Gen4; assembly: GCA_013391385.1. Taxonomy (GTDB): domain Bacteria; phylum Bacteroidota; class Bacteroidia; order Chitinophagales; family Chitinophagaceae; genus Sediminibacterium. The sequence continues at coordinate 22,472 of JACBFI010000030.1, read as the reverse complement.
CCATTGTAGAGTTGATGCGTCAGGGAATGGATCCGGAAACAGCTTGTAAAAAAGCCATGGAAAGATTATTGAAAGTAAAAGGGATCGATAAAGCCAAAGCTATTCAGGCAGGTTTTATTGCCATCAGTAAATCGGGCGAATACGGTGGCTATGCTTTACAAAAAGGATTCAACTTTGCTGTTTGTCACGCCGATGATAAAAATTTTCTAGTAGACGCCAAACCATTGATCTGATATATGTCATTACCATTAGAAATCTGTGTATTCAATACCGCTACTGCCATTGAGGCCATGAATGCAGGTGCCGATAGAATTGAGTTATGTGAGAACTATGCCAATGGTGGTACTACCCCATCGTATGGCTATTTAAAAACGACACGTGAAAAAGTATCCATTCCTATTTTTCCGATGATTCGTCCGCGCGGTGGTGACTATTTCCACAGTGAAGAAGAACTTGAGATCATCCGAAAAGATATCCTGCTTTGTAAAGAGTTAGGATTTGAAGGAGTGGTATTTGGACTCCTGAAAAAAGACGGCACCATTGATGCAGAAAATACCGCTCGTTTAACAGAACTGGCATATCCGTTGGATGTCACATTTCATCGGGCCTTTGATCGTTGTAAAGATCCATTGCAGGCTTTGGAGATCATCATTCAATGTGGTTGCACAAGAATACTCACCAGTGGACAACAGCCCAAAGCACCGGATGGAAAAGAGTTGATCAAGCAGTTGGTTGAACAGGCAGATGGAAGAATTATCATCATGCCGGGTAGTGGCATCAACAGCAATAATATTACAGACATGAAAGCCTATACTGGCGCTCCCGAATTTCACACTTCTGCACGCATCTTAATTCCTTCATTGAGTGAATACATGAATCCTGCTATACCGGAAGATTTCAGTAGGGATTTTACGAATGCTGATGAAATTAGAAAAATAAAAAACTTGCTGTAAACAAAGAAGTTAATAGTCCGCAGATTTTTATGATTCATTATGATCAATCATAAAAAATCATAAAAATCCGCGGCCCATCAAACCCACTCGGTGTAAAACGCTGTGGTTATTTTTACCACAGAGATACACAGAGTAACGGCACAGAGTTTCACGGAGTTTTTATATCAGACATCAGACATCCGACATCAATATAACATTCTCACCTTAATCGTCTCTTTCACTTCTTTCAACAGCTCCGCAGCTCTTTTAGAAAGTTTCTTATCTACATCCAATACCACATATCCAATCTCTTCATTGGTTTTGAGGTATTGTCCAACAATGTTGATATTATTTTTGGATAGCGCCGTATTAATAGCACTCAATACACCCGGCACATTTTTATGTACATGCAAAATACGATGTGCGCCATCTACAGGCGGCAGTCCAATAGCAGGAACCGTATGTGAACCATTGGTGATACCACGTTCGAGGTATTGGAATAATTTGACGCTCACATCTTCACCAATATTTTGTTGCGCTTCTTCTGTAGAGCCACCGATATGTGGAGTGAGAATTACATTGGGTAATCCTTGTAAAGGAGTATCGAAATGATCTCCATTTTTTTCTGGTTCCCATGGATACACATCGATACCTGCACCCGCTATAACCCCTTCCTTAATGGCTTCACTCAATGCTTTGAGGTCTACTACTTCTCCCCTTGCATAGTTCAATAAGATCGATCCTTTTTTAAAGAGCTTGATATTATTTCTGTTGATGAGATTTTTTGTTTGTGGTGTTTCGGGAACATGTAAAGAAACAATATCACTATTCATCAGTACTTCTTTCATGTTTTTGGCGGCTACTGCATTACCTAAAGGCAGTTTTGTTTCGGTATCGTAGAACAATACTTTCATGCCTAAGGCTTCACACAATACACTGACCTGTGATCCGATATTGCCATAACCAATAATACCCATGGTTTTACCACGCAGTTCATAACTACCTTTGGCATCTTTCATCCAGATACCTTTATGGGCAGCGATGTTTTTATCTGATATTTTTCTGATCAACATCACAGAAATACCGATCACCAATTCTGCTACACTTCTGGTATTACTATAAGGCGCATTGAATACCACCACGCCTTTTTTAGTAGCGGCTTTTAAGTCTACCTGATTTACCCCAATACAAAAACATCCGATGGCTTGTAATTTTTTAGCCGCTTCTAAAACTTTAGGAGTAATCTGTGTTTTGGAACGAATACCTAATAAATGCACATCTTTCACTTCTTTCACCAATTCTTCTTCACTCAATGCACCTGCTATTTTTTTGACATTGGCATAGCCTTGCTGTTTAAAATATTGAACAGCTTTATCACTGATATTTTCAAGAAATAAAATATTGATCCGCTCTTTGGGGTAACTGGTCTTGCTCATGGAACGAAAATAATGTTTTTATTTTCTGGATAATCTTTCCCGTTTTAACCATTTCACTAACACATTGTTGTTTATTTTCGCCGCGAAGAAAAACTAACAGATGATCGTAAGAGTCTTTGGTATCGCTATTTTGATGGGGTTATTCCAGGCCTGTAGTGCACAACCTGCAGATAGGGATTCTGCTACGGAAGGAAATGCATATACCGCTATCCCTTCTGCTACAAAAGCAATGTATGCTGCTGAAATTGAAAAGCAGTATCAACAGTTATTGGGCAGTCGTGGATTTAATGGAAGCATACTGGTTGCTAAAAATGGAGAGATCTTATTTGAAGATTATAAAGGATATAGCAATTTCAAAACCAAAGCTCCCATCACACCCAATACCACTTTTCATTTGGCATCGGTATCCAAGACTTTTACCGGCATGGCCATTCTCAAACTCAGAGAGCAAGGCAAGCTCGACCTGGATGATACGGTTGATGAATTTTTTCCCGGATTTCCTTATCAAAATATTACAGTACAACAACTACTCAATCATCGCAGTGGATTGAATAATTATGTCTATTTCATGGTAGACAGAAAAGTAGAAACTTATCGCGTAAAAAATAATAAAGGACGTTGGGTCAGAAGAACACGTACCATTAAGATGCCTGCCCTGAAAGCGGGACTCCTCACCAATCAGGATGTGTTGGATTATATGATGAAACATCGTCCGGCCCCACTCTTTGCACCCGATCGGGCTTTCAGGTATAGCAATACCAACTATGCACTACTGGCTTTGATCATTGAAAAAGTGACGGGACAGTCCTTTCCCACCTACATGAAAGACAGTCTATTCACCCCCTTGGGTATGCATGATTCTTATGTTTTTAGTGTGGCAGATACGGGTAATTATGTTCCATCTTATCGCTACAATAACGTTCCTTATGGTATCGAGAAGTTGGATTGTATTTATGGAGACAAAAATGTGTATTCAACTGTAAGGGATCTATTACTGTGGGACAGAGCACTGACTGAAGGAACTTATGTAAGCAAAGCTTCACAAGAACCTGCTTATCAACCATATAGTTTCGAGAATAAATCATTTCATAACTATGGCTTGGGTTGGCGTTTATTAAATTCTCCCACAGAAGAAATTGTATACCACAATGGCTGGTGGCATGGCAATAATACCGTTTTCACCAGATACATTAAAGATTCTGCTACTATCATTGTTCTAGGAAATCGTTACAACCGTAATATTTATAAGGCAAAAGCGCTTTCTTCTGCCTTTACAGGAAGAATAGATAGTACTGAATTGGAGGAATAAGTTTTTTCAATAGGATATATTCTCAACACAAAGCAGCCTAACCGTTGTTTTTAGCCTTTTCCCCCTATTTTTGCAGACTTTCAATTAACATAAACTTACCAGACACACTGTATTATGGACAAAATCTTGTTTTATGCCGTTCCGGCGATGGGAGTTGTAGGTCTCCTCTACACATTATTGAAGTTTAATTGGGTATCCAAGCAGGACGCGGGTAATGACCGTATGAAAGAAATCAGCAATTATATTGCTGAAGGTGCGATGGCTTTTCTCAGAGCTGAATGGAAAATACTGACTTATTTCGTTGTAATTGTTGCCCTATTATTGGGCGTGATGGCCAGCAGCAATCCACATTCACATTGGTCCATTTCTTTGGCTTTTGTGCTGGGCGCTGTATGTAGTGCTGTTGCCGGCTATATTGGTATGAAAGTGGCTACCAAGGCCAATGTTCGTACTGCGCAGGCAGCCAGAACCAGTCTTTCAAAAGCCTTAAATGTATCATTTACCGGTGGTGCAGTTATGGGACTGGGTGTTGCCGGTTTAGCTGTATTAGGTTTGGGTGGTGTTTACCTGATTTTAAAGCAGGTATTTGCTCCAGAAGCAGCAGCGAATTCTGCTGAAATGCTTCAGACCATTGAAGTATTAACGGGTTTTTCTTTAGGTGCTGAATCTATTGCCTTGTTTGCACGTGTGGGTGGTGGTATTTATACCAAAGCTGCCGACGTTGGTGCTGACTTAGTAGGTAAAGTAGAAGCCGGTATTCCGGAAGATGATCCTCGTAACCCTGCCACCATTGCTGATAACGTAGGTGATAACGTGGGTGATGTAGCAGGTATGGGTGCAGATTTGTTTGGTTCTTATGTAGCTACTGTATTAGCAACGATGGTATTGGGGCAAGAAACGGTTTCAATAGACAATTTTGGTGGTTATGCTCCTATCCTATTGCCGATGCTGATTGCGGGTGTAGGTATTTTATTCTCTATCGTAGGTACTTGGTTTGTGCGTGTAAGCGATGCAGCCGGTATCAATACCGCCAATGTTCAGAAAGCCCTGAATATGGGTAACTGGGGTTCAATCATTTTAACTGCCGCTGCTTGTGCAGGTTTGGTATATTATATATTACCTGAAACCATGACACTTCGTGGTCTTGAGTTTACACGTGATGGTGTATTGGGCGCTATTGTGGTAGGTTTGGCTGTAGGTACTTTGATGAGTATCATTACCGAATATTACACCGCAATGGGTAAGCGTCCGGTCATGTCGATCATTCGTCAGTCTTCTACCGGACATGCTACCAACGTGATCGGAGGTTTGGCAGTAGGTATGGAATCTACTTTCTTACCGATCCTGGTATTAGCAGGTGGTATCTGGGGTTCTTATGAGTGTGCAGGATTATATGGTGTAGCGATTGCTGCTGCCGGTATGATGGCCACTACTGCCATGCAATTAGCGATAGATGCATTTGGTCCGATTGCGGACAATGCGGGTGGTATCGCTGAAATGAGTGAATTACCAAAAGAAGTGCGTGAAAAAACAGATGTACTGGATGCTGTGGGTAATACCACTGCTGCTACCGGTAAAGGTTTTGCCATCGCTTCTGCGGCTTTAACTGCATTGGCATTGTTCGCAGCGTTTGTGGGTGTTGCCGGTATCAGTGGTATCGATATCTATAAAGCAAAAGTATTGGCATCACTGTTTGTGGGTGCCATGATTCCTTTCATCTTTTCTTCATTAGCGATACGTGCGGTTGGACAAGCGGCTATGTCAATGGTGGAAGAAGTGCGTCGTCAGTTCCGTACCATTCCCGGTATCATGGAAGGAACCGGAAAGCCTGAGTATGATAAGTGTGTGGCTATTTCAACTGAAGCATCGATCAAAAAAATGATGTTGCCGGGTGCAATTGCCATCGTATCTCCATTGATCATTGGTTTCTTACTGGGTGCTGAAGCATTGGGTGGTTTCCTGGCAGGTGCTACTGTAAGTGGCGTACTGATGGGTATGTTCCAGAACAATGCCGGTGGTGCTTGGGATAATGCGAAGAAATCTTTTGAAAAAGGTGTTGAGATCAATGGTGAGATGTACTATAAAAAATCTGAACCCCATAAAGCATCTGTAACCGGTGATACTGTTGGTGATCCATTTAAAGATACTTCTGGTCCATCTATGAACATCCTGATCAAATTGATGTCGATTGTTTCTCTGGTGATTGCTCCTACCCTTGCACAATTGCATGGTGCGGATACGAATAAAGAATTAGTTGAGAAAAGAATCGAGATCAAAGCTACTGATGGAAATAACAGTGCATCTATGACTGTAAATGGAGAAGAGATCAATGTGGATGGCCTGATCAATGAATTAAAAAATGCAGGTCTGACTTCAGATGATAATGTAACGGTAGAAGTTAAAGATGGTAAGATCATTATCAACGGACAAGAACTTTCTGAAGATGTTACCAAACAATTCTCTATGTATTTAGATGGTAAAGAGAATGTAAGTGTGAAAGTTGATTTGAAGAAGGATAAGAAGTAAAACAAAATGATCAATAATAAAAAAGACCCGATGCATCGGGTCTTTTTTTATTTCGGCGAAGATATAATTGTTTTACGCTCCCAAAGATTAAACAAAGGAAGATCGAACATGATACCAATATATTTACGAAGGGTATTTGTTTGTCTAGGCTCAGTTGCAAAACTTCTGAGTTGTGGGGTGAACATGATACCACCAGATAAGACCAATGGAAAAGATGGGATGGCGATACCTATATGTGCACCCGGACTTAATAACTGACTCCACTTAAACTGATGAGGATTTGCTGTGGTACTATTGTTTGACAACCTGTAAGAAACCGGTGCAGCTAGATCAACAATACTGAACATTAAAGTGCTAGTAAATTTACCTCTCCCAAATAAATGATGCTTTCCAACTTTGATTTTATCAGGATTTAAGACCGCATCATCCTGAATGGTTGACTTCGCGGGTACTCTTCTACCGAAGGTTTTACTCAGTGAGAATCCGATGGGAACCGTAAACCCATAAGCATTCCCTTGTATTTTACTATTACTAAGCGAGCTGGTTTCCCAACCATAATAACCACCGGCAAAAGCATTGAGATCTACTGACCACCATGCGTTTCTTTTTCTTTTATAAGATCCCGCAGGCATGGCGTAAGATTCAACAACTTTTGCCAGTTTTTTATCTGTTATGGCAAGCGCCGCATCATTTAAAAAGCCGCTTATCTTTTTGATCATCTGTATAGCATGACGGTCTTTCTCAAATACAAGTATAGCGATAGGACTATTTCTTTTAAATTCAATGATAGAATCAGAATCAAATCGAAACAAAAAATTACTATCGATTTCTTTATCTGTAATCAATTTTTTAAATACACTGAAGTTTGTATAATTTTTCTTTGAGATATCATTCTGTTGCTGCTCAGTTTTATCGTCGCCACTTTTATCGTTTTCCTTTAACCTAGCCATATCCAGTATTTTCTTCATTAGAGCAGAATCAAGTTTGAGTTGATAGGTCGAATCCTTACCACTATAAATAAGCTGTATGATTATATCTGTGACGGTCAATGTAGCTCCCGCAAAATTCTTCTTACTGATCAATTGGTAAGATTCGAAAATAGAAGTTGAAAAACTGAGTAATCTACTTACATCATCTTTTCTTTCGTCTTTGAAATGTGAAAGGCTATTGAATTGTTTGAATACTTCAAAAAGTTGATTAAAAGCAGTCCATACATTATAACTCGTATAAAACCAGTCTTTAGTATTTGTCACAGTCTGTTCGGCTACTTTTGTTTGCTCAACTTGTGCAATGGCAGATTTTATAGATCCGAAGAATTGTCTGATCATTTCTGCAGTAACAGTAGCTTTTTTAAAAGTAAATGAAGACTTATTAAAAATGATTTTAGAAATCACTTTATCATATTTAAGATCGATCAGACTTAACAATATTTCCAGTTCCTCGCCATTTAGTTTCCGATAATCTTCATAGGTCAACAATTTCCCTTTTTGATCAGCCCCTACAAGAATCAATTCTGTATTCAGTGCATATAAAAGAGTGATATATTGAGTAAATAAAGACTCATCAGAAGAATTTTTACTTGTTTTATCCGTTTTAACAGATTTGGATTTTAAATACAATTCCTTAATTACATCCTGATAAGAATATTGTTTCATTACTAAATCTGCTAATGCACATCCCCACTCAATCTCCTTTAAATAATTTAACTGTTTCGGTTTCCATAATTTACTGTTTATCCATGGGCTGGTCAAAGCAGCTCTAGGCATTTGAATAAAATCTTTGGAAAGTGCATATTGCCATTGGGCTCCCATATTTGGTATATCATACGGCTCATTACCTAATAATAACTTAAGCGTGGAGGGGAAGAAGATTTTTACCAGATCATACTGCTGCATATTCTTAGTGATGGTCTCAAAGAACCACATTACCGATTCTTGTTTAATTCTGTTCGACAAATAAATAGCTAAAGCATCAATTACTTCAGATTGGCTTGGCAATGAAAATATGTTTTGAGGGGTAGTATTCCCTTGTACATTAATCGAAAATTCCTGTAATTGATTGGATCGATTGAATGCTTGAATTGAGTTTTCTAGTAAAAGAATTCCCGGATCTACTTTATGTGTCTTTTTATTGAGCGCATATAAAAAATCAGCCAGTGCAGTTTTATTCTTATTGATAAATGTACTCAGTTGTGATCGGCTTTCTATCAAAATAGAATCTTCTCGTGTTTTGCCCTTACTTTTTTGATCAATAATATCCTCTAATTGCCTTATTTCTTTTTCGATCGTCAGATGATTCATTGAATCCGTAGAAATTGAAGACTGAATAGTTGTTCTCGAAATACTATCTTCTATCGCGTCAAGTTTATATTTTGATTCATTTATTTTGGTCGCAATGGCCAGCTTAGCATTGTTTTGAATAACAAGTGATTTCTCTTTTTCGTCGATTTCTTTTTGGAGTTGCTTCCTTTTTTCATTGCTATTTACATAATCTTTATACAGACTTTGGACTTCTTTTCCAATCTTTGAATTCAGCGCGTTTATGAGAGTATTTACCTCTACAGTTTTGGTACTATCAAATATAAACTCGATGGATAAAATCTGATTATTAATATCTGCAAATACATTTTTAAGTATCGTATAGCTACTCAATCTCTTTGACAATTCGGTATACATTCCTTCTGAGAAATTATCTTGCAAGTCAGCATACCAAATCAGACTACCCAGAAGCTTTTGTTGTGCACTATCACTAAAGTTGGATGTACGTGTATTAAACTTATATAGTTCCTTTGCTACTTCATATGCATTCCGCAAGTGAAGTGCTTTCTCTTGCGCTTTTGTATCAAAACCAAACAAACAAAAAATACATAACAGCATTAGGCTGCTCCTTGTGAATAGGTGCATACAATTGAAATTGATGATAACAATATTTTCTGAGTAAATGATACAAGGGGGAAAGTATCAGTCAGTTCACGAGGGTTATTAAATTTATACAACCTATTTGATGATTTCAAGAAAAACATATTAATTTTCTTCTTATTTAAACAATTACACATTTATCGTGAAACAAATAATCGGCACCTCTCTGTTATGTATCATTTTTATTGCTGGTTGTAACAGCAGTTCTGACAAGTCGAAATCACCCGAAGAAGCAGCTATTATCATACCAGCTGACTCGATATCAGAACTACGATCCACTGTTCGCAAAGAAGCTGTTGCATCTCACCAACAAAAAGTACCGGATGAATTCAACAACTGGAAATTTGCAGTCCATCTGTATGAAACAGAACGCCGTTTTCATTACACGGTACGAATGCAATACAAAGAATTACGCATCACCGACTCCATCAACATTCCCAACTTAGGCAAAGAACCCATCGTAGCCATCCAAAAAGACAGTCTACCCTACTCCTGCACCATTGGTTTTTTAGATAACAAAGGCCTTTTCAAACCGTATTATCGAGCCAATGTCCAGAAAGAACAACTCCGGTTTAAAAAGATTGCGGCGTATGGGGTTGGGGTGTATAAGAAAGTGGCGGATGGTTAATGGCGTATAGTTCATAGCGTATGGCTAATGGTTGATAGGAGATAGAAAAATGAATACTACTAGCTATCAGCCATACGCTATAACCTATTCGCCATACGCCTCACTCTTAACATAACTTTTCTTGTTCATTTACGACTAACCTCGTAAATTGCTTACGAATTAAATCGTAAAGCATGGCTAAGAACATTAAGCCCACAGAAAGTGAGCTGGAAATACTTCGGGTTTTATGGGACAAAGGAACTGCTACTGTTCGTGAAGTACATGAAATATTGAGTGAGCACAAGGATGCGGGTTATACCACTACCCTTAAACTCATGCAGATCATGTTTGAAAAAGGTATTGTAAAGAGAGACGACAGTAGTAAGACACATATTTACCGCGCCAATATCAGTCGAGAAAGCACACAGCAACAGATCGTTGGTAAAATGATCAGCTCATTGTTTGGAGGATCTTCCAGTCAACTGGTGATGCAGGCATTGGGTAACCAAACACCGAATAAAGAAGAATTGGAAGAGATCCAAAAGCTATTGGATAACTTGAAAAAGCAATAAAATGCTCCCCGTTTTTCAATCAATTTTTCTACAATCTCTGGGTTATGCCATTGCGAATAGTTTATGGCAGATGGCGATTTTGTGGCTATTGTATCTACTGATTACATCACTCGCCAAGCCTAGGGCTTCTGTAAAATATAGTCTGGCCGTTATTTTACAAAGCATTGGTTTTATCTGGTTCATCATCACTTTATTCTTTTATTACAGTGCCTATCAACAATGGACACCCATTGTTGACGGAACGGCATCCGGAACCATCACTACCGTTGTACCACCCGGAACCGGTTTTCGATCCACTATTCTAAAATTGATGATATGGGCAGAACAAGTATTGCCATATTTATCCGCAGCCTATTTAATCTTGATGATCTTCTTATCTGTCAAATGGATCATCGGTTATCGGTATACACTACAAATAAGAAAAGATGGACTGGTGAAAATGCCTGCTAACTGGCGGGTCTTTGTACAAGATACTGCCCTACAATTAGGTATTACAAGAGAAGTGCGCATATTTTTATCAGAGAAAATAGCGTCTCCTCTTACCATTGGTTTTTTAAAACCATTGATACTGGTACCGGTAGCAAGTATCAACCATTTAACAGTAGCACAATTAGAAGCCATTTTATTACACGAGCTGGCACATATCAAACGATATGATTATCTCGTCAATATTTTGTTATCTGTTGCAGAGATCAGTTTGTTCTTTAATCCTTTTACCAGATTATTCTCGGCTCATATCCGTAAAGAAAGAGAGAATAGTTGCGATGATTGGGTATTACAATTTCAATACAGTGCTTCTACCTATGCTGAGGCCTTATTGAGAATGGCGCAACTGCAAGCCACACCTGCATTGGTAATCGCTGCAGCAGGCTCACACCAACATGAATTATTGAACAGGGTAAAGCGAATGATCGGTGCACATGAAAACAGATTTACGTACAAGAAACAGCTCTTATCATTTTTACTGGTAACCGGTATCTTAAGTTCAGTTGCCTGGTTTCATCCTACTCAGTCGAAAAAGACCGCTGCAGAGACCTTACCAAAAGTTGCAGATACAACGATCATGAATCGGGTAAGAGAAGTGCAACCCGTTGCCATAGAACCTATGGCCGTGAAAGTGACCAATCCCCTATTCAATCCCGCTTTCTTTTTATCCAATTCTTTGAAAAAGGAAATGAGTGAAAACCTAGAGCTGGCGTCAAGAGAAATAGAAGCATCATTAAATAGCAAAGAAGTAAGAGAAGCCATTCAACAAATACCCGCAACATTACAAGGTGCTTTTCAAAAAATACAAACAGAAAAAAATTGGGAATTGTCTGACTGGAAAGACGAACTGGTTAAAATAGAAAAAGCAGAGCAGGAAATGAAGCAGGCGTATAAAACACTAGACACCAGCACCATGCCCGTTTATGTACGCAAACCTTTTAAAGAGGAATATGAAAAGGACATGCAGCGAATGGAAAAAGATTTGCAGGAAGCTAAATTGACCATCGCAAAGGAGATGAAAGCGAGTTTATTGAGTAAAACAGAACAGGAAAAAATCAGTAAAGAAGTTGAAATGGCGATAAAAGCTGTTGAAGATTTAAATCTACAGAAAATCATTCCGTCCAGTCTGGAATCATTGGAAAAAATGATAGCTGCTTTTGAAAAGCTGGATAAAAAACTAAAAACTGTTCAGCCGCCATCACCGGAAAAACCCCAAATCAAAAAATCGGTCGTTGAAGAAAAAAGAAAAGAAAAAGAGAGTAGTGAGCAGGAGACAAAGATCATCATAAAAGATCCGTCTGAAATCTTGGCGATACTGGATCGTTTGATGATCTCGGAGATAAAAAATGATCAGTTGGCCTACCCTGCTGCTTTCAGTGAGTATGACTCTGTATGGGTAAAGAAAAGAATGTTAATAGACCGGTATCAACAACAATTACTTCAACAATGGGTGCAAGACAATAATGTTACCATAAAAATTTTGAAGAAAGCCAGACTCTAATCTTACCAGAGATTACGCGGACACCAATCTCCATATTTATTTCCCAATTGAAACCCTATTAATATTTCATGCGTTCCTTTACTCACGGTATTGAGTCTTGAGGTTTGCAGGTCATAAGAATATCCAATATTGATATTGTGACTAACATTCAATCCCACCATTCCGGCAAATCCATCTTGATAACGATAAGAACCTCCTACCCATAAAAGATCTTGGTACATAAACTTGGCGTTCAGATCAAAACCAATGGGTAATGGAGAGACATAACGTATAAGTGTGGAAGGCAATAAACTGACATCTTGTGATAACTGCATTCGATAACCGGCACTAAAAAATAAATGTGGTACGAGTTTCCCTTTTTCTACATACACAGTATTATTCGAGAATGCTACATTTTGCGGAACAATTTGTTGTGCAGATACCCCTATGAAATAATCTTTTGCGTACAACCATAATCCTGCACTGATATCTGGTCTTATTTGATTTATCAATCCACTGCCCGCAACAGCAGGATCTACAGTTGTAGAACCAAAATTGAGTTTAGAAGCATCTAAACTCATATTACTGATCCCTGCTGAAACACCTGCTGATAAACTCGTAGTAGGAGAAATACCCAAGTGATAAGAATAAGTACCAAAAGCGGCAAAGCGATTCAAAGGTCCGGTCTTATCATTCAACATCGTAAATCCAATTCCATGATGCGGCTCGGCAGACTGATAACTTTGCCAATAAGCTTGTCCGCGTGGATTCTCTCCTCTGGCGCGCATACTGGTAGCAGTTTCCCATCCAAAATCATTTTTCTTCAAAGGTCCATGCATGGTGATATAAGTAGTTACCGGTGCATCCTGTACACCAACCCACTGCATACGGTGAGAAGCTTTTACATCCCAATAATTTTCAATGCCGGCAACAGCCGGGTTGATGATATAATTATTCATGATATACTGGGTATAGTAAGGTCGCTGTTGTGCATTTGCAACAACAGTCAAACAAACCCCTATTATCAATCCATATATTTTCAATCGATTCATGTTATCGGATAATCGTTATGGAACCGGTATATATCGGTTTACCATTTTTGGGATTAATGATATAATAGTACGTTCCAATGGGTAATACCTGACCTTGTGACCTGCCATCCCAAGCTCTGTTATATCCAAAAGAACGAAAAACAATTTGTCCATACCTGTTAAATACATCAACGGTTGCACCGGGATAGCTTTCAAGATACTTAATATCCCAGGTATCATTGATACCATCACCATTGGGTGAAAATGCATTGGGTATTTCCGGCGATTTTAACACTTTGATAAAAATCGTATCACTGACCGAACATCCCCCCTCACCCGTTACCGTAAATGTATATCGAATATCATCTACCGGTTTGGAGACAGGAGAATATACAGTATCGCTGCTCAAAAAGGATGACGGCGTCCATAAATAACTGAGATCATTTCCATAGACGAAAGCCGGATTCAATTTGATTTGACCACCTTCCAATACCGTTACCCGTTGTGTTCCCATGACTAATACCGGAAGCGGATAAATGGTTAAAGTAACCATTGCTGTATCACTACCACAACCGGCAGCACTATACACATGGAGAGTGGTGTTGAATGAACCGGAATCTTTATAAGCTCGTACCGGATTCTGAATAGATGAAGTACTGCCTTTCCCCAAATCCCAGACCCATCTGGTGGGTAATACCGCCGATCTCACAGCACTTTGATCGATGAATGATACCGGTTCATCAAAACATACATCCGCCGCCGATACGGTGAATGCAGCTAATGGATTGGGATGTACTGTAATGGTTTTTGTTACTTCACTCACACAAGTATTACCACCCGAATAAGACACCATGCGGATATTGAAGTTTTGTCCGGCAGTATTGGACACCGCATACTTGTAATTGTATGCTTTATTCATAGCCGGTGTTTCATCCGTTTGAAATACGGCAGGATTATTCACCCGATCCCAATAAATTTCAGATTTGGTGACAAAGCCAAAATCAACCGTAGACTTGTTCAGTATAACAACCGGGGTTTTAGCACAGAGTACATTATTCATTTGTACTTCAAAATCTGCTTTCGGAATAGACCCGTTAACGGTGAAATTTTGAGTGATGGTGTTCACGCATCCATCTTTTGAAGTGACCCTTAGTGATACCGAATAATTATCGGATTTATTGTATTTCACCTGTGGATTCTTGAGTGTACTGCTGGTAATATTCGGCGCTGGACTTACCGCAGGTGTTCCTGCATTGAAATTCCATAGATAAGTGAACTGAGCTTCAGAGCCATCGGAAATTTTACTGGTATCTGTAAACTGTGCGCTGGCATCGTTCAAACAGACTTCAGGTAAAATGAATCCCGGTTGAGGTAATGGATGAACAAAGGGAAGTGTGGCAGGAATAAAGACATCACTTTTACAACCGGATGATGTTTCTACTTGCAAACTAACAGTCTTACCACCGGTGGTAGTATATTTTGTGGTTTGTTGTGCATTGGTGGTGGCTACAATGTTTCCCTTTCCATCACCTAAATCCCAAGTCCATTTAGTAATGGCACCTGCCTGACTGGTAGAAGCATCTGTAAAAGTGATATCTGTATCCGTACAACGTACGGCAGAGAAATTAAAATTGGCAACTGGTTTCGTGGTGATGGTTAAAACTTTGGTGGTTTCTTCCGATATACAACCAATATCTGAAATCGTGCGAAGTTTTACATTGTAATTTCCAGGTTGGGCATACACAACTCCATGTGTTTCTGTGGTTAGATCCAGATTGCTACCATTACCCAAATCCCAAAGCCATCTTACTCCGGATGACTTGGGCGTGTTGTAACTAACCACATCAGCAACACAACCTGTAGATGTGATAGTAAAATCAGCAATGGGTTTGTTATTCACTTTAACCGGAATGGTAAATACCTGATCAGTACTACCACAACCATCAGGTGTAGCTGAAGTGGTATATAATTTGATAGTATCTCTTAATGAATTGGTATTGGCAGAAGAAAACTGAAATGTCTTACCGGTACTAAAATAATATAAACGTTGTCCGCTTACAAGTGGCGTACTATCTGCAACGGGGGCATTTATTGGACCAATACCGGAATTGGGAGCGATATTAGGTGCGGTACTAAAATCCCACCTTAAGGTGGTAGGTTGAAACCCAAGTGGAACAGAAAATTGAACCGGAGTATTGATACAGGTGACCGCTGAATCGATACGAGAGTAAGGATTATTAAAAGAGGCTTGCCGACTGAAATCTTTAACGTTGGTACCTCCATTGTAGCCGTATGACTCTACTTCCCCATAACCATACACAATCGCAGAAAAACTAGAATCAGCTGTGATCCTATGAACCGGATTAACACCCGATGAGCTTGTTAGATTTTCCTGCAAATAAGAATAGTTGCTATTGGGAATATCGATAAACTGACCAACAGGGGGAGCGTTATCAATTTTGACAGAGTTCTTAAAAGATTTACTGATAATCACATTGACATAGTGCTGCGTAACATTAGTTTGACCTGAGGGAACAAAATTCTGATGGGCTGAAAAAAAAGTGATATCATTCAATGTTTGCTCTACTGGATTCAATATCACCATTTCAGGGTCTGCCTGACAAGCCGGATTATTGATGGCGATCGCACAACCTGTTTTACAGGTTTGAGATGTTATATATTGTACAACCTGTATGGGGTCTGAAGCATTAATAATAATAGGATTAGCACTTCTGTAAGTATAAAAGTTACCATTACTATTGAAAGAACTGCTTGTTAAGGTAGTAACTACCCCATTGTTTTGAACTTGAACAACGGCGTTACTGTTTTGGACAAATATTCTATAAATATCTTCTTGACGATTAATAAAGGGAGCCGTAACAAATTGTTTTCCCCAAGATCTTGTGGGGAAGACTTGTTGAAAAAGATTATCTCCACCGGAAGCGTCAGGCATCGTACAATCAAAAGCACTCCATGTTGAAGCTGAAAAAACAGCAATGGGTTTACACCCACCTTGACCTGAGGAGATCGAACGCACTTTGGTACCAGAAATATCACCATTCAATACTGATTGAAACTGATAACAATCGCCCGGATTTAAAAGAGTGACTTGGAAGGGTTGTCCCGCGGGTCTTCCTGAAAAACCTTGGACTGTTGGCGTAATCTCTACAACAGTATTGGCTTGCGTCGCTACTACAACCAATTCACCTATTCCACCGTCACTACCATTATTCTGCTTCTGGTTTGCTGTACCAACTGAATTCATATTTGGAACGATGTACTCATTTCCTAAAACAGGTGTTGGTAATGTCAATGTAGCTCCACTTCTTCGATTTTGAATGATATGTGAATAAACAACAACAGGATCAACTGTAGTAATTTTTATAGCTGCATTACTTTTAACACCATCGGCCATATTTAGGTAAACATCATTACTACTGGCATCCATATTAGCGATAGAACCTAAAAAGACTTTTGTAACCTGATTGGCAGTAACAGTGATATTAATAGTATTTCCTCCTCCTAACTTGATTGAGCCTGTTGTATTAACAGTAGAGGTAATATAAAGTCCCATCACAGAACTATTAGCATTGATACTTCCATTAATATGTGCCGGATACGCAATCCAGAACTCTTTTCCCTTATTAGAGAACTCTTGCGCGTATAAAGCGCCGGCACTGCAAAAAAGCAGCATTAAGAGTAGTAATTTTCTAGTATTCATTAGTAGGGAACTCAACACAAACACTACATTGACAACAATGGGTTACAAAGGTTTAAAATTAAGGCTTCAGCCCTATTCTGACCTAAGATTATTTAAATGGATAAAACGTTGCCTTTCAGGAGCGAATGAGCCGAAGGACCCATACAAAATAAGAGGTCCAAGATGCTGAGATTGGGTTGAAAGCCGATTCTGTCTTCAAATACCTGCCGATAGCGGATGGAACAATTATCTGATTGGAAGTTTTTGGGTATCCATCGGTTCCGTGCATCAAAGTTGTTTTCCTGCATTTGGGTTTGAAAAGATGAGGTTTCAGAAAAGTCCGCCGGTACTTTCAACACTTTCCATAACCACTGTTGGATATCCCGATTCAGGTCGAGCAGGTACACAGGTCTGGAAGTAAAGATCCTTTCCAACCCATCCCGATAGAATTCATAAAAAGGAGACCGGTTATAACAAGACTCGATAGTCCGCCAATGTTGTTTTTGCCAGGGCAGTGAGTAACTGATACGAACATCTCGAATGGGCTGCTTTTGGTCACGCCCTTTTTCCAACGGAACAGATAAGGTAACCAGCCCATTACTACCCGCCAACACCATTCTATTGCGAAAACTCATTTTTTGGAAGCTTTCATATACTTCAAATTCAATATTTGAAAAATGAAACAAAGTATTAATGTAGTTAATACTTCCAAAATATTGATATTCAATTAATAAATTAGTATGCATAATATAAAACTAACAAAAATCAAAAATGAGCATAAATGATTGCAAATGAGTACAAATTAATATCATTTACTAATTTAATTAAGAAATATAATAAATTGTTTATCAATTAGTTATTTAATTACATAAAGTCTAAATAAAATAGCGAATAAGAGTTGCCATACATTTTATGGAAAAACTAAATTATTTAGGAATCGATTTTATAAAAAAAGTGGCTACAATATACAAGTTACCACAAGCCAAATCTAAGGGCTTTAGTTTTATCTTCTTTCTTTCCTCCATAATGTTAAGAGACTTCAAATTTTACTTTAAGTCATTTTGCTACTCTTTTTAGTTCTCTCCTCCTTCACTTTTAAATCCTAAATAATGAAATTTATAGATAGCCTTATTAATCGGATGTTCGGGTTAAATTATCCGAGTCCTCTTCATTCTCGTCCATTCGGGCAATTATGCGGGAGTTCATTTCCTTCCCCGATTGAAAATACTGATATGCCGTCGTTTTTAACTGGACGTCCCCTAAATAGTCATCATATACCCCTTTCGGCTGATAGTAGCGTTGAAGGTAAATCTGGTCAATCTGATTGTAACCAAGATGGCGAGCCATTGCCGTTATCAAAGCAACCTTCTTTTCATCAATCCTTGTCCAATCAGATTCAACAGCTTGACTCAAATCCCTATTTATTAAATCGTAGTATTCGTGATAAAGACGGCAAATTGATTCCTCCTTATGATAAACTACGTCTATACGGTTTAAGGCGACCGAAAATTGCCACGGTATCGGCTGATAATACCGAAAAGAAACCAAATCCATGAAAATGCTTGTTTTAGCGTCAATTAGGGCTTGTCTTCTCTGATACCAAATAGTAATAAGAACGGCAATTATTGGGGCGGTAACTGTACCGCATACGGTTATTATTTGAAGCCATAACGCTTCGGAATGAGTGAGCATGAACAGTTAAGTTTTGGTTGTAAGAAAAAAGTAAAACATAATACTAATAAACCCCTTCGATAATTCAAAGACATATGGAAGAATTTAAGAATTTAAGAGAAATGATGGCTGTGTATTCTGACGAAGCAAAATGTCGGGAATACATGGAGCAGATGCGTTGGGGTGGTAACCCTACCTGCCCGTTCTGTGGCATGAATAAACCCTATAAGCTGAAAGACGGGAAAAGATACCGTTGTAAAGATAGCCAATGTAAAAGGAATTTCACGGTAACCGTTGGAACTGTCTTTGAAAACTCAAAGGTTAAACTATCTGTTTGGATGGCGGCTCTATATCTATGTACCGGACACAAGAAAGGTGTTTCTTCTCACCAATTAGCCAGAGACTTAGGAGTGACACAGAAAACAGCATGGTTTGTTGAGCATCGTATTAGGCTACTTATGGGTGATCCTGAACCAGATGTGGCTATGGATAACGTAGTGGAAGTAGATGAAACCTATGTAGGTGGCAAATGGGATAAAATGACCCGTTCAAGACGTAAGAAGCACCAAGAAAGCGGCAAGGATAACAAAGTAGCAGTTATGGGGCTATTAGAAAGGGATGGTAAAGCCAAACTAACTGTAATAGGTACAAATACCTTTAAAGAAGTAGTTAGGCAACACGTAGCCCCTTCTGCTGTGGTTATTACTGATTCACATAGTGGCTATGTAGGACTTAACCAAGAGTTTCAAGCACATGAAGCAGTTAACCACTTAGCCCAAGAATTTAGACGAGGAATAGCTTATACAAATAGCGTGGAAGGTTTCTTCTCTGTTTTTAAGCGTACCATATTCGGCACATACCACCAAGTTAGCCCTAAGCACCTGCACCGCTATTGTGCTGAAACCTCCTACCGTTTTAACAGCCGTAAAATGACCGATGCTGAAAGGTTCGAGATGGCTATTTCTAATACAAAAGGAAGGCTTACTTACAATCAATTAATTGAAAAAAAGTGAAGAGAAATTATATCCTAATATTATTTATAAGAGGCTTCTTATACGGTCTCGTCTTCTGCCTTATTTGCTTCTTTCTTATGCGCTAACATGAAGGTTGAAAAAAAATATAGACCTATCAGTCCCGCAGCAAAAATAAAAACGGATGAAAACCAAATAACATACAATCTTTCATAAGAGTCAATTTTGTCTCTTATTATTTTGATAGACTTATCCGCTCCAAATTTATCCATTACCGACTCTGTAGATAAGCCTTCAATACTTCTTATTACGCTCTGTAATTCAAAAGAATTTAACTTGAAGCTAAACAAAACGCAAAAACATATTATACCCCAAATGTAAAAAGCTCTATGAAGAAGGCTAAATGCTATTTCAGGTTTCTTATAGATAATGAAAGCTAAACCAGATAATACAGCTAGCATGATAGTAATTAGAACTTCCATAAATATTTTATCTTAGAGTAATGAAGTTACCTAAGAAAGATAAGGAAAAGACACCTGTAAAATTGAATATGACTTTTGAGGAAGCCATGAAAAAGGCTCTTTCGACCCCACTAAAGAAGGCAAATACAAATAAAAAGTCAAAAAAGAAATGACGAAGAAAATAATTAGACTACTAATTGGACTTTTGGTAATTGCTATAATTGTTTACGCTGTCGCTACTCGTGAAGGTTATAGCTATGACCCCAATGATGGTAGTGAAACCGAAGCCGTGGCAGACTTAATACAAGAAAATAAACGTATTGAAGATGATTATGAAAAATCCTTAGAAGGTAAATATGAAATGGGAGAAAAAGATACAACTGTTACCGATGAAGGAGATATTGTTATTTTTTACGTTACCACCGATACAATTAAAAGGGCTAAGAAATAATCTTAGCCCTTTTTGTTTATTTTTTTATGTAACCACCGTCTTTCCAGTTCCTATTATTTTCAAGCCATTCTAAAAGTTGCCCTAAAAATCCAAATCGTAGGGCAATTGCAGTTGCTTGTTCTAAGCAAATAGAGCCTGTTTCAAGTTCTCTTGCTGAAATTGTTCTTTTAAATATTGCCTGAGTGCCTTCAATAACATAGGTTGTGGTAGAGCCAATTTTAACAATACCGTCTTTTGCAAGTTTACCACTGTTTGAAACTTGATCATTAATAAAGTTAATATCTACCGAAGGATAAAAGTTATCAGGCATAGTTATGCAATCTCTAAATGGGGATTTAAATATTCCTCCCCAGTTTGCATAATGCGTTGAAGAAGGGAATCGGTATCTTCAATATTATAACCTAAAAGAGGCTCACCGCTTTCTTGGTCAATTGCAATCCAACCCAATGCTTGTAATTCTTTCTCCAATCCTTGTCCAAATTTCTCGGAAATAATGCAAAAAGAAGTAATTGCCTCTTTTATAGCAATTTCAGCATCATCATCATTTTTGGCAATTGTCTCAATACCTAACATGGGTATGCTAACAATCAAATTGCCATGTTCTGATATTTTGTTCCAAATAGGTGTTAGGACAGAAATAGAAGTAATCTTGTCTCCATTTCTGGAAATTTTGATATGTGCGTCCATGGTTTGCATAGTGTAATGGTAGTACAAATTTACGAATTAGTACAATTATTTGTACTAATGGTAAGATACTTTTAGGTATCTCTTACAAATACAATACTACCAATAAACGTACCCAAACATTAAAAATTGTAAGAATGTCATGTTTGTTTAACAAAACATAATAATGTTGTTTTGAACAAACATTTAATAATCAATCATTTATAATTATTCCCGACCCGATTTACAGTTTACATACTTACTGATATGAAACGAAGTAATTTCATATCGATCATTTTGAAAAGGGTTGCTGAAATCCTGAAAATCGGTTATTACGTAATCAAATGTATTAAAGAATTTCTTTAATCATTTTAACACCCGAAATAGGCTATTTCGGGTGTTTTTCTAGTTGTCATACGAACCCAATCGTATCGTTATAAAAAATCGTAAAGCGTAGAAATAGAGATAATACGTAGAATAACTAACTGATAATAAGTTATGAAGGCTTGTGGTAAGTAGTATATCGTTACCAAAAAAGTCACCTTCGCTCCTTCCGAAACAATTCAATGACTTTTTCTTTGATAAAGATAACTCAGTAATATTTTCTTCGATTCACATTCTCCCCACAACCCCTATTTAGCAGATTGATAAATGGCAAGCCCCTAATCCTACAATCCGCTAATTTGCACCAAATTGAAATTGTGAAGTATCTCCTATTCATTTTCTTGACCAGCTTCATTTTATTCGCCTGTCAGAAACCCCAGGCTTTTGACTACCGGAATGTGAAAAACGTTAAACTGGAAAAATTGGGTTTTGAGAAGTCTACCCTCAGCATGGATTTGGTATACTACAACCCGAATGCATTTGGCGTTGACCTAAGGAAGGTTGAGGCAGACATTTATATCGATAATCATTATCTAGGTAAATACCAATTGGATACTTTAATGCATATCCAACGTAAGGCAGAATTTGTACTCCCATCCCGTATTCAGGTAGATATGCGCGGCATTTTCAAGAATGCACTAACCGTTCTTTTCAACCGCGAAGTATTATTGCATGTAAAAGGAACCACAAGAGTAGGTAAAGCAGGATTCTTCAAAACCATTCCTTTTGATTATGAAGCCAGACACAAACTTGAGTTGTAAGGTTCAAGAAACAGGCAGACAAGACACAAGAAAGGTTCAAGTAGAAAAGGCCAGTTTACTGTAATAGTCAAGACTTGATCTGACAGTAAAGGATTTTTTAAGCTGCTGGATAA